>CABXWC010000014.1:0-32282 GCA_902515855.1 uncultured SAR92 cluster bacterium
TTGACTTTATTGCGGATACAAATGATAATGATTCGCGTTATTAATTGGAAAGATGAATGATTAAAAATAAAAGTTCCTCAATAGGGTCTGCGGCGCTGATATTTGCTGGTGCAACTATTGCGTCATGGACCCTTTTTTATTTAAGTTGGATATTAGTTTATTAAGAAAGACCTACCTCGAGATTTAAAGCAGTAATTAAGACTCAAAGAACTCGGTATATGCCAAGCCAAGCCCCAACGTCTTTTGATGCAAGATAGTCTGAGAGAAAAAATTCTAGTTTAACAAGCTTTAACTGAAGCACCATCTCCTCCAGTAGACTTTGAAAACCATGCTCAGCAAAAACGCCCTCATTGATCGTAAAACCGATAAGTCCTCCAGGTTTCACAACTCTCGTGAACTCCTCAAGTGCTTTTGCCCTAACATGTCCATAGGTAAAGGTTCCAACACATAAAATCGCGTCGTAGTGAGAATCAGGAAAATCAAGCGGTTTATTCAAATCGATCTTAAATAGATTCGAATAAATCCCTTTGGGAATTGATTTCATTAATCCGGCAGAAATATCGGCACCATCTAACATAGAAAAGCCGGTTTGGGAGAGCTTTTTGCCTACCAGGCCCGATCCACAACCGGCATCCAAAATCGAGATATATTTATTTTCCGCATGTTTTGCAAAAGCATTCACAACTTCGTCAGGGCCTGAATATGCCCAATCAATCATGTCTTGATTATATTTATCATCTAAAGACCAATCATTATAGAGATTCATCGTCTCTTCTGTCGTTTTAAGAGTATGTATAGGAACCTTATGTCCTACATCTTTTTGAGCCATTAAAACCCTCTCTTACTTATCAGAATGATCATTGTTTATACCTCTCAAAGAATTCTGTCCTCATCTCTCCACTCTTTCCAGTTGTCTTCCAGTTATAAGCATCTTCAGGCTTTTCAGCATCTACAGATTCCAAAAAATTTGAGAGCTTTTCTTGTAGCTTTGTAACTACGTCAGGTAATTGTTCTGATAAATCTCTTTGTTCTCCTAAATCATTTTTAATATTAAACAATAATGATCTTTTGGAAACAGGGAAATTCACCAGCTTATGATCACCCATGCGAATTGCAGAATGAGGCTCATTCATTCCTACTCTGTTATAGTGAGGATAATGAAATATTAAGGCATCAAAATTTCTTTCTACATTGGCATTCGGTTCAACAAATAACTTTTTTAAACTACCACCGTCCAAATCCTCTGGTATATATTTATTCGCACCTGCTAAATCAGCTATCGTAGGCAATAAATCGTGAGTTACAACAGGCACATCACTTTGAGAATTTGCAGTAATACTCGGTCCCATCACTGCAAATGGAATCCTGATACCGCCCTCCATTACATCCCATTTGCCCCTTAAAAGTGGATGATTTAAACCAGGTTTATAAGGTTTACCTAGGTTTACTTTTTGAGGTAACACTGGCATACCACCATTATCAGAAACCAAAATTAAGTAAGTATTGTCTTTTAGGTTAAGTCGATCATAAGCATCCAAAAGATCTCCAATTGTAAAATCAAGATCCTCGATCATGGCTGCATAGCCTTGATTTCTATGGAGGTTGCCTTTTTCTCGCCTGCCTACTCGCTCATAAGCATCTTCTGAATAGACAATATCAGAATGTACTGCGTAGTGAGAGAGCTGCACAAAGAAAGGTTTTCCTGATTTCGAGGCTCTTTCCATAAAGTCGATTGTATCGACAGTTAACTGATTCACTAATTTAGGATCATCAGCTGCATAACCCACCCACTGACGATTATTTTTGCCTGTATCAAATCCACCTGCTCTATTACCAGACTCACCATGATGCTCATCGTAACCATACCGAGATGGATTTGCATCGATATGCCATTTGCCAAAGTGAGCCGTGACATAATTACTGTTAGCGCTTTTAAGTATTTTAGGTATGCCGACTTGATCATGATTAACATTGTTAGGGCCTAAACCTCTTGTCCGGCCTAATGAGGCAGGATCTTTTCCAAACTGAATACTATATCTTGTGGGAGAACATACAGGAGAGGATGCGTAACCATTAGAAAAGCGTATGCCTCGCTCTAAAATTTGATTCATATTAGGTGTTTGATAAAAGTCACTTTTCGCATCTGGATAATTTTTATCCATCGCTTTTGATAGACTGCTCCAACCATAATCATCTAATAAAATTAATATGAAATTTGGAGAGACATTAAGTTTTTCCGATGCATAAGAGAATGGCATTAGAGTAGACAAAAATATTGCAAAGATAATATTTGATAAGCATCTAAATAATAAATTCACTTTTCCTCGCAATTTTAAGATCCATCGGAGGTAGTAAGGTTTGATATATATTGCTCAATTTCTGGTGCAGATGTTCGAACTGCATCAGGTGATATAACCCCTGTAACAAGTGTATCTCCCCGCAGACCAAATAAGTATCTCAAAACTAGTAAACCATCTGTTAGTGCATCAATATTTCCGTCAGCATCTATATCCAATGACGCCTCAATCGAGGAATACCTCGACTGAATTTCTTGTGAACTGGTGAAGACCGCATTAGATGAGACAGTTCCAGTAATTAATGCATCTCCCGAAAGACCAAACATACTCCTTAGCACTAAAAGCCCGTCAGTCAATGCATCAAAGTTATTATTACCGTCAATGTCAATTGAGTTCAGCTCAGAAGTTTCAATGATATTTACGGTAATATCTTGACTTGACACGTTAGTTCCATCAGTTGCTGTTACAATTGCAGAGTAAGATGACTTGACCGAATAATCCGGCGCTAATTTGAAACTAAGCATCCCTGAAGAAGTGATCTCAACTTCATTACCTGAAACCGTGAAAATAATATCAGAGCTATCTGGATCAGTAGCTGTAACAGTTCCAATTCTTAATCTATTTTCTGGAACAGTAAATATTGCATTTGATGTGAACGTTGGCGAGGTGTCATCAACATCAACAATTGAAACTGTAATAGCTTGAGTCGAGTTATTAACGCCATCACTTACACTAACTGATATCGAATACGAAGATTGATTTTCATAGTCAGGCGCCAAATTAAAGGTTAAAACCCCAGCTGGGGTTACTGATATTTCTGTCCCTGATGTTGAAAAAGTTAAATCACTGCCTTCAGGATCTGCAGCTTGGACTTGACCGACCGATGTTTGATTCTCAACAACACTAAAACTTGATAAAGAAGTAAAGACTGGCGCCTCATTAATATCAATTAGTGTGACTGTAATAGATTGATTTGTGGTATTACTGCCATCGACCACCGTCACAATAGCAGTATAAGAGGATTGAGTCTCATAATCAGGCAACGAAACGAAAGTTAATTCTCCAGTTGATGTGATTGATAAATCAGATCCTGATACAGAAAATGTCAAAGTATCTCCTTCAGGATCATTGGCTGTAACTGTTCCAATAACAGTCTGATTCTCAGCTACATTAAAGTTTGAGAGGGAGGTAAAAATAGGCAGTTCATTTACATCAAGCACTGAGATTGTGACGAGTTGAGTAACTGAGTTCGTCCCATCAGTGACTGTTACTGTAGCGGTATAAGAAGATTGAGTTTCATAGTCAGGCGCTGCGTTAAATGTCAAGACTCCTGATGCACTAATTGATAAATCAGATCCTGATACAGAGAACGTCAAAATATCCCCCTCAGAATCATTGGCTGTAACTGTTCCAATAACAGTCTGATTCTCATCGATACTAAAAGACGCCCCTGAGGTGAATACGGGAGCAATGTTTGTGTTTTCATACTCATAAGCACCTATATCAACAATGTCAGTGTCAGAACCAAAACTAGGCGGAGTCGATCCTTGAGGAATTATATAGACATCGTCAATATAGTAATCAAATAGTCCATCACCAACTTGCGGACCTTTAATGTAAACAAAAATACTATCGACCGCTGAGCTGTGAGTATAATCTCCAGATATTTGTGTCCACTCGCTACTTGATGCGATAACCGTATTATCCTCACGATCGCTAGTAGTCCAGTCAATATAAACAGGTGCATCGTCTCCAGTTTTTGTTCTGATTGTTGCTTTTGTGCTACCTGATGCTCCATCAGGAAGCTTTACCCAAGCTGAAAAAGAATAAGTTTCTCCCACCGTCAATGCATCATCCAAATATAATCTTGCACTCGAATAGTTAAAGGATCTGTCAGACACTAAAAGACTATTTATGCCAGAGCGAGATTCATCAGCAGATGTGCTTAACGTGGTTGACCAGGCTCCCCAGCCACCCTCTCCAGTCTCGAAACTTGAAGAAGAAATGGCGTCTCCCACTTCTGGACGTGCTTTTTTATTGATATCAAGTGCTGCAGAGTAACTTGGATTTCCTGCGTTTATAGCTGGCGAATCAGGCTTTAATGAAAAATCAGTACCTGCCATATCCACTGAGCCTTGAATAGCACCTGGGGCATTAACAAATTTTGGGTCGACATCAAAAACGGTTGTAGGATAATTATCAGGCGTACTTCCATTTCGAAATATATTATTCGTAACTACTTTATTCGAAAAATTTCTAAAAGTGAGTGCTGAATATTCATTATCCCGAGTAACAACAATGTTATTTGCCACAATAACAGAAGTAACGTCGTGTGCTAAAATACCAGCAACCTTATTACCGCCGACATGACGGGGGTTTCCATCGGCTACAGATAGATCCTGAATAATATTATGGACGCCATTAAGGTATAACGTGTTATTTCGATAAATACCACTGGCACCTTCAGAATGGTCAAAATTTATTCCATTCTTACCGTTGTTGATCAGAAGATTATTTTCAAATAAGAATGTCCCCGCATACGAGGGATCACTGCGAGTTACATATAGCCCTTGTCCATCTAAAATATAGTCCTGAGATGCTGTTCCGTAATCTCCTCCTGGACCGCCCGCATTATCGGGCAACTGTGTGACATAGAAAGGTATCCGGTTCCAATTGTTATAAACAACATTTCCTCTCATAATCATTTTAATTTCTGAACCATTGTCTCCCTCAAGCGCAATAGACTCTGCATAAACAATCGCGCTAGAGGCAGATGATGTCCACCAAGTTGTGTTGTACACCTCATTATATTCAATCGTCATGTAGTCCGAATCGTTAAATCGAATACCCGAGCCTGGAGTATCATGTACAATATTATTCCTCACAATTACATTGGAGTGAGGACCATATCCGTATATTCCTCTCCCTGAAAAATAATTGTTGCCGTAGCTTGTGCTTGCATCATCATCCTCAGCGACTTGTATCTTGTAATTTCTATCGGCTATTGCTTGATCATAGGTAATGAACTGAGAAGGACCCTCAATTTCAAATCCGTCGATAATTATGTAGCCGGTATTTGGAGCAAAATTAATCCCTCCAGAGCCATCAAATTGTATTTTAGGCTTGTGACCCTCTAAGTTTCTTAAAGTAATGGGTGCACCCGCTGCACCGGAGGTAGTTATCCGAACAACATTACCGTTGGTAAGATCTGTTCCATCAATACCACTGCCATAGCCAGTATTTCGGTAAGTTCCATCCATTACATATACAGTATCACCAGGGCTTGTAAGATTCATTGCTTTGGCAATAGTCAAAAACGGGTCACTCTCTGATCCACCAGAATTAGAATTAGAACCATTTTCAGAAACATAATATTCAGCTGCAATGATTTTGAGTGACGAAAAGGCAGTCAAAGCAAGTGAAATAAATATCGACGTTATTAATTTATGACTAATACTAAACATTAAAGTTTTATAATAATTATATTAGATGATCATACCTGAACGTTGAGTAAAAGTAGATATTGACTCGATGCGTCAGCCGACGAAAAAATCAATATTTACCTAGCTACCTGAAAGCGCTATCGCTTGAATCGCATAGATTGGAGTTTGGTATCCACCGCTGTGCTGACTCATTTCATTTTGCGAGAGAATTACACCAACAAGACCTGTGCTGGGGCTAATGAAAAAAGTTGTCCCGTAATACCCGCCCCAAAAAATATCTCCCAATTTACTGGGTAATGTTGAATCTTCATTAACAACTACACCAACACCCAGTCCCCAGCCTAATCCTTTAACATCTCTTCTCGCAAAAACACCTTTTTTAACATGAGGTAATGTCATGTCGCTTATCACTTGTTTGGGGAGTATACGGACACCATCAAATTCACCTCCGTTCCAAATCATCAGTGCGAAACGCATATAATCCGAAGCAGTTGATACTAACCCAGAGCCGCCCTCATTCCATTCAGAGTCAATTCTTTTGGGCGCTAAAACAAGCTCTCCATCTGAATCCTGAGTATAAACTCGCGCAAGAATTTCGTGGTCAGGAACTGCATGTAAAAAACGCGTGTTATCCATGCCTAATGGGTCAAAAATGTGCTCCTTTAAAAAAACATCAAAAGCTTCTCCAGATACCACTTCAACAACACGTGCTAGAACGTCTGCTGAGCTACCATAGCGCCAAGCACTTCCGGGTTCTTCAAAAAGCGGTAATTGCGAGAGTTTTTCAACTCTCTCCACCAATTCTCCCGATTCATGACTTCTGATTCCGTTAGCCATCCAATGCTTGTATAAATCACTTGCCTTTGAATATCCTGGTCCAATGCCGGATGAGAACATCAAAAGATGCTTTACCAACAATGGTTTTTGAATGGGTCTAGTATCAAAAAAACCAGCAGAATTTTTGTTTTCGGAAACCGCAACTTGGAGATTACCAAAAGATGGAATATAGGATGCTACTTGATCGTTTAAACGCAACTTTCCGTCATTTACTAAAATTAAAGCAGCGATCGCCGTCACTGGCTTTGTCATCGAGGCAAAACGCATGTAAGTGTCAATCCGCATTGGTTTTTTTAATTCTCTATCTGCCCAACCTACTGCACTTGAGTGGACAACTTGTCCATCCTGCGCAAACATAGTTACAAAGCCTGAGCGATTTTCAGACCAAACACTATATTTCATGTATGCATCCATTGCAGAGCGCTTAAACCAGCTTAAATTCTTAGCAGTCTTATTATTTGAATCAGCGGCTGGCAGATTCGAATTCTTGCCTGACCCACTGCATCCGACTATAGCCCAAATTAACAAGAGCCAGGGCAAAAAGGATTTCATTAGCTCAGCCTTAACAAACTAATTATGGAGTAATTTTAAGGGAAGTCCCCAGACCAGAACCATAGACCAGCGCATTTAACCAAAGTCGAGTTGTTCCTCGAGTTGCTCCTCGAAAGTTAGGCTGCCCAGAAAAGAGAATAATCTGACCTCTCCCTAGTCTCTCACGGGTCAAATAAGCTGAATTAGCAATTCTTTGAGAAGCCTCTGGCCAAACCAAACCACTCATTCGAACTTGCATATCATAACCCGAAGGCAAAGTAGACCAATTAATTGCTCGAGCCTCTTCATTACCATAATTTTTATTTAGCTTACCTATTCGGACAACGGCCTCTGACTGATTATTAGTCATAAGTATCGGTTGATTTCCATACAATAAAGGCAATATCTCTGGTGTACCAAAAGTAAGCCAATGCTCAGAGTCAACTCGTCCGACAACCATGGCGCCTGAGGGCATAAAAATAGACTGCCATTTGTCTCTCCTTTCTAATTCATCTTTACTTAAAATCGCTGCACCAGATTTCCATGGATAAGGTGTCTCTGTGTCGACATAATGCGACATCACTGATTTCATTTCGAGTTTGTAATTTTCCGCTAAAAGCTCCCTTTGTACTTTTAAATCATACTCTTCAGCCTTTTCAAAAGTATCTTGCACACTTCGAACAGTTCCTATCCCCTCATCATGTGCGAGGCTATTTGAACTCCGACCATGAGCAATTAAAGTACCTCCCTGTTTAACCCAATCACTCAAAATTGCAGTCTCTGAGGCATTAAGATTTTTACCACCGCTTGGCATCACTATCGTGTTGTAGCGTCGAAGATCTGCACGACTAATAAATGATGAGTTAATCTGACTGTGACGTATACCAAGATGATGGTCAATGCTCCACCAGGATGCTCCGACGTCATAGCTATTAAATCCATTGTGGCTTAAGATCGCAACTTGTGGACGGTTAAGCAACCGAAAATGCCTTCCCCCCCAATCAGGAAGATCGCCTTTACCATAACCAGAACTTATAGATGCGATAGGAGTGCCAAGATACTTAGCTTCATTTGCTACCAATTTCGACAAATTTGATATATTTGGATTATCCACTGTGGCTACTATTACACTGCCTCGAGATATTTTTGCTCCCGATATTTTCGTTGACTGATCAACTATCCTGACGTTCACACCTTTTTCCATTAATCTTGCTGCAAGGGCCACTGATCTATCATCATGCCCATTCACAGCCCAAGCATTAGCGTTCGAATCGAGTTCAATTGGAGCAGATGTGATTTCCCATGGAGTTAGCTCACTGGTAATTTCTTGCTCCACAGTAACTGCAGGAAGGCCATACATCATAGAGAAATTCCAAGCCGTCGTATCATACATTATTGAAGAGCCATCTTTCAGGGTTTTTTGGCGTTCTTCAATAAGCACTGATTTGCTGAACTCGGCGTCAAATTCCATTATCGCAGCCACTAAAGGAGCGTCAGGTTGCCTGTTGGGGATAATCAAACTACCGACAGGAATAATAAATTTTTTGACAGTTTCACCAGTTTGATATGTAGCTTGATCAACCTCGATTGAGCTATTATTTTTGTATAATTCTATCCCCTGAGCCTCAAGCCTTTGAACAAGATCCTTTAATCTCCCTTCGTTGTCATTTGCCAAAATCACAAAACTTCGATCGGCAAATCGGCCACTTTTGGAAACGTTGTATTTCCTTCCATCCCAAAAATCTTTGTACATTGCCTGTGAGTGCTTAGCTAGAGATTCTAAGTTCGCTATTGTGCTCACAAATTGATGATGCACTGATTCTTTGTAAGTCTGCACCGTTCCTTCAGGACGCCTGACCCCATCTTCTGCCATGCGTGATTGCTCATACAAAATATGCATACTGCCCCGATATTCAGAATAATTTGAATATCCGGGATACAAATTCTCAAACCACTCACCCGTGTAATAACGCCAGTTTCGATCATCAAAAGCCTCAGCTTGCTCCTCAGCAAATATATGTGCCCACTTTTGCAAATCTTTATCAATATTTTCATTTAGTGGTTGTCTCGGAGGTCCCATTAAAAAAGTGTCTTGCGAGCCCATCTCATGACCATCAATCATCAGTTGAGGACGCCACTCATTAATCATAGCGACACGACCTTGCGTCTCAGGTTGTGTGAGGAAGAAAAAATCTCTGTTTAAATCAAAAAAATAGTGATTAGTTCGACCATAAGGCCAGTCCCCTGTATGAAGTAATGATTGATCATCAACATTAGGCGCAGTTCCACGATACTGTTCCAATGACTTAGAGAAACGATCCCGTCCATCAGGATTCATCAATGGATCAATGATTACTATCATATTATCGAGCATCGACGAGACTTCCTGATCTTCACTCGCTATAAGGTGGTAGATACTTGCAAGTGCGGCGTCTGCTCCAGATGTCTCATTTCCGTGAATCGAGTAAGCCATCCATGCTGTTGCGGGAAGCCCTTCAATAATCTCAGAGGCTTCAGAGTCATTTATTTTTCTAGCATCCGAAATTCGAATAATATCGCTCTTTATTTCGTCTAATCGCGAAATATTATCTGGAGATGAGATAAATACTGCATGGAGTGGCCTACCTTCATGCGATCTAGCATACTCTATTACTTTTATGCGCTCTGACTGAGAAGACCAAGCTTCTAGAGAATCGACAATTTGAAGTGGGGTTGCCACTCTATCTCCAACTTCAAAACCCAAAAACTTTTCCGGTTTTGAGATAGTACTATTATAAGTGCCCTCTAGAATTATATCCGAGTATCTCAAATCTGAATCCAGTGATGGCTTCATAACCAAGGATGCATTTGCAAAAAAAGTAGTTAGAATTGCTGCGCCGATAATTAGGCATCTTAAACAAAAGTAGAACATATCGAGTAACCTTTAATTTGTTGCTAATGACTTTATCCGAAATTAAAGTGAATCCGCAACATTTAGCGCTAAAAGTGTATGCAATTGAGATTTTATTAAAGCAGGTCGCGCCAGCTTTTCAATGCCTGGTCGGGACGGCAGGATTTGAACCTGCGACCACTACACCCCCAGTGTAGTGCGCTACCAGGCTGCGCTACGCCCCGAATTTGCAAGCATTTCTGCTAATCAAGAGTTTTTAATATGTCTTCCAACTCTGATACTGTTTGATCTAAAAGTTGTCTATACGGAGTCATTTCTTTCTTTGAAGGTGAGTCATCAAGCTTCTGCCTTGCACCACCTATTGTGAAACCTTGCTCGTGTAAAAGAGATCTAATTTGTCGTATCAGGACCACATCTTGTCTTTGATAGTAACGGCGGTTACCACGTCTTTTTACAGGACTTAGATCAGGAAATTCTTGCTCCCAATATCTCAGTACATGAGGCTTAACACCACAGAGCTCACTCACCTCACCAATCGTAAAATACCGCTTACCCGGAATGGCCGGCAGTTGATTATTATCACTCGCCTCCAGCATATGTATCTACTCTAGCCCTCAATTTTTGCCCTGGCTTAAAAGTTACAACCCTTCGAGCTGATATATCGACTTCTTCACCAGTTTTCGGATTTCGTCCAGGTCTACTTTTTTTATCTTTAAGCTCAAAATTTCCAAACCCAGAGATTTTAACATTGTCATTCTTTTCCAAAGCTTCACTGATCTCGACATAAAACATTTCTACTATTTCGCGAGCTTCTCGCTTGTTAAGCCCGAGTTCTTCAAACAACATTTCTGCTAAGTCGGCCTTTGTCAGTGCTGCCATTCCAATTACCTTCAAAATAATCTATTAATCAAATTCAAGACCTAAGCGTTGCGCCAAAACTATCCAAAGACGCTGTCACAGCATCATTTATCCATGAATTTATTTCCGTTTCTGTAAGAGTGCGGCATGGATGCTGAAAGGTCAACCCCAAAGCAATACTTTTCCCTTTATTTTCAATATCTTTTCCCTCATAAACATCAAATAACTTTAAATCCACCAAATATTTGCCTGCTGCATTTTTAACCGCGCTAATCAAAGCAGATGCCTGAACTGATTCATCTACAAGAAATGCCAAGTCTCTTCTCACTTCAGGAAACTTACTGATGCTTTCGAATCCTTGATCGATAGCTGTGACAACTTTGTCGATATTGATTTCGAAAAGGTAAACTGGCTGCTTAAAATTTAACTTGCTCTCTATTGATGGGTGAAGTCGCCCCAAACATCCAGCAACTTCTTTATCTATTAAAATTTCAGCAGATTGACCAGGATGAAAGAAGTCATATGCTTTTGCCCTAAATTCGCATTCCTCTCCTTTCACTATTGTATAAAGTAAAGTCTCGACATCCCCTTTCAAGTCATAAAAATCTACATTTGCCGCTGTAGTGCTCCAGCTTTTTTCATATCTACTCCCACAAATTAGGCCCGCAAATTGAGTTTGGTATCCCATTACAGTATTTCCAACTGGCATAAAGCATTGACCCAATTCAAACAATCGAATTCTCGTCTGTTGGCGATTTAAATTATGTAAAGCGGCATTTATTAGTCCCGGCCAGACAGACACTCTCATCTCTGACATCTCATTCGAGATAGGGTTTAATAGAGTCGAACCCTGGATATTTTTAAATAATAATTTTCGAACCTCGGGGTCAATAAAACTGTAAGTAACCGCCTCCTGATAACCCTTATTAACTAGTATATCTTTAAAAATGTCGGTTTTATGATTCTTTACATTTTTTGTTTTAGCTTCAAACCTGGGAAGAGTAACAGGTAAATTATCATAGCCTTTGATCCTAGCAACTTCCTCGATCAAATCCTGTTGAATCTCTAGATCAAAGCGCCAACTCGGAATATTCCAAGTCGTGAAGCCCAACTCATAATTTTTTTTGGTCAATCCCAGTCGCCCAAATATCCGCTCAATTTCCTCCCCCTCAACTTCGATTCCCAACTGTTTTTGAATCTCATCGTTATCGAATGAAATACTTTTCTCATCAGGCAAATAATCTTGCAATACAGTTTCTGTTATTGGACCAGGAATTCCTTCACAAATATCAAGAATTAATGAGGTCGCTCGTTCAATAGCCAAGTATTGAATCTCTGGATCAACCCCACGTTCAAAGCGATGGGATGAATCGGTATGCTTTCCATATTTTCTTGCTTTACCTGAAATGATTTTTGGATTAAACCAAGCACTCTCAAGCAAAATTTGATCTGTTAATGGACCAACCGACGAATCTTCACCACCCATTATCCCAGCCATAGCAAGCACTTTGCTCTGATCACTTATAACAAGCGTATCCTTATCCAAGGATACGAAGGTATCATCTAAAAGCTTGAGATTTTCTTTATTAGCATAACGAACTATTATTTCACCATCGATTTTCGATAAATCAAAAGCATGCATTGGCTGTCCAATTTCCAATAATACATAGTTGGTAACATCCACTATTGGGCTTCTTGATCTTATACCACTTCGCCTCAACTTTTCTTGCATCCAAATGGGAGTTTTCGCATTTAAATTTATATTCTTTATCACTCTTGAGATATAGCGTGCGCAACCCTCGGGAGCACTTATAGTACAATTAATTGAATCATTAATATTTGCATGCACTTTATCGTCTAAATGCATAACAACATCACAATTGTTTATGACACCGATCTCTCTCGAGATCCCTCTCAAACTGAGACAATCACCTCGATTTGGAGTTAGATCAATATCAATGATATTGTCATTGAGCTCGAGGTAATTACTGAGATCTTCTCCAATTGGTGCATCTAAAGGCAGCTCCCATAATCCTGCGGAGTCATCTCCAAGTCCCAATTCATCTTGCGCACACAGCATACCATTTGACTCGACACCTCTGATTTTTGTTTTTTTAATCTCAAAGTCCCCAGGCAGTATTGCTCCAATTGTGGCAAAGGGAATCTTTCTACCAATCTTAGCATTAGGCGCTCCGCACACTACTTTGTGAATATTATCTCCATCATTAACATCGCATACTTTTAATTTATCTGCATCTGGATGTGGCTGAACGTCTGCAATCTGAGCAATCTTTACACCAGAAATAGCTTTAACTGAGGATACTGAATCAACTTCCAGTCCAGCCATTGTCAATTGTTTGACCAACAAATTGGTGTCTATCGACAAATTAGTTTGCGATCGGAGCCAGGATTCACTTAACTTCATAAACTCACCCTATGAGAACTGCCGTAAAAATCGAAGGTCATTATCGAAAAACAATCTCAAGTCATTCACACCATATTTGAGCATTGCAAGGCGCTCAACCCCCATACCAAACGCAAATCCTGAAAAAATATTAGTATCTACATCACAATGTTTGAAAACGTTTGGGTGAACCATCCCACAGCCCATTACCTCCAACCAACCAGTGTGACCACAAACTCGACAGCCTTTACCTCCACAAGAAGTGCATTGCATATCAACCTCTGCAGATGGTTCGGTGAAAGGAAAATAAGAGGGACGGAACCTGACAGGCAAATCTTTTTCGAAAAAACTGTTTAAAAATTGAATTACAACACCCTTTAAATCAGCAAATGTTATCCCTTTATCAACTACAAGACCCTCGACCTGATGAAACATTGGGGTATGAGTGATATCCGAGTCACATCTGTAAACTTTACCAGGGCATATAATTTGTAGGGGTGGTTTTTTATTTTGCATCGTTCTAACTTGAACTGGCGATGTGTGCGTCCGCAGCACTGTCGATTCATTAAGATAAAAAGTATCATGCATTGCCCGTGCTGGATGATGAGCAGGTATATTTAGTGCTTCAAAATTATAGTAATCATCTTCAATTTCAGGACCTGTCTCTTCTGTGTAGCCAAGATCAAAAAAGAGAGCTTTTATCGAATTGAGAGTAAGTGATATTGGATGAAGACCGCCAATATCAATATTTCTCCCCGGGAGGGTAACATCAATTGTCTCTTGCGATAGCTTTTGTTCCAGCTCTTTTTGCTTGAGGACTAATCGTTTCTCATTTAAAAATTCAGCAATCTCGCGTTTAGCTAAATTAATATCTTCTCCTGCCTTTGGTCGTTGCTCCACAGGAAGTGAGCCAAGACCCTTGAGTAATGCAGTTAATTCACCTTTTTTACCGAGATAATAAACCCGCAAAGACTCTAACTCTTCGATACTCAATACTGCCTCGATGGAATCTAAGGCACGTGCTTTAATAGCTTGCAAATCAGCCATTATCTATTTCCAGTCGCTCGTAATCATGGTCAGGAGCCTTTAGAATTAATTTTAATCGACAAATCTAAAATTCTAAACTGTTCCAACTACTGGGGCCCTAGACCAGGGCTGCCTTTGCTTGAGATACTACTGCCCCAAATGCTTCCTTATCGTGCACAGCCAAGTCCGCCAAAACACGTCTATCAAGTTCTATACCTGCTTTAGATAACCCATTTATAAGACGACTGTATGACAAACCCTCTACTCTAGATTGAGCATTAATTCTCGCAATCCAAAGTCGTCTGAATACGCGCTTCTTTGTTCTTCTATCACGGTATGCATATTGTCCTGCTTTTGTAACAGCTTGGACAGCAACCCGAAAAACTCTACTGCGAGCTCCGTAATATCCCTTTGCTTTCTTTAAAATCTTTTTGTGCCGACGATTAGCCTGCACTCCTCTTTTTACTCTAGCCACAATATTTCTCCTTAAATGATCAAATAACTAACGTCGCAACATCCGGTCAACCCTCGGAGAATCCGCACCAGATAAAATACTGGTGCCCCTAAGCTGCCTTTTACGCTTTGTAGTCATTTTCGTAAGAATATGGCTTTTGTGCTGATGCTTGTGCTTGTAGCCTGAGGCTGTTTTTTTGAAGCGTTTTGATGCTCCACTGTGTGTCTTAATTTTTGGCATTATTAATCTCCATAATGATCATTTAATAAATGCAAGACCTAGCCCGGACAGCCTGCCAAAAAATTGGCTGAACGCGGGTCTAACTACTTCTTCTTGCCTACTGGCGCTAGTACCATCGTCATTTGACGACCTTCAGTCTTCGGATACTGCTCCACCTGCGATAGCTCAGCTAGATCAGTTTCAATGCGTTTCATCATCTCCAGTCCGAGCTCTTGGTGAGCCATTTCACGCCCTCTAAATCTGAGAGTGACTTTAGCTTTATCACCATTTTCCAGGAACCTTACCAAGCTTCGGAGCTTTATCTCATAGTCTCCTTGATCAGTTCCAGGCCTGAATTTCATCTCTTTTACTTGCGTTTGCTTCTGTTTCTTCTTCTGCAGAGCATTTTTTTTCTTTATATCAAAGATATGCTTTCCATAGTCCATCACCTTACAAACTGGCGGTTCCGAATCTGGAACTATTTCAACTAAATCTAAACCATCAGCCTGAGCCGTCTCTAGTGCTTCATTTATCGTGACTAACCCTACCTGAGCTCCATCGGCGCCAATTAAACGAACTTCTGGTGAAGTAATATCCTCGTTTAAGCGTGCACGCTTCTTGTCTGTTTTAATAAATATATCTCCGCTCTATTAACTTAAATTTTTCTACTTGTGTTCTTACTGTGGAACAAGGCCATCGACTCATCGATTGACATAACCCCAAGATCTTCACCATCCCTGTCCCTCACTGATACAGTCGACGATTGTCGCTCTTTTTCACCCACAACAACAATAAATGGTACACGTTGTATGGAATGATCGCGGATTTTAAATCCGATCTTCTCGTTTCTCAAGTCACAATTTGCCCTAAACCCATTATTTTGAAACTTTTTTGCGACGTCAGAGGCATATTCCGCGTTTGAATCAGTAATATTTATTACAACTATCTGATCAGGCGCTAACCAAAACGGGAATGCTCCCTCATAGTTTTCGATTAAAATACCGATAAATCTCTCAATAGAGCCAAACAGCGCACGATGAAGTAAAACTGGTCTTTTATCCCGACCTCCCGTCTCGTCAACATAAGTAATATTAAAACGCTCTGGGAGGTTCATATCAACTTGCAAGGTACCGCACTGCCAATCACGGCCTATAGCGTCCCGAAGCACAAATTCCAATTTAGGTCCATAAAATGCTCCCTCACCCGGATATAAGACATAATTGAGGTTCATAGCTTTCAATGCATTTATCAAGGCTTGTTCAAGTTTATCCCAAATTTCATCACTGCCAATTCGTTTCTCCGGTCTGGTTGAAAGTTTGATGACAACATCTTCAAAACCAAAATCTTTGTATATGTCCAATACAAGTGCTATTACATCTATACACTCCTGCTCCATCTGATCTTCGGTGCAATATATGTGAGCATCGTCCTGAGTAAAATGTCGCACGCGCATCAATCCATGCAGAGAACCTGAGGGTTCATATCGATGCACCTTCCCAAACTCCGCCATCCTCAATGGTAGGTCACGATAACTCTTCAAACCCTGGGAAAACATGGATACAGAACCCGGGCAATTCATTGGTTTAAGTGCAAAAGTGCGCTCATCCTCAGTTTTCGTTAGAAACATATTTTCTCGATAATTAAACCAGTGTCCAGAAGTCTCCCACAAACTGCGATCCATGACGTCTGGAGTATTAACCTCTATGTAATCAGCTTCATCTTGGCGCTTTCGCATATACTCGAGAAGTTCTAAAAACAATTTCCATCCCTTGGGATGCCAAAACACTGATCCAGGTGCTTCATCACTGAAATGAAATAAATCAAGTTTTTTGTTGAGTTTGCGATGATCACGTTTTTCTGCCTCCTTAAGCCTATTTAAGTGCGCTTTCAGTTCTTTTTTATTAGCCCACGCAGTTCCGTAAATTCTTTGAAGTGTTGCATTATTGCTGTCTCCTCGCCAATAGGCGCCAGCTACTTTTGTAAGCTTAAAGACAGATAATTTTCCAGTTGAAGGAACATGTGGACCTCGACATAAATCTACAAAGTCGCCCTGTCTGTATAAACTTAAAGTCTCATCAGCGGGAATATCTTTTATAATCTCACACTTATAATGCTCTCCTAAACTATCAAACAATTGTATAGCCTTGTCACGCTCAACAAGCTCTCTTGAAATTTTGTAATCGTCTTTACTGAGCTGCATCATTCTATCCTCTATCAAACCAAGATCATCAGGAGTAAAGGCTCGCTCATATGCAATATCATAAAAAAAACCATGCTCGATCACAGGACCAATTGTAATTTGAGCATCAGGAAATAGTTCTTTTAATGCCATGGCCATCAAATGCGCGGTGGAGTGCCTGATGATAAACAAACCTTCATCAGTTCTGTCAGTAAGTATTTTTAATTCAGAATCTTTTGCTATTATATGAGAAGAATCTACCTGGATGCCATCCACAACACCGGCGATTGTGGCTTTCGCAAGGCCTTCCCCGATATCTCGAGCTACATCCATAACAGAAATGGGATGGTCAAACAGTCTTTGACTACCATCAGGTAAAGTGATTTCGGGCATGATATCCTCCATACAGTGGTGACCAATACCAAAGGCCACGTGACTTTATTTGTATTTTACCCTTTACAAAGCTACTTACAAGATCTAAGTGAATTTGATAATCTCACTAAAACTTCTACGGATAATCGAAAATCAAATCAAACTCAAATAAAATTTTAGTCGATGCTGATGCATGCCCTAATTCCATTAAAAAAATACTTTTCAAAGCATCAATCAGAACAGGTATCGAATTAATTTTGGTGTCTAATAGACCAATACAACATCCGAATATTTCATCAATAAAAAATATCGTTGTCGAAATAGTGTTTGATTCCGCAGACAATAAAATCATAGATATTATGACAAAACAGGATATGGTTATCACGTCAGATATCCCACTGGCAGCAGAAGCCATTGAGAAGGGTGGATTAGCGCTCAATCCCCGAGGCGAGCTTTACACATTAGAAAACATAAAATCTCGTTTAAATATGAGAGATTTTATGGAGACAATGCGCTCGAGTGGACTGCAGATTCAGAGCAATCAGGCAACCATAACTAATAGTGAAATCAAGAATTTTGCAAACCACTTGGACTCATATCTCTCCAAGCATTAGTTATAAATAGATTCATCCTCTAACTTAACAAGGTCCCGAATTTGACTCTCAGTAAACGGCCAACCTTTTTCCTTACCACTTGGAAAGCTAACGACAGGTATCGAATTTCCATATTTCTCTCGCAGAGTATCACTAGTATTTATATTTACCTTCTTCAAATCCCACTCTTTTGACTCAAAGATTGGCTCAAGAATGTTTTTTGCAAAGTCGCAAAGATGGCATGCAGTCCCAATATATAAAACAGCAGTTCTCATTCAGATATTTTCCTCAGTATTTTTTATCAACCAAACCTTATGTATTTTTTTATTTCTTTCAAAATCTCGATCGATAGTTTTATCTGTGACATCAGTACAAACATAAGACTCAAGAATGCACTCGTTCATCCTAAACTTTCTGAAATTATTTGAAAAAATTAATGTCCCATCTTTACTCAATTTTTTGCATGCCGCCTGTATCAATGATGGATGATCTCTTTGTAAATCAAATGTAGTACTCATTTTTTTAGAATTAGAAAATGTTGGAGGATCAAGAAAAATAATGTCAAACTTTTGATGACTTCCCGATAACCACTCCAGGCAATCTTGACGGAGTAGTTGATGAGAATTCAAATCGATATTATTTAAACCAAAATTTCTCCGAGTCCAATCCAAATAAGTTCGAGACATGTCAATACTCAGTGAACTTTTGGCGCCTGACAAAGCCGCTAAAACAGTCGCAGTACCCGTATAACAAAATAAATTAAGAAATGTTTTATCTTTGCACAATTTCATAAAATCATTTCTCAATGGCCTATGATCAAGAAATAAACCCGTGTCTAAATAATCTGAGAGATTTATTTCAAATTTGGCAGGACCCTCTTCAATTATCCGCACAATGGACTTTGACTTAGTAGTCTTTGAGTACTGCTCCGATCCTCTCTGACGCGCTCTTCTTCTATAAAAAACTTGCAATCCATTCCTGATTGAGAACACCTTAACCGCGGCTTTTATCTCTTGAAGACGCTTAGTCGCTACGGATATTGGTATTTGTTTTGGGGCAGCATACTCCTGCACCAAAATGTCAGCTCCATAAATGTCGACAGCGGCAGCAAATTCAGGGATATCGCAGTCATAAAGTCGATACGAATTTATATTATTAAGCTTTAGCCAACTACTCAGACGTCGCTCATTTTTGATCAATCGGTTCAGAATCATAGAACTTGAATCATTTAATTGTGGTTCAGGCGCTGGTCGCGCTATGCGAGACTCAATCAGTTCTGATTTAGAGATCAAGTGTTCAAAAATCAATAATTTGCAGCTTAATGTCCCATTATTTAACTTATAAATCTTTGAGGGTGACAGATCAATTGCTCTGACACTTTCATCATTGCCTGAGAATATACCTGCTTTCCAGCCTTTAAATTTAGTTTTTAAAATTTCTCCAGTTAACTTATATAATTTATTTAAATTATCTTTATCACCGAGTCGTTCTCCATACGGGGGATTTGTAATAAATAAACCTTTCTGAACCGTTGGTGCTGCAATCGAGTCAATCGATCGTTGGGAAACTTTTATATACTCGTCTAATCCTGCTTTTTCTATATTTTTTGCGGCCACTTCAATTATTCTTGGATTTATGTCATGTCCCTTAATTTCGATATCTAATTCAGCCAAACCAACTTTCCTCTTTGATCTTGCATCTGAAAGTAGACCATCCCAGATATTTGACTCGTATTGTTTCCACTCCAAAAATCCATAACTTTCTCTGAGTATTCCTGGTGCGATATTAGCTGCGATCATTGCAGCCTCAATCAAAAACGTTCCGCTGCCGCACATTGGATCGATCAAAAATCCACCTTCATCTGCCATTTTTTTCCAATGAGATCGATTTAAGATTAATGCTGCAAGATTTTCTTTCAGTGGCGCAGTGCCTTGCCCTACTCTATATCCTCTCCTATGTAAGCTTGACCCTGAAAAATCGAGATAAACTTGGAAAAAACCTTTTTTTAGCTTTACATTTATTCTTATGTCTGGGCTTTTTGTGTCGACATCAGGTCTTGTATTACAGGCGATAATCAGTCTATCTACAATTGCATCTTTAACCTTTCGAGCACCAAAAAGTGAGTTTTGTATGCTTTTTGATTTGCCATCGAAATCAACACAAATGGTTGAACCAATTTTAATATGATCCTCCCAAGGTATATCTCTGATTTCGAGATACATTTCTTCAGCATTCGTCTCTTTAAACCGATGAATCGGAAATAGAACTCTGCTAGCCAATCTTGACCATAAACAGATTTTATAACCAAGTTGAGTCCCTCCGTCTGCTCGAACAAATCCGACTGAAGAAGAAATCTCGGTTGCAGATAAAGAACTTAGTTCGTTTGCTAACAATTCCTCCGCCCCTTTGGGGCAAGTTACTATCCAAGTGACTTTCTCAGAATTCAATTTCAATAGTCTCACTCAACCTGATCAATATTAAAAAACCTATTATTAGCGATTAATTAAATAAAACATAACAGAATTTTAGCTGTCTAATGTTAATACGAGGGCATGGGTTGAAATTTATATCTTAGAGAATAAAATCTGTGGCTCACCGATCAGATTCATTATGAGGTAAAAATTGATAGAAAATATTAAGCAATTACAAACATGGCTAGATACCAAAATAATTGGTCAAGAGCATTTGGTCGAGAGATTAATTGTCGCCCTTTTGTCAGACGGTCACGTCCTGGTTGAAGGTGCACCTGGGCTGGCGAAAACAAAAGCAATTAAAACTTTATCTGAGTGCTTGGAAGCGGATTTCCATCGGATTCAGTTCACACCAGATCTCCTGCCCGCTGATGTGACCGGTAGCGACATATATAAACCTAAAGACGGAAATTTTGAATTTCAGAGGGGGCCAATCTTTCACAATTTGGTTTTAGCGGATGAAATAAATCGTGCTCCGGCAAAGGTTCAGTCAGCGCTTCTAGAAGCAATGGCAGAACGTCAAATTTCGGTTGGCAAAAACACTTACAGATTACCAGACTTATTCTTAGTAATGGCAACTCAAAATCCGATTGAGCAAGAAGGCACTTACACACTGCCAGAGGCACAAATGGATCGATTTTTGCTGCATGTAAACGTTGATTATCCGGCTGCAGGCTCTGAGAGAAAAATTTTGGATCTTTCGAGAGAGGAGAAAAACTTAAATTTTAAAAGCTTTGAAAAGCCTCTAACTCAATTAGAATTAGATAAAGCTCGGAAGTCTGTCAGAGACGTTCATATGTCTGAGCAAGTCGAGGAATACCTAGTTCAAATAGTATTAGCAACACGCAATTCAGATAAATATGGAGGTGATCTCAATAATTGGCTTGAATATGGCGCCAGTCCTAGAGCAACAATAGCACTCGATGTATGTAGTAAAGCACTTGCATGGTTAAATAATAAAGATTTTGTTTCACCAGATGATATCAGATCTGTTGCCCACGATATATTAAGGCATCGAATAATTCTAAGTTTTGAGGCAGAAGCAAATGGCGTCTCATCAGATCAAGTAATAGATGAGCTTTTGAGGGTGGTTCCGTCCGCATAAAACATATTTCATGTTAAACGATACTTCAAAAAATAATGATCCCTCATATGCAAATATAGATGAAATGGTCAGATGTAGATTTGGTGCGAGATCGCTACGTAATTTCCCAAAGGTGAATGCCAAGAGAATTGAGGGCGGAGCTAATAGGTCTCAGTTGAAAGGGAGAGGGATGGATTTTAGTGAAGTACGTGCCTACCATCCAGGTGACGATGCTCGACATATTGATTGGAGAGTAACCGCAAAGACACAAAAACCTCACACTAAAATTTATACGGAAGAGAAAGAGAAACCAATCTATGTAATAACAGACTTGCGCCCATCAATGTTTTTTGGGAGAAATACTTTAAAATCTGTAACCGCATGTCATGTGTCAGCGACACTCGCTTGGGCGGGTCTTTTAAATGACGATCGGGCAGGTGGAATAGTATTTAGTGAGGATGATCATGAAGAAACTAAACCAAAAAAAAGCTCACGCTCAGTACTCAAAATAATCAGATCATTGCAGGAATTTAGTGGTGATTTATCTAGATCTTATAAAAAAGATACTCAAATTGAACACCCATATAAAATGACCGAGATGTTATCTGAGATCCGAAAAATAATTTCACCCGGATGTTCTATCTTTATTATCAGTGACTTTATCGACTTAAGTGATGATTGTGACAAATGCATGTTTGAATTAGCAAAGGTATGTAATGTTAATTTATGTCATGTCTTTGATTCATTCGAGGCAGAACTGCCATTGGGAGGTGCGCTTGGAGTGGGGAAAGGTTCAGATCGCATGAATCTTCATACGGGAAATAATTCAATGCGAGAGAAATATAAAAATGTGTTTAATTATCGTATTAATAAATTATCAGAACTCAGAGATAAGTTATCTGCTGGGTTAATTTCTATAGAGACAAATGGTAATTATCTAAACACCCTTGCACTTCATTTTGGAGCAGGTCGAAGTAAGCATAAAGGAATATGAGTTGCAAAACGATCCCTTGACTGAATTGAGAGACATTCATCTGCCAGCAACTATCAGTTGGTGGCCTCCTGCTATCGGTTGGTGGTTACTAAGTGTAATTTTCGCGGCTATGCTTGCGTTTTTTTTGAATCGACTGATAAAAAATTATAGGCGTAATTTATACCGACGACAGGCATTAATGGCACTGAAAACTTTAGAAGAGGATCAAGCACAAAATCAAAATATAAAACTAGTTGCCGTAGTAGAGATTCTCAAGAGAACATGCGCTAGCGCATATAAAAACTCCAACATTAACAGTAAATCCATCAAAGAGTTCCTATCAATATTAAGGAAGGAATCTAGAGATAGACTATTCTTAGAAATCCCAGAGAATATTGAGCTTATGGTATATGCTTCACATAAAGTGAATATCGATCCAATTTGGTTGGGAAATTTTTTAGAAGATAGTAAAAAATGGATTTCTAGTCACAGCTCTAATTACTTGAGAGAGTGAATCTGTGAGCATAAATTTTCTCTGGCCATGGCTTTTCCTTCTATTACCTGTACCTTTTTTGTATCGGAAATTCAGACATCCCTCTGAGTCAAAAGCTCCCTATTTACAATCAAATATTTTATTTGAACTTGCAAAGAATCAAGATGATTCATTAAGTTCAAGCTCGAGAAATAAGTTTTTGTTTTTATTATTAGCAGCTACCTGGATTTGTCTCATTACAGCGATTGCGAGGCCTGTAAAAATCGGAGAGCCAATCGCTCTGCCAACGACTGGAAGAGATATTTTAATGGCGGTTGATATCTCTGGGAGCATGGAGAGAGAAGACATGATAATTAATGGTCGCCAGGTAAATAGGCTTTTTGCCGTGAAATCAGTGGTTGGAGACTTCGTTAGCACTCGTTTGGGTGATAGATTAGGCCTTATACTTTTTGGAGAACGTGCTTATTTACAAACGCCTTTAACATTTGATAAAAAAACGCTTCAAAAGCTATTAACTGAAGCACAAATTGGATTTGCTGGAAATGGAACTGCTATCGGCGATGCGATTGGTCTTTCAATCAAAAAGCTACAAGAGCGATCTGACGCCGATCGTGTGTTAATTCTTCTCACTGATGGATCAAATACAGCAGGAGTCTTTTCACCGCTAGAAGCATCCGAAGTTGCGAAAAAAGCAAAAGTAAAAATTTATACGATTGGCATTGGAGATGGTCGGCAAGGAAGTCGCGGTTTGTTTGGGCAGACATTAGTAAATCAAGGTAATGATCTGGATGAGAGGACATTAATTCAGATAGCGGAATTGACGGGGGGAAAATACTTCAGGGCGCGGGACCCAAAGGAGCTCGAAAGAATTTATGATCAGCTTAATTTGCTCGAGCCGATTGAGCAGGAAGCTGAGCTCCTGAGACCAATCAGCTCTCTTTTCCATTGGCCTCTATTATTGAGTCTTGTTTTTAGCCTTGCAGTAATGTCAGTCAAGTCCACCAATAAGAAAGCAATTTAATATGAATTTTACCGGCTTAGGATACATTATTAATAATTTTGAGTTAATCAGACCAATGTGGTTGGCCTTGATAATACCAGCTCTAATTGTTTTTTTTAGAAATTGCTTTTTTACAAGACAAAAAAGCAACTGGGAAAAAGTGCTCAGCCCCCCATTGGCCAAAATCCTTGTAAAAGGGTTAGAGATTAGTAGCTCGGATAAACTGAACCGATTTAATTTACTCGTGTTGGTTGGATGGATTATTTGTATCTTTGCCTTGGCTGGGCCCACTTGGGAAAAGACCACGCAACCAATCTATGAAAAGGAATCTGCAATTGTAATACTCTTTGACTTGTCTCCATCAATGATGGCAGAAGATATAAAACCCAATAGACTTACCAGAGCGAGATTCAAGTTAATCGATGTGCTTAACGAAATCAAAGAGGGTGTGGTTGGATTAATCGTTTATGGGGATGACGCATATGTCGTCTCACCATTAACTGATGATAGTAATACGATAGTTAGTATTGTCCCAACGCTCAGTCCAGATTTGTTGCCCGGTCGCGGTAGTAATATCGAAGATGCACTAGAGAAGGCCTTGGATATTATAAGAAATGGAGGATTTATTGAAGCTGATATAGTGATATTTACAGATGGAATCGACAAAGAAGCATTTGGGACAATTAATAATATTCTAAAATCTAACCTTAAAACAAGGCTATCTGTCATTGGCATAGGCACACCTGAAGGAGCACCAATTCCGAACTTGGATAAAGGCTTTTTAAAACAAAATAATAATATTGTGATAGCAAGACTATTAGAAACCGAGCTGAAAGATCTGGCAAAAAATCATGATGGGATCTATCAAAAGTTGTCCTCTAGTGAGAGAGATATCGAAAGCTTAAAAACGCTTTTTAGCAAGGGCTATGACAACGAAAAAAGCGAAACTGAGCGCGAATTTGATATTTGGGATGACAAAGGTTTCTGGTTAATATTTTTATTAATCCCTATTTTCATTAGCTATTTCAGAAAAGGAATCATTGTGTGTTTTTTAATTGCTCCGATGCTCACAAAAAGCAATGTTGGGTATGCATTTGAGTGGATTGATCTTTGGGAGACTGCTGATCAACAGGGACAAAAAGCGATTAAAGAAGAAAACTACAAAAGAGCTGAGGAATTATTCAAAAACGAAAACTGGAAGGCGAGCGCTGCATATAAATCTGAGAACTTTGAGGATGCAAAAAATTTATTTGGTAAAAATCCAACGTCAACAGGACTTTATAACCAAGGAAATGCGCTTGCCAAAATGGGTAACATAGATCAAGCAATACAATCGTACAATAGAGCTTTAACCCTTGATCCAAAAATGGAAGATGCGATTTTTAACAAAGAGCTGCTTGAAAATTTAAAAGAACAGCAAGAAAATGAAACTGAAAATAGCAATCAAAAAGAAACCAAGAATGACAAACAAAATCCTGAAAATGAAAATGCTGATAATTCAGGTTCAGAAGATCAAGAAAACAGTGGCAAATCTAATACTTCGGAACACGAAGGCGATAAGAACCAAACTGAGCAAAAAAAAGAAAAGAATGAAAACAATGAAAACAATGAAGAAAAGAATATAGATAGCGATCAGGTAAATGGATCTCCTAATGACGAAAATAACCAGGAGGCAGAAATTAATGACAAAGACAACGCAAATAATGAAGGCTTGGAAGATGAGCCAAAAACTTCTCAAAATGTTGATATCGAACCGACTGATTTAGACAGCAAAGAAAATCAAGAAATCGAGAAAATACTTAGGAAAATTCCTGATGATCCTGGTGGGCTGCTTCGAAACAAATTTAGGTATCAAAAAATACAAAGATATAGAGAAAAGTCCGCACCGAATAAAAAAGAGCGCATATAAAATAGCTTAAGGAAGAATTTATGAAGTTTAATCGCCTACTGATACTCCTTATTGCAATAACCACTGATAGTTTTTCGGATTTCAGTGCAAAGATTGACAGATCTGTCATAGATGTTAATGAAACTTTAAAACTCGAGCTTGTCTTAGACAAGCAGGTTTTTAGTGGGCAACCTGATATAAAAAATCTATCCGAAAACTTTGAGGTTCTATCCAACAATAGGCAGCAAAGCTTTAGCTCTATTAATGGGCAAACTCAATCATCAACAACTTGGTCATTAACACTTAAACCAAAGAAAGCTGGGAATCTAAAGATTCCTTCAATTTCATTTAGGAATGAAAGCACAAAAGAAATACAGGTGAAAGTAAATAATATTTCAAATTCGAAAGTTTTCAATCCAAGCAATCAGACAATATATACGGAAACACAGGTCGACAATAAAACCGTTTTTGTTGACCAAGAGATAATTTTCACAGTTAGATTACTAACGGCAGTTAACCTTCAAGATTACTCAATCACAGCTCTGCAAATTCCCGACGCCGAGGTCTTTAGGCTCTCAGACACAAGCTATCAGAAAGTTATAAACGGGCGAAATTATATTGTTTTAGAAATTAAATATGCAATATTCCCGAATAAAAGCGGTGAACTAACAATACCCCAACTCAGATTCTCTGCATTTGAGATTGATCCTAGAAATCAATATAGCCTATTCAATAATCGAGGCAATCAAGTAATACGCGAAACACAATCTTCAACTATTGATGTCTTAGAAATTCCATTATCAAGCACGTCGAATTATTGGTTACCTAGTAAAGATGTCTCAATATCTCAGCGATGGAGCGAAAATTTAAATGAGGCTTCCGTAGGAGAGCCTATTACTCGAACCATCATAATAAAATCGAAGGGAACCACGGCATCACAAATACCACCAATCGATCTTGAGAATTCCGAAAATCTCAGAATTTATCCAGATCAACCTCAAATTGATCAACAGGTCTCAGAAGAGGGATTAATTTCTGAGAGAACGGAGGTATACGCGATAGTACCCAAAACTTCAGGGATAGTTACGATCCCTGAAATTAGTTTGACTTGGTGGAATACTGAAGCAAATCAGGAAGAAAAAGCAAAAATACCCGGTAGCTCTTTCAACGTGAAGGCAGAGTACAACAACACACTTGAAACAAATATCAATGAAAATGGAACTGAAATACCCACTGAAATTGTAGACAAACTAGATTCTAAATCGTCCTCTTACCCAGAGGCATTGCTCTCAACCACCAATTTTCTCCTGCTAACGAACTTTGTCCTGTTATCGATAATTATTTTTCTGTTAATAAAATTCAGTCAAGATAAACAAGTAAAGAGACTTATGTCGAAACAAGATAAGATTGAATCTGAAGCTGATTCTGTAACTAATGTACTATCCTCCATAAAGCAAGCTGCAAGAAAGAATAATTTAATCGACATGAGAGAGTTAATATTGAGATGGGGGTCAATCACTTTTCCATATTTAAATCCATTAACACTTCAGAGGCTCGCTATATCGATGGATGATCAAGAACTTGCAACTAAATTTGAATCACTAGACAACTATCTGTTTGGAAATACTAAAACTAAAGAATTGGTGTTGGATTTAAATATAATTGCCGATAAGTTGTCGATCTACACAAAATCGGTAACAAAGAAAAATGAGAAAAAGTCAAAGACCAATCCACTGCGAAATTTATATCCGAATTAGAGTACTATATCTACATGAATGAAAACCCGACGAATAAAACAAAGTCGAATACGCGTAAATCGTTGTATTGGAGGGCTAATATCAAACTTTTAAAAATTCTACTCTCGATATGGTTTCTTGTGTCGTTCGGGTTTGGAATTGTTTTAGTTGACTGGCTTGATCAGTTTAGCTTTTTTGGCTTTAAATTAGGCTTCTGGTTTGCTCAGCAAGGTTCAATATACGTCTTTGTTATTCTCATTTTTATCTATTCTTGGCGCATGAATATTTTAGATAAAGAATATAATGATAATGATTAATTAAGATAAATATGACCACTCAAGATCTGACATACCTTTTTGTGGGACTATCCTTTGCACTTTATATATCCATTGCTATCGCCTCGAGGGTAAAGTCCACTAAAGAATTCTATGTTGCTGGTGCAGGGGTAAATCCGATAATTAATGGTATGGCAACCGCTGCTGACTGGATGAGTGCGGCATCATTTCTATCAATGGCAGGCATTATTGCATTTTTAGGAAGAGATGGCTCCGTCTACCTAATGGGATGGACAGGCGGCTATGTTTTGCTCGCATTGCTACTTGCTCCATATCTCAGGAAATTTGGTCAGTACACGGTACCAGACTTCATAGGAGCAAGATATTACTCTCAGACCGCAAGGATTGTTGCTGTTATTTGTCTCATATTCGTATCCTTCACATATATCGCTGGTCAAATGCGAGGAGTTGGAATTGTCTTCTCAAGATTTTTAGAAGTAGACATCAATATGGGCGTTATTATCGGTATGGCAATCGTTTTTGTTTATGCGGTGCTCGGAGGTATGAAGGGCATCACATACACCCAGGTAGCTCAATATTGTGTTCTCATATTTGCTTATTTAGTACCAGCTATATTTATCTCAATCATGATTACTGGAAATCCCATCCCACAATTAGGGCTTGGATCTCAAATGAGTGATGGGATTTCAGTTCTCGACAAGTTAGACATAACCCTCAACGATCTTGGATTTTCACCCTATACATCTGGAATTAAATCGTCCATTGATGTTTTTGCCATTACAGCTGCACTGATGTTTGGTACAGCTTGTCTTCCCCATGTATTAGTTCGTTTTTTTACTGTTCCCAAAGTATCTGATGCGAGAAAATCTGCGGGCTATGCTTTAGTGTTTATTGCAATTCTCTACACGACGGCTCCGGCTGTGGCAACTTTTGCTAGATTGAATATTATAGACACGTTGCATGAAACACCATACCAAGATACTCCTGATTGGATAACTAATTGGGAGAGCACGGGACTAATCGCTTGGGCTGATAAAAATCAGGACGGGATTATTCAATATGGCCCAGGTAATGCTTTGTCACCAGTTAAGCCAATCTTTAATGATCTGAAGGGATCATTTGGCCAAAGACTTGTTGATAATGAACTGACGAATTCAAAGAATGAGATGTATATTGATCGAGATATCATTGTCCTTGCAAATCCAGAGATTGCAGGACTTCCACCCTGGGTTATAGCACTTGTTGCCGCAGGGGGGGTTGCCGCCGCCTTGTCGACTGCTGCCGGTTTGTTATTGGTGATCTCAAGCGCGATTTCGCATGACCTTTTGAAAAATACACTAATGCCTCGTATTACAGACAGACAGGAACTCTTTTATGCGCGATTGGCATCCGCAGTTGCGATTTGTATCGCGGGTCTTTTTGGTATATATCCCCCAGCATTCGTGGCTCAAGTCGTTGCTTTTGCATTTGGTTTAGCGGCGTCCTCACTTTTTCCAGCACTATTAATGGGTATTTTTTCAAAGAAAGTTACCAAAGAGGGGGCAATTTCTGGGATGCTGAGCGGCCTTATTTTCACATTCACCTATATCGTTTACTTCAAGTTTGTTGCGCCAGACCTTAATACAAAAGAGCATTGGCTTTTTGGCATATCACCAGAGGGAATTGGTGCCATTGGAATGCTAATAAATTTCATAGTCGCCTTTGTTGTAAGCCTCAGAACAAAACGACCTTCAGAAGAAATATTAAATTTAGTCGACAATCTCCGAAATCCCTAAAGCAAAAACCATTATTCAATCATAAAGATTTCGTCACAATCTCATAAACGTCACTTACCAAACCCGATGTTGATCCTATTATCTCTAGTTGTTTCTTCATCAACTTTGTATAGGGCTCGTCATACACTGCCCATCTCGTTAACGGTGTTACAAGTCTTGCAGCAACTTGTGGATTCAGTTTATTGAGCCTCAAAATTTGCTCCCGTAAAAAATCATATCCATCCCCTAACTTACCGTGAAAGTTAATATGATTATTTGCTGCAAAGCTTCCAATCAAACTTCTAACCTTGTTTGGATTATTAATTGTGAATGCTGGATGATTCAAAAGTGATTTAACCCTATCCAGCCCACCCTCTCTCTGGTTGGTTGCCTGAATCTGCAACCATAAATTCACTGCCAGATTCTCATGCTCATACTTTGAATAGAAATCGTGAATTGCATACGTTGAAAAAGTATCGGTTTCGTCATTGTTTATTAATATACTTAAAGCCGCTGACTTGTCTGTCATATTACTAGAAGTCAAATACTGCTCATTTACAATATCTAAACCATTATTTTCATCAAGCGCCAAATACCCAAGAAGCGTATTTTTAAGGCTTCTTCTACCTATCTGTTCTGCAGATGGAGAGAATTTTTCAGATACTTGCAGCGTCTTATACTTTGCATAGATTTTATCTTTGAGATTGTTGGCAATCATTTCTCGCGCAAAATTTCTCGCTTTATGAGTCACAAATGGATCAATTTTTGCCGTATGCTCAAATAACGCCCTCTCACTAGGAACTTGAAGCATGAGTGCCGTAACTGCAGGATCTATATTTTGATTGCTAAGTACACTCGAGAAAGCTGAAATCAAATCACGATCCTCAACTAACTCTTCTCCATTTTTGATAGCACTCATGTAATGAGTAGTCACCATAGTACTTAATCTATTGCCTGCATCCCATCTGCTAAAACCATCTGGATCATTTGATACTAAATGTGAAAGCATTGCCTTTGTGTATTCATAACTTAGTTTAACAGGCGCAGAAAATCCTCGGAGCAATGAGGGTGTAGGTTTAGAAGGTATATTTTTAAATGTGATAGACCCTTCTGAATCCGTGAGTTCATAGACTATTTCAGTGTCTCCATCAGAATTCAGTATGCTACTCTCTCCATCATGAGACACTAGACCTATCTTAATAGGTATTAAAAATGGCTTTTTATCTGTTTGACTTGGGCTATCAGGACAGTCCTGGGTAAAGTAAAGCGTATAAGTTTGTTTGATAGGATCAAAATTCGAAGTAACGTTTACCTGTGGAGTCCCCGCTTGTGAATACCAACGTCTAAACTGCTGCAGATCTCGACCGCTAACTTCCTCCATCGCTGAGACAAAGTCTTCAACTGTCGCAGCAGAGCCGTCATGTCTTTCAAAATATAGATCTGTGCCCTCGCGAAATTTAGAAGCTCCCAGAAGGGTATGGTACATTCTTACGATTTCAGCTCCTTTTTCATAGATAGTAACCGTATAGAAGTTATTTATCTCAATATAAGACTCAGGTTGGACTGAATGAGCCATGGGCCCAGCATCCTCTGGGAATTGATGGTCTCGTAAAAAATTCACATCCTCTATTCGTTTTACTGTTGGTGAGTTCATGTCAGAGGAAAACTGTGCATCCCTAAAAACCGTGAACCCCTCTTTTAAACTCAATTGAAACCAGTCTCTACAAGTAACTCGGTTACCGGACCAGTTGTGAAAATATTCATGCGCAACAATTGCTTCAACTCTTTGGAATGCTGTATCAGTGCTGATTTCTGGATTAACTAATACCGCCGAAGTGTTAAAAATGTTAAGCCCTTTATTCTCCATTGCACCCATATTAAAATCATCAACTGCAACAATCATAAAGATATCTAAATCATATTCTCGACCGTAGTTTTCCTCGTCCCAACTCATAGAACGTTTAAGTGCATCCATCGCATAATCGCACTTGTCTAGATCTTTTTCCTCAACAAAAATCTTCAGTACTACTTTTCTTCCAGACATTGTTTCAAAGGAATCTTCTAAAACACTTAAAGAACCGGCAACTAACGCAAAAAGATATGAAGGTTTTTTATGAGGGTCATTCCAGACGGCAAAGTGATTACCGTCATCACATTTACCCTCTCTTAATAAATTACCATTTGACAATAGAACTGGAAATTTTTTTTCATTCGCAATGATTTTTGTTGTGAACTCGCTCATCACATCTGGTCGATCCAAAAAGAAAGTTATTGATCTAAATCCCTCCGCCTCACATTGAGTACAAAACATTTTCCTAGAGCGATAAAGCCCCATCATAGTGGTGTTTTCTTGAGGCTTTATTGCAACCTTAATCGAGATTTCAAAAGAATCAGGTACATTAGATATCAATAGATTATCTTTAATTAATTGATACTCATTCTTTTCAAGTCTGAGCCCATTTATATCAATCCAAAGTAGATTAA
>CABXWC010000015.1:0-31373 GCA_902515855.1 uncultured SAR92 cluster bacterium
GATATCGAGCTATAACGGAGGTGCCGGTAATTTGTGGAAAAGTCTGGATAAATCAGGCAATAAAACAAAGGCCTTGAAGCGAATCAATCAAATGTCGACTAAACAATTTTATTGGTTCCTAACAAATAGACATATTCGACAAGAAACCCGTGAGTATTTAAAGAAAGTTAACGATAGGAAAAGTAAATACACCTTAATTTAATGATAATTTAGTAAACTATTTTAAAAACACATAAAATTAAATATATAAATCAATAATTTATTCGCGAATTCGTATGAGTCCTTCTTGAACTGTGCTCGCAACTAACCTTCCATCTAAACTGAAAAAACTGCCTCTATTAAGCCCTCGTGATGAACTTGTTCTAGGACTATCTAACTGGTAGAGAAGCCAATCATCCACTTTAAACTTGTCATGAAACCAGATGGTATGATCAAGGGAAGCTGGCTGCAATTTTTTGTTCAAAATACTAATTCCATGTGGAATTAAGGATGTAGTCATTATATTAAAGTCAGAAAGAAACGCTAATATTGCCTGATGCATGTGTTGACCTGAACAGTCTGGGATATGCTTTGAGGTTTTGACCCAGATTAACTGTTCAGGTTTCTTAGGTTTGGGATTTATAAAATCTATAGGATCAACTGAGCGCATTTCGATTGATCTTAATTTTGCTCGGTGAAGTTTTGATTTCATTTGATTATCAGGGTTTAGGGATTCACTGGCTTTCCTCCATCTTTCATTATCATTTTCGCACTCTTCCGGTCCTTTGCATTCAGGCATTGGTTTTTGATATTCATATCCATTTTCAGGAATCTGGTAAGACATTTGGCAGCTAAAAATGACTTTGTTATTTTGAGTCGCTGATGCAGAGCGGGTGGAGAAAGATTTACCATCTCTTACTCTATCAATACTATAAATTATGGGTAGGTTTGGATCGCCAGGCCTTATAAAATAACCATGCTGTGAATGAATTTGACGACGTTCTTCAACCGTTTTCTGTGAGGCCCTCATCGCCTGCGCAAATACTTGACCACCAAATACCCTTTTTAAAGACGTTGAAGGTGTTTGACCAACAAACGTATTATCATCAATTTGCTCTGGGTTAAGAGCAGCAATCAATTCATCTAACGGATCAGTCATTTTAAGTGCCACTATTGATCGGCAACTTTAACTATGAGCTTTCCAAAATTACTGCCTGTGAATAGCCGTTTGAAATATTCTGGAGCTTTTTCAAGTCCATCTACAATCATTTCTTTATACTTTAATTCGCCTGATCGGACTCCACCTATCAGAAATTCATTCGCTTCATTAAAATTTGCGTAATGATCAAATACCAGAAAAAACTTGTGCTTTGGAGGATTTTTCATAGCACCAAATATGTGAAAAGGAGTTTTCACTTTTGTGATATCTTTCGCATTATAGTTAGAGATATATCCGCAAATTGGGGATCGAGATCCGGAGTTGAAAAACTCTGTGACTGTCTCGGTGACAAGTCCTCCAACCGACTCAAAATAGATGTCTACTCCAGAATCAAGCTTAGACGCGAGTTCATCTCGAAAGAAAGCTGATTTATAGTTCACGCACCCATCAAAGTTTAGTTCATCTAAAACGTAATTACATTTTTCATCACTGCCAGCTATTCCGATAACATTAAGACCAATTTTTTTTCCGATTTGCCCAACTATAGATCCAACCGCACCAGATGCAGCTGATACAACTAATGTTTCTCCCTTAGATGGTGATGCCTCTTTCATCAAACCAAAGTAGGCCGTTCTACCAGTCATTCCACACACTCCGAGATAAGTGGAAAGTGGTACTAGTTTTGGATCGACTTTATATGTCATTGGATCCTTATCATTCGAAATAAAATATTCTTGCCAGCCTGAACGACAACACACATATTCGCCGACACTGTATTTTGTCGATTTGGATTCAATAACTATTCCCGCTGATTCAGCTGTTATAATCTCGCCAATTTGTAATGGATCTGCATATGACTTAGCTTCACTCATTCTTCCTCTCATGTATGGGTCTAATGAGAGATAAAGTACTTTTATGAGGACTTGGTTTTCTTTAAGAGTTTCGACTTCTGATATTTTTTTTGAAAAATTTTCACTATCAATCATTCCGTTTGGTCTTGTTTTGAGAGTGATACTCAGGTTTTTTAATTTAGTCATCATTTATTCCCTGTTTATTTTTATTGTAAAATTATGTCACTGCCCAAGGATTTATTATTAGAGCGATGCGGCGAAGTAATGTTAATATACAATGAGAAAACTTTTGCTATTTATATTAATTTACTCGGTATTTTAGCAGATTAATATTGTTAATATGATGATTAAAATTTTACGAAAATAAATGTTTTGTTGAATAAAAAAGGAGTTTTGAGTGTCAGATATTCAAGTTTTTAGAAAAGAGACAAGAGACTGGCTTGAGAGTAATTGTCCAGAATCTATGAGGAAGCCAATGTCATCTGCTGACGATGCTTGTTGGGGTGGTCGGAACTGGGTATTTAGGAGTGATGATCAGAGAGTGTGGCTTGAGCGAATGGCGGAGAAGGGTTGGACCGCTCCAGAGTGGCCTTCCGAATATGGTGGTGGTGGTCTGAGCAAACAGGAGGCAAAGATTCTTCGTGAGGAAATGAAAGACATGAAAGCTAGATCTCCGCTTGATAGTTTCGGTATTTGGATGATTGGGCCCGCACTTCTAAAATTCGGAAGCGAAGCCTTAAAAAGGCAACATCTGCCACCGATTATCAGGGGCGAAATTAGGTGGTGTCAGGGATATAGCGAACCAAACGCAGGATCGGATCTTGCCGGATTACAAAGTAAAGCGGAGGATATGGGTGATCACTTTATTGCAAATGGACAAAAAGTTTGGACTTCTTATGGTGACAAGGCAGATTGGATGTTCTGTTTGCTTCGCACTGATCCAGATGCAAAGAAACAGTTAGGAATTAGCTTAGTCTTGTTTGACATGAAAACTAAGGGCGTCACACCAAAGCCGATTAAATTGATATCGGGGAGTTCACCTTTTTGTGAAACCTTTTTAGACAATGTGCGAGTTGAAAAAGATCAGGTAGTTGGAGAAGTTAACCAAGGGTGGACGGTTGCAAAATATTTACTTACGCACGAGCGAGCTATGATTGGTGATATGGGTCTTGCAAGTGTGGGATCAAAGACTTTAGGGATGATCGCATCAGAAAAGGTTGGATTAACTAATGGTCTTTTAAGTGATTTAGTTTTGCGAAATGAAATTGCAAAATGGGAAATTGATGCCATGAGTTTTTCTTGCACTGCAGAGAGAGTGCGTGACGAATCGAAGGCGGGTCAGGGCATAGGTGCTACTTCTGCAATGTTAAAATATTATGGTACGGAGCTTAATAAAAGGCGTTTTGAGACATTGATGCGAATTGGTGGAAGTGATGACTTGATATGGGAAGGGCCGATATCCCGCGATGGATGGACTTCTAAAACATGGCTTAGAACCAAAGGTAACTCGATTGAAGGTGGTACCTCTGAAGTGCAATTGAACATTATTGCTAAAAATATTTTGGGTTTGGGATAACTGGAGAAGGTTATGGCATTAATATTAACTGATGAGCAACAAATGTTGAAAGAATCAGCGAAAGGTTTTCTTGCTGAGCATGCTCCCGTAAAAGAGGTTAGGAATCAACGAGATGCAGATAGCGAGACTGGCTATGACAGAAATCTTTGGCCAAAGATGGTGGAAATGGGTTGGGGAGCAATTCTAGTTCCAGAAGAGTTCGGTGGTCTGGAATTTGGGAATGTGGGAATGGCGCAAATAACGGAGGAAACTGGACGAACTCTCACGGCATCTCCGCTTCTTTCAAATGCTATTATTTCAGTATCTTTAATTAAGGAGATTGGTAATCAAAATCAAAAATCAATGTTACTGCCAAAAATAGCATCTGGAGAGTTAATGATGACTCTAGCCATTGATGAAACGTCACATCATAATCCAGAGAGAGTCAGTATGATTGCCTCTGAAAATGGTGAAAGATTTATTTTGAATGGAACAAAAAGATTTGTCATTGACGGATCAACTGCAGACAAGTTAATAGTAGTGGCTCGGACCAATCAGGATTCTCACGATAAGTCAGGAATAACGCTCTTTATTGTTGATAAAGAATCGAGTGGCATTAGTGTGGAGAGAACCAAAATGGTTGACGGAAGAAATTCAACGTTTATAAGTTTCAATGACGTTGTTGTTGAGAAGGAAGATATTCTAGGAGAAAAGCACAAAGGTTTTGAGCCTCTATCAAATGTTTTAGACATTGCTAATGTGCATTTAGCGGCAGAATTATTAGGAATATGCCAAGAGACTTTTGATAGGACCCTTCAATACCTAAAACAGCGTAAACAATTTGGATCTCTAATTGGGTCATTTCAAGCTTTGCAACATAGAGCAGCCAATTGGTGGAGTGAGATTGAAATCTGCAAATCAGTTGTGCTGAAGGCATTACAAGCTTTTGATGAGAATGATGCTCGCAGTTCATTTCTAGCAAGTATTGCGAAAGCAAAACTATGCGAAATTGCTGAGCTGTCAACAAATGAAGCTATTCAAATGCACGGTGGAATAGGAATGACTGATGAATACGAGATAGGTTTTTTTATAAAGAGAGCGAGACCCGCACAAATGCTGTTTGGTGATCACAATTATCACGTTAATAAATTTGCGTCTAAATGCGGATATTAAAATAAAACAGAACTTAATTCTTGGAAGGAGGTAATGGAATGGACTTGGGGCCCAGTGACAAAGTCAAGCCGATTTTAGAACAAGTTAAGGCTTTTATTGATAACGAAATACTACCTGTTGAGCGGGAGTACCATGAGGAAGTTGATAAAGGAGACCGGTGGCAGTATACGGATAGGCAGACTGAAATATTAGAAGATTTAAAGAAAAAAGCGAGGGCAAAAAATCTTTGGAACTTCTTCTTAACCCATTGGGAAGGTGGGTATGGATTGAATACCGTTGAATATTCATATATTGCAGAGGAAACTGGACGATCTCATTTAGCGCCTGAAGTATTTAATTGCTCCGCCCCAGATACTGGCAATATGGAAGTATTAGCTAGATATTGCTCAGACGAACAAAAGAAGAAATGGCTTGTGCCATTATTAAATGGTGAGATTCGATCAGCATATGCAATGACAGAGCCAGGCGTGGCCTCATCAGATGCGAAAAATATTTCAATGAGCTGTGTGCTAGATGGGAATGAGTGGGTCTTAAATGGGGAAAAAATTTGGATATCGGGAGCAGGAGATCCAAGATGCAAAATTTTGATAGTAATGTGTAATACAAATCCAACAGGTCCTCGCCATTCACAGCACTCTCAAGTTCTTGTTCCATTTGAAACTCCGGGCGTAAAAAATTTACGTCCAATGACTATTATGAATGTCGACGATGCACCCCATGGTCATATGCATATGCGTTTCACTGATGTGAGAGTGCCTAAGGAGAATATGATTTTGGGTGAAGGCAGAGGTTTTGAAGTTTCACAAGGTAGACTGGGGCCTGGCCGAATTCATCATTGTATGAGATCAATTGGATTAGCGGAGGCTGCGTTAAAATTGCTCTGTGAGAGATCGGTCAGTCGAGAAGCTTTTGGTAAGCCTTTGGCTAGATTAGGAGGTAACATTGACATAATTGCTGATGCGAGAATTAACTTAGAGATGACTAGGTTACTTTGCCTCAAAGCTGCATGGATGATGGATAATGTTGGAACCGATGCAGCTCAACCATTTATATCGATGATAAAAGTTGCTGCTCCAAATATGGCATTAAAAATCATCGATGAAGCTATGCAGATGCATGGTGGGATCGGCCTCTCATCGGATACACCTTTAGCAATTTGGTACGGAGGCATGCGCGTATTACGTTTTGCTGATGGTCCTGATGCTGTTCATAGAATGGTTATTGGACGTCGAGAGTTAGCTCAATATACCAACTAAAATCAAAAATAAGAGGTTTGACTAGATGAAAGCGTTAGTTTGCAGTGAGTTTGGTTCCACACAAAATCTTATATTGGAAGATGCAGCGGCACCCGAACCAAGCGCTGGACAAGTTCTAATCGATGTTCACGCAGCGGGCGTAAACTTCCCCGACATATTGACGGTCCAGGGGAAATATCAATTTAAACCTAATCTTCCGTTTACACCTGGCACTGAGGTGTCTGGTGTTGTTACTAAAGTTGGTGAGGGTGTGACCACGCGAAAAGTTGGTGATGAAGTATTTGGTACTGTTCAAACTGGAGCCTTTGCATCTGAAGTGGTTACCTCCGAATACAGCACGTTTTTGAAAGGGAGTATGTCATTTGAGCAAGCTGCAGGCTTTGCCGTTACATACGGAACATCCTATTACGCTTTAAAACAACGAGCGTGTCTTATACCAGATGAGACTGTTCTTGTGCTAGGAGCTGCGGGCGGTGTTGGTATAGCAACTATTCAAATCGCGAAGGCAATGGGAGCACGTGTTATTGCCGCAGCCAGCAGTGAGGAAAAACTTGATTTTGCTCAAAAGGCTGGTGCAGATATTAGACTTAACTATTCGAAAGAAAGCTTAAAGGAGAAGGTTAAGGAGTTGACAGAAGGGAAGGGGGCAGACGTCATTTATGATCCCGTTGGTGGGGAATTTTCAGAACAAGCATTCAGGGCTGTAGCTTGGAATGGAAGGTTTCTTGTTATTGGTTTCGCTTCGGGGCCGATACCAAAAATTCCTCTAAATCTGGCTCTTTTGAAAGGGGCGTCGCTCGTAGGAGTTTTTTGGGGAGCTTGGGCTGCAAGAGAGCCCATCGAGTCTCAAAACAATTTTTCACAATTGGTGGATTTAGTTGATAGAGGGAAGTTCTCGCCTCTGGTTTCAGAAATATTCAAATTAGAAGATCACTCGTCTGCGTTTGCTTGTATCGAGGAAAGACGCGCGAAAGGTAAAGTTGTTTTATCAATGAAGTAAATTTAGGATGACTTTGTAAGATTGCAAAGAGGTTTATTTTTATGAGTATGATTTTCACCACAACAGAGACTATACCTGGCAAGGAGATTCGTGAGGTGCTTGGGGTAGTTTCAGGTAACGTTGTTCAGTCGAAGCACATCGGTAGAGATATCATGGCAGGATTAAAAAGTATCGTTGGCGGAGAAATCCGCGGCTATACTGAGATGCTCAATGATGCTCGAGATGTAGCCATTTCAAGAATGGTCTCGAGTGCCAATGATAAGGGGGCGGATGCGATTGTTGGAATAAGATTTACAACAAGCGCAATAATGGATGGATCCTCTGAGATTCTGGTTTTTGGTACTGCTATTAAACTTAATTAATTTTTGTAGCATCTGCTCCTTTCATTATAAAAACATGTTGCCAATGCCGCCTGAGAGAAGTAGCAAACCGCAGGACCAAATTAAGCATGCACAGAGGTCGGCTGTGCTAAACTTAAGCTTTTCTAGTCCACTCATGCCAACTGTTAAGGGTACCAAGCTTCTCACTGCTGGTATTAACCTTCCCAGAATAATCGAGAATATTCCATACTTGAGAACGATTTGTTTACTCTTCTTAATATTTTTCTCTCTCGATCTGGCAAATTTTGATTTTTCAAGATGTGGACCAAAAATTAGACCAAGATAATATCCAAAGTGGTCGGCAAGAATTGCACCAACAAAAGCTAGCGTAGCAATTTCCGGTAACGATAGAATACCCTGCGTGTATAGAACTGTGCTCACAGTTAAAAGAATTGCTCCAGATACAAATAATCCTGCACCGGGGAATGCCTCTATAAAAGCGAGGAGGGGAATGGTGATCCATGCGATTTCACGATTGTTACCTATCCAGTTTGAAAAGAATTCAGTTATTTTATTTCTCCCTCTTAATACTTTTTATGATGCATAATTCTCAGGTCTCACACCTTTTTTTGTGTCATAGAACGCCTTGATTTGTTTTATGTCCTCGTCAATATTTTGGGTTGGGTTGAATAAATTCTCAATGCCGATTGTTTTCGAAGCACTATCGACATATACCATTAGAATTGGAACTTCAGCGCTCCTCGCAATGTGATGGAATCCAAGTTTCCAATTTGGATTAGCACTTCGTGTTCCTTCGGGCGTAATTATTAGCGCGAATTGATCTTTTTTCTGATACATTTTTTTAATTTTATCGACTAATGAGCCACCAGATGCTCGATTGACTGGTATGGCTCCACAGTATTTTAAAAACCAACTCAAAGGACCCTTAAACAACGTATGTTTTATAAGCACACTAGGTTGTAATTTTAGAACCGACACAACGAAAATAAAGAGAAAAAAATCCCAGTTCGATGTATGTGGCGCGACAATAATCACGTACTTTTTCGTGCTTGGAAGAGAGCCAATTACTCGCCATCTTATTACCTTTAAGGCCAGTATGGAAAAGATGCGAAGCGCATCTGAAATTAATGGGGTCGAAAAAATGGTATGATTCATCTCAAATGTATTCTGCTCTCTCTTTAAAAAGAATACAAATTCGTAAGAAATTTTCTAATATTTATTTTCATTTTCTGTGGAACTTTTACACTGCAATAAGGTTCGGATCATCACTCAGGTTAAACAGTTGAGTATTTCCTCCAGAGGCAACTAAATTTTCAGTTTTTGTCCGCTCTAAGACAAGACCTAATAGCCAATCAGCGGTTACTTCTTGAGAGTTATCTAGAGGATTTATAATATTGAGAATTCCATATTTGCGCTTAGCGAACTCTTCCCTAATATATCTGCTAATTTTCAATCTGTTGTCCATCATAATGTTTAGTAAATTTCTGTTTTGAATCAGAGATTTTATTTGGGAATCATCCTGATGAATAACAAGCTTTTTCCCTTTGCCAAATACATCAAAATCTTTGGTTATTTTGGAGCACATATCAGATAAGTGTTTATCTGATATCAATATAATTGCGCACCCGCAAACAAGACTTAAAAAGATGTTTTTAACGACATCTGATTCGTTCATATCAGGGCTCAACAAAAAGAGAATAATTCCTCTCGAGGCATAAAATAAATGATTTGATTCACCTGTTGGGCTACTTAACTTAATGGGAAGATCAATATTGCTCTTAATATATTCAATATTATTTTTCTGTGATTTTGGCATTCTCATACTCAATGATGTCTCTAGTCTCTGTGAGGGTGACAACTTGGACCAATACTCAAGAGTCTCTAGTAATCCATCGATTATCGTGTCTGATTCTTGTCTATCCACTGGTTTGTTGAGGTAATGATCCTCTTGAATTAAAGAATGTTTATTTAATAATCTTTTTTTAGAGAATGCTCCGAGATAATTTGGACCTCCGGCTTTTGGTCCTGTTCCGGATAATAAGCTACCACCGAAAGGATTGACGCCAACCGTGGCTCCGATCATGTCCCTATTTATGTAGTAGTTTCCATGGTGAGTGTTATTAAAGATGTAATCTCCAAATGCTTTTATTCTGCTATGCACCCCTAGAGTCAGAAAATATCCCGTACTATTAATTTGATTGATCACATCCTCTATATTTTCTTGCCTGTACCTTATTACGTGTAACACTGGACCAAAAATCTCTTTCGAAAGCTGGCTAATATGCTCTAACTCAAATATATGAGGTTGCACGAACGAAGCTTTATTGATAATTCCTCTGTTTTCTTTTTTTGAGATTAATTTCGCGCTTCTTTTCATCTTCCGAATGTGGGATCTGACTTTTTTAGCGGCATGATCATCTATCAATGGACCAATATCCGTTTTAATATCCAATGGGTCACCAATTTCGAGACTTTCTAGGGCTCCTGTCAGCATATCTATGACTTTTTCTGCAACCTCCTCCTGTAAATATAAAACCCGTAAAGATGAGCATCTCTGACCGGCGCTAGAAAATGCAGAAGCTAATACATCATCGATTACTTGCTCTGGCAGGGCGGTCGAGTCAACTATCATACAGTTTTGTCCTCCTGTCTCTGCTATTAAGGCAATAGGATCTTTTTTCTTTAAAATATTGAGTTGAATTTCATAAGCGGTTTCATTTGATCCTGTAAAAGCTATACCACTTAAATTTAAATTACTTCCAATCAATTTAGAGGCCATAACTCCATCACCTAACAGCAAGTTTAAAGCAGGTTTGGGTATGCCAGATGCATGGAATAATTCTACGGTCCTGAATGCTATTTGGGGTGTTTGTTCGGCAGGTTTCGCAATAACAATATTACCCATAGCAAGCGCTGCAGCTATCTGACCAGTAAAAATAGCCAATGGGAAATTCCATGGACTTATACATAGGAATATTCCGATTGCCTCTTTTTCTATAAATTGTTCACGGCTATAGATTTCTGCTTGACGAGCATAATAACGGCAAAAGTCAGAAGCCTCTCTGACCTCATCGAGCGCATCGTCGATTGTTTTACCTGCTTCGACACCTAATATGTATGATAGCTCTAAAGCCTTTGTTTCGAGTAGATCAGCCATTTTTTTAAGAGATTGTATTCTTTGCAATTTGGACTTTTTTGAAATCTCTTGTGATGATGAATTACAAAACTTGGCTATATTTCTTATATCTTTTGTTGAGGCGGAAGACCAACTTCCAATCTCTCTATTGTCGAAGGAGCTTTTTTGAGTTATCCGAGGGTTATAACAAATTTCACCATTTATTATCGAATTTGCATCAAAAAATTTATTTTTCATTTGTTTGTGGATTAACTTTATAGAGTGAAAGTCATTGAAATTTTGAGTATCCAACCCACGTGAATTGAGTCGCTTAGTTTCAGAATTCAAAAATATCTCGTGAGGAAGTTTGATTTCAGAATTTCTATATTCTTTTAATTCAGATATTTTTTTGATGGGGTCTTCTACTAGTTTAGTAGCAGGCTCTTTATCATCGAGAAATCTATTCACAAAAGAACTATTAGCGCCGTTTTCTAATAACCTTCTTACAAGATAGGGCAAGAGATCATTATGATCTCCAACCGGCGCGTATACTCTAGCTTTTAATGATGGCAAATAAACTCTTTGCATCTCATCAAAAAGCGCAAAACCCATGCCATGTAACCTTTGAAATTCAAAATTTTGATTTTTAAAGATCTCCGCTATTAATGCCATCGTGTAGGCATTATGAGTAGCAAATTGTGGATATAAAGTTCCTTGATTTAGCGACAAAAGGTGAGTGCAATAATGGTAACAAGCATCAGTATTAACTTTTCTTGTGTATACTGGATATTCCTTTAAACCTTTTTCTTGGGCTCTTTTTATTTCTGTATCCCAATATGCTCCTTTTACTAGTCTGATCATAAATTTTTGATTAGTTTCTGAAGCAAGTGCATCAAGCCATTTAAGAACTAGAGGAGCTCTCTTTAGATAGCTTTGAAGAACGAAGCCTAAACCGTCCCAACCATTTAATTCAGGCTCCCTCGACAAATTTTCAAATATTTGCATTGCCAGATCGAGTCTTGCAGATTCTTCTGCGTCAAGTGATAAACTAATATTAAAAGTTTTTGCTTCGAGGCATAGTTTTTTTATCCTCTGATATAATTTTTTCATGACAGTGGATTCGTGCCTGAATTCATAACGATTATGCAAAGCAGAGAGTTTTACTGAGATACCATCATTTTCTTCAACTGATTTTCCTGGGGCACTAAATCGACCAATTCTTTTTATCGCATCTGAGTATGCTTCGAAATAATTTATTGAATCGCTCTCAGTTCGAGATCCTTCACCAAGCATGTCGAATGAAAAAAGTGATTTTTTAGTTTTTGCCGAAATTGCATCATCAATTGTTTGTCCTAAAACATATTGATTGGCCATTATTTCCATCGCTTTAAAAATCGCTTTTCGAATTATAGGTTCACCCAATTTTGCGCTGAATTGCTTCAACCAACTTTTTGTCGAAGATTGAATTTCATTATCTAATTCAACAATATATCCTGTTAACATTAGGCCCCAAGTAGAAGCATTTACGAAAATAGATTTCGAGCCCCCAACATGGTTAAGCCAATTTCCAGACTTTATTTTTTCGGCTATCAAACGGTCCGCGGTCTTATTGTCGGGAACACGGAGCAGAGATTCTGCAATACACATAAGAGCAACACCCTCCTGATTTGATAATCCAAATTCCATCAGAAAAGCATCTAGCATATTGTGCCTTGACTTATCTTTTCTGCAATTTTCAATCAAGGTTAAGGCGGTTTTTTCGACTGATTTTTTTTGTATGTTTGAGAGGTATTGTTCTGAAGCAAACTCGCGCACTGCTTTTTCTTCTTGCAAATAAACTGAGTTTCTTATTTTTTTTCTTAAGGCTTGGCTATCTTGCATGGTTAACTTACTGATTTCAAAACTTCAGTTTATGTAAAACCTCGGGACTCTTGATGTTATTCTAGATAAAAGTTCCCAACCGATTGAATCACAATATTTTGCGATTTTATTTACAGGCAAATCATGACCCCACAAGACAACATCATCACCTATACTAACTTCACAGACATCTGTCACGTCGATTGTAATCATATCCATGGAGACTTTTCCAACTACTGGACAAGTTTTATTATTTACTAGAGTTGGGGTACCATTTTTTGCATTACGAGGATAGCCGTCAGCATATCCGACCGTAACAGTTGCTATTTTTGTCTTTCTTTTAGCTGTCCAATTTTGTCCATATCCAACAGACTCTCCAGCACTTATAGTTCGAATTGATATGATCTTAGATTTAAAGTCCATTGCAGGCTCTAACAACTTTTCAGTCTCATGCGAATGCATAAATGGAGAATTACCAAACAGTAAGTATCCTGGTCTCTCCCAATCACGATGTGAATCGACCCATCCCAGTAACCCCGCGGAATTCGATAATGATTCCTCGTATACACTTGTGTCTGATTTGATATTTGAAATGTGTTTATCAAATCTATCTATTTGAATTTGGGTAAAGTTGGAGCTTAAGTCATCTGCATTGGCAAAATGTGATGCGATGACAATTGGTTTTTTGACATTAGTTGATGACTCGAGAATTTTAATATTCTCATAAATGCTATTTTGTTGAAATCCCAGTCTATGCATGCCAGTGTCAATACCGAACCAAATTTTTATCGGGGTTGATATTTTTGCAGACAAAAGTGCATCAACATGAAACTTATTTTCAACCATTAACCAAAAATTTTTTTCACTCGCGACTTGAAGTTCATCCTCGGTGAATAATCCCTCCATTAGTAGAATTGGGTTTTCAATGCCAGCGTTTCGTATTGAAATAGCTTCTTCGATGCAAGCGACGCCAAATGCTTCAGTGGCGTCTGATAATGTTTTTGCAATTTCAATAAGACCATGGCCATATGCATTTGCTTTGATTACAGATACAAACTTGGAGGTTGGGGCAAGTGAATTAGCTAATGCCAGATTATTTTTTATTGCTTGCCTGTTTACTATTACCTTTGTCGGCCTGCTCATAATCTAACCTTTTAGTAGTCGTACTTATGCTTTGTGAAAAGTTTTTGAGCTTCGACCCAAATATCCCCAATCATTCCATTCCCCACTGGGCGACCATCAATTTTAATGACGGGCCCGATTTCTTTGGTTGAGCTTGTAATCCATATTTCGTCTGCATTATTGACTTCATTCATGTGGACAACTCTCTCTTGAATATCTAGATTGCTATGTTTTTTAAGAATATCAATCAATAAATTTCTGGTGATACCGGGTAGCAGTTGATTATCGAGAGGTGGAGTAGAAATTACACGATTTTTGACTATAAAAACATTACATGCCGCGGCTTCAGTGAGTTCGTGTCTGTCATTATATAAAATTGTTTCATCATCACCATTTTCGTGACCATATTGAAAGTGGAGAACATTGCCGAGTAATGCTGTGGATTTTATGTGACATCTTTGCCATCGAAGATCTTCCGCTGTGGAAACGCTGAATGTTTTTGCTGAATCTTTATCAGAGGAGGGTGAAGCTCCAATTTCAAACGCAAAACAAAATACTGTTGGCTTCACGTTTTCAGGAAAAGCATGATACCTTTTAATATCAGCTCCTCTGCTGACTTGAAGGTATAACCCAAGATTTCCATTTCCGTTTTGGTTGCACAATTCGTCGCATACTGACTTCCACTTTTCATGAGACCAACCTAATTGGAGATTTATCCCTTCTAAACCAGTTCTCATTCGATCCAGATGAGCGTTGAATCCGAGGAGCTTGCCGTGATAGGAAGGCACAACCTCGTATATCCCATCTCCAAAAAGAAATCCTCTGTCTAATGGTGATATTTTAGCTTGCTCCAATGGCAAAAAGTTATCATTTAAAAATGCGATACTCATTTCTTTCCTTAGATAAAGATTATAGGCTGATCATGCTACAAGTAGTTTAAGCCTGCAAATGAATATAAGCTTAAATTACTGCTAAACAGAATAAAATTAAGAAAATTTTCTCGTGTAAGAAAATAATGGCAATATATTTTGCTGTTAGCAAAGACGGGATAATTTTTTTAGATTGTCTATGACTAATTCGCTTTCTTTGGGACTAAAACCATCCTCTGTGATCGAGGATTCACCACTTACACCATCTACGGCACCCAGAGAGCACAGTAATTTCAATATTTTTTCATTATTCCAATCTTCAAACAGATTTTTGTTGTTTATTACTGAAAGAATTGCAAGAAGACCATGTGCTGCCCAATTTGACACATCAGCGACTAACAGCACGTCACAAGTTGTTGAGGATGGCTTTATATTTAGATCATATAGATGTGATGCAACATTACCCATTCCGATCTCGTTCCCACCATCTCCTATAGAAATTTTTGGACATCTCGCATTTTCAAAGAATGAGTCAAAGTTTGCACACTTTTCTGAGATATCAACTCCTCTCATATTATAATACCGCCCATCTTTATTCTTCCCAGGTCGCTCTATCGACATAATTAGTGATGGATTATATTTATTGATTAATTCCAATGATGAATCATCACCAGGTGTTATTTCAATTGCATTGAATTTGTGTTTTATCGCATCGAAAAGGGGATTGTCACATACAATATATGGCTCGCCTCCCATAACTTTAATGCTCTTATAGATTGCTATTGCACCAAGTGGTCCGTCTGTCTCAAAACTTCCATTTACAGGAAAACCTGTTCCAATGAACACTAATCGATGATTTTTATTTAATAATTTTGCTGCTCTAAAATAAGCATCTTTAGGCAGAAATTCACTAATCAGTGACATGCCCCTGCAATTCTTTTTCACCAATAATTTTTGTACCTGTAACGCAAGAGTTCTAATGTCAATTTTTGGAATATTTTTACTTATTCGAAAATATCTAAGTGAGAGTAGATTATGCGCCTCCTCTTTAGAAATAACCTGGAAATTTATTTTATCTCCCTGATTTAGTTGAGATAATTTATCTAAATCATCAGAAATGATAGATCCAATTTTAGGATAGCCTCCAATAGTTTGCCTATCATTCATTAGAATTATGGGTTGACCATCTTGAGGAATTTGAATGGCTCCAAGAGAAATTCCCTCTGACAGCATATTAGTTATTGATGATTGTATTTTTCGACCTAAAATTCGAATGCCCATTCGGTCATTGCGCTCTGATATCTCATATAGAGAGTTGAAAAAAATGTCCTTCTGATCATTTGAGAAATCTTCAGATTGATATCCTAAAACTACTCGTATTGTTGAGATACTCCTCATTATTTCATTTTCAATGTGGGAAGGTTTAGTTTCACACTTAAGAGGCGGCAGCAATTTATAAGATTCGCATGGAATTAGATCTGAAGATTTTAAGGGACTTCCGTTTTGAGAGAGACCTCCAATTGATTCTCTGACAGTCGTTGCACAACTGCCAAACACATTTTTGATGATAAACCCTCCCGCGGTGCCGAGGTAAGCGCGCATTCCTTTTAACATATAATCAAATTTTAAAATTTCTCCTTTTGATATTGGTATTGTTTCCCACATTTTTATGTTTTGATCATTTAAAGTAACGGGAACTTTAGCTCCAGTAATCGCAATATATGTTGAGAGTTTTGCTTCTAATTCAAGGCCGCCTATTGTTACCTCAATGGCTGGAGCATTAAGATCGTTTCCACATAGTTTGTTTGCCCAATAAAAGGACTCTTGATCCATTGGTCCACTGGTAGTGATGCCAAGGTGATTGAAACCAAAGCGCCCGCGATCTTGGATTAAGGACTGAATGCCACCATTCACTACTTTGAAACCGTCTATCATTTATTTTTAAATTCCATCTCAAGCTCATTAAATTCGTGCTCTTCTATTGATTTGAATTTAACAGTGTCGCCAACACGTATAGGAACATGAGGTTTTTGAAATGCGTCAAACATGGGAACTGGGCAAATTCCAATAATATTCCAACCGCCAGGGGATGCCGATGGATATACTGCAGTTTGTCTATCTGCGATAGCTACGGAGCCTTGCGGCACCAACTTCCTTGGTGTTGATATTCTCGGTGTTGCAATCTTCGAATCTACTTCTCCGAGGTAAGCAAATCCTGGAGCAAAGCCGATTGCATAAACTGAATAAGAGACTGATTGATGAATCTCTGCTACTTCATCCACTGTTAGCCTTGCTTTATTAGCTACTCTTTCCAGGTCAGGTCCATTCATACCGCCATAAAAAACGGGTAATTGGATAAGCTTACCTTTTTTACAAGAATTTTTATTTTTAGATGATTCTGTACTGATAATCGCGGTTTTCACCATTTTTGTAACTGTCAGATGATTGGTTTGGCTAGGGTCAAAAATCACTAGAACTGAAGCATAGGAGGATATAAGGTCTTCTATGTATGTCTCATGTTTCATTTTGATATAGCTGCAAAACTCTGCGATATGTGAACTCACAGAATTGGAGGGTTCATCCCCAAAATATACGATAATGGAGTTTTCGCCAGCATTTTGGATAGAGGGCATAAATTACGCTTTATTAATTAGTGCTTGTATATCTTTTATAATTGCAATTCCCGAAAGATTGTCACCATGGACACAAATAGTGTCAATATCTAGTAAAAGATCACAACCATTCTCAGTCTTTACAAATTTATTTGTTGTAATTTGAACAACTTGTTCTAAGATTTTTTGTCTATCATGGACAGCATGTGACTTATCTCGACTAACGAGCAATCCTTCATCTGTGTAGCATCTGTCTGCAAAAGCCTCAAACAAAAGGTCTATATTGAATGCTGATGCCTCTTTTTTGAGCATCTCTTGCTGATTATTAGCCATAACCATGAGTTTTAACGGAATCTTTATAGAACTTATGACTGACATGATTATGTTTCGAATTTCAGCGTCTCGCATCATATCGTTATAAAGAGCGCCATGCGGTTTAACATAAGTTATGGTGGTATTTAAATCCTCACAGATCGTCTGTAAAGCCATGATTTGCTGGATGATGACTTCTTTTAGCTCTTGCTCTGGTATTTTTAACGACAGTCGACCAAAATTCTTTCGATCCGGATAGCTTGGATGTGCGCCAATTTCTACCTTATTTGCGATTGCGAGAATTACAGTTTCTCGCATTACATCTTTATTTCCAGCATGGGCCCCACAGCAAATATTTGCTTGATCTATGTAAGGCATTACTGACTTTTCGGGGCTACTTGGGGCAAGTTTTTCCTGCTCTCCAAGATCACAATTAAGTCGCAAAATAATTCCTTTTATTATCCTTTAAGTTCATGGTTAAGTTTATCTGTTACTAACATGCAACCAGGTGAATGAGTAATACAAATTGGGGGAGCAGCATTTTGTATTGCAACTTGTGGCGTTACCCCGCATGCCCAAAATACAGGTAATTCGTCGGATTTGACGGTAACTCGATCTCCAAAATCAGGAACATCTAAATCAAAAATCCCAATTTGTTTTGGATCACCAACATGGATGGGTTCGCCATGCACATTGGGGAACTGTCCAGTTATTTTTTTTACCAAAGGTATATCATTTTGCTTAAATGGGCGCATGCTCACTACCATTTTCCCAAAAAAATTTTTAGTGCGCACACACTCAATATTAGTTTTGTACATTGGAACATTGACGTTTTCGGTTATGTTTCTGATTTCAATGTTATTTTCCAGCAATGCTTCTTCAAAAGAAAAGGAGCATCCAAGTAAAAAAGATACATAATTTTGGGACCAAAGGGATGTAATATTAGTTACTTCAGAAGAAATATTTCCATTTTTAAAAATACGATATTTAGACAAGTCTGTCCTGATATCAATATCTACTCCTAAGTAATTCATTTTGAATTCCCCAGGTTTTGATTTGTAAACAATCGGACAAGGTTTTATATTTAGTTTACAAAAACTATCAAATTCTTCGGCCCATTTTTCTTCAAGAATTACCAAATTACACTGAACATGGCCCCTGCATAAGCCACTAGTTGTGCCTGTAAATATCTCTGTCCTTATATCTTGACGCAAAAGAGATGGGCTTTTGTAGCTAGTGTTGATCATAAAGCCTACTTGCGTTCATCAAAAATTCTTTGATGTCGTTAAGTTTAATATTCTGTGGTGTGTCTGATGTTCTATGTTGATACTCAATATTACCTTCTTTCAATCCTCTATCTCCTATAATAATTCGATGAGGAATTCCCATTAATTCAATATCAGCAAGCATGTTCCCAAGCCTTTTGTTCTTCTGATCCATCAAAAGAACATCAAAACTCATTTCAGTGAGCTCGTCGTGAAGCATCGATGCAGCCAAATTGACGTCCTGAGATTTTTCCATATTTATTGGCACGATTGCGATCGAAAACGGAGATAGACTTTCGGTCCAAATTATACCTTTACTATCATGATTTTGTTCTATCGCAGCCGCGACAATCCTACCTATTCCAATTCCGTAGCAACCCATATGAATGTATTTATCTTTTCCATTTTCGTCTAAAATTTTTGCGTTCATCGATTCACTGTACTTCGTCCCGAGCTGAAAAATATGACCTACTTCAATACCTCTCTTTATCAGTAGTTTTCCTTTCCCATCAGGGCTTAGCTCACCTTGCAAAACATTTCGGATATCTGCTACTTTAAAATTAGAACAGTCTGACCAATTTACGTTGATAAGATGCGTATTACTTTTATTAGCACCACAAACGAAGTTGGTCATTTTATGAGCCGCTGAATCAACAATTACTTTTAGTTTAATATCTACAGGACCAATTGATCCCTTTTCGCAACCTATTAAATTTTTAATTTCTTCATCTGATGCAAATTCTAAATCTCCCGAAATTCCCAGCTCTTTAATAGTTTTTAGCTCATTTAATTGATGATCGCCTCGAAGTATCAAGGCAAAAAATGCCTCCTCAGTATCATTAGTAACTTTCACTATCAGAGATTTAACCGTCTTATCAAGTTGTATGTTTAAACACTTTGTTAGTTGCTCCATTGTATGGACATTGGGCGTATCCACCATACTAAGCGGTCTGGAAATATCAGTTGTTAAATCCCCATTATCTAGAATTATCGAAGTTGCTTTTTCGATATTGGCGGCGTAATCGCTGGAGTCTGAAAATGCAATTGCATCCTCGCCGGAATCGGCGAGAACCATGAATTCGTGTGATTGAGTGCCACCGATACTGCCAGTATCAGCAATCACCGCGCGAAATTTGAGTCCAGATCTCTCAAATATTTTTGTATATGTTTTGTACATCACATCGTAAGTGTTTTCCAAACACGACTCAGAGGCATGAAATGAATAAGCATCTTTCATACAGAATTCTCTTGTTCTCATAACACCGAATCGTGGTCGTCTTTCATCTCTAAATTTTGTCTGTATCTGGTATAAATTTAAGGGCAATTGCTTGTAGCTACTGATTTCATTTCGGACGATATCTGTGATGACTTCCTCATGCGTGGGGCCGAGGCAAAAGTCTCGCTCATGTCGGTCTTTAAAGCGCATTAGTTCAGGACCAAATTCACCCCATCGGCCTGATTCTTCCCATAGATCCGATGGTTGAGCAGTGGGCATCAAGAGTTCTAATGCTCCTGATTTATTCATTTCCTCTCTTACAATCGATTCTACCTTTCTGAAAACTTTCAACCCAAGTGGTAACCAACTATAAAGTCCAGCTGCTGTTTTCTTTATCATCCCAGAACGCAGCATTAGCTTATGACTAATGATCTCAGCATCAGCTGGATCATCTTTTGTGGTTTTTATTAAAAACTGGCTAGCCCGCATGAATTTTTTGCTTCTGCCTTATAACAATTTCGATATATTACCTTTGTTAATATCTATCATCCATCGATTTATGGTGCAATCAAATTATTCTATATCGTTACTCGCTAATGTATACTGCCGCAATTCAGATCTAGCAAAGCTATTGAAAGACAAGGTTGAGGGTAAAATGCCGATTTATGAGTACCGTTGTCAGAGCTGTGGGCATCAATTTGATAAACTTCAAAAGATTAGTGATGCCTTATTAGTGGAGTGCCCTGCATGCGGTAAATCGTCACTAAAAAAACTCGTCTCAGCGGCGGGTTTTCGTTTAACGGGAAGCGGTTGGTATGAAACTGATTTTAAAAATAACAATAAAAAATCGAATGAAAAAGTAGCCGAAAAAGGGGATTCAAGTGAGAAATCATCGGCCGATAACAATTCTGGTGAGAAAACAAATAAAAGTGCTTTAAATGAGAGTAAATCTGAGATAACTAACTCTAAAGCAACAACATAACTTAATTATTGAGATGAATGATATGTTTAGAACAAGTTACTGTGGTCTGCTGACCAGCGAGCATGTCGGTGAAGAGGTCACTCTATCCGGTTGGGTCGATCGCAGAAGAGATCATGGGGGAGTAATTTTCATTGATTTGAGAGATCGTGAAGGGATTGCTCAAGTTGTTTTTGATCCTGATGGAGAGCAGTACTTTCAGTTAGCTGATAGTTTGCGATCTGAATATGTTATCAAAGTAACCGGGACGGTCCGAAAAAGATCAATTGAAACAGTAAATTCTAATATGCGGACCGGAGAAATTGAAATTTATGGGACTTTTCTGGAGGTTTATAATTCTGCATTAACGCCTCCATTCCAGTTGGATAATCATGTGAGTGTGGGAGAAGACGTTCGATTAAAATATCGGTACATGGATCTCCGACGGAGCGAAATGCAGAAAAATTTGAGATTTAGATCAGAAGTCACGTCTACGATAAGAAATTATCTTGCGACAAACGAATTTCTCGATATTGAAACTCCAATAATGACAAGAGCAACACCAGAGGGTGCAAGGGATTATTTGATACCTTCGCGAACTCATCCGGGTAGTTTTTTTGCAATGCCTCAATCACCTCAACTGTTTAAACAGTTGTTAATGATTTCTGGATTTGATCGCTACTATCAAATAGCTAAGTGTTTCAGGGACGAGGATTTGAGAGCTGATAGACAGCCTGAATTTACACAGATAGATATTGAAGCTTCTTTTATTGAGGAAGAAGACATCCTTAATTTAGCGGAGGAAATGGTTAAAAAGGTTTTTAAAGATCATATGGCCACAAATCTATCGACATTTCCTCGTATGACCTTCGAATGTGCAATGAATAAATATGGGTCAGATAAACCTGACCTGCGAATTCCTCTCGAGTTAGTTGATATCAAGGATCTACTCCAAGATATTGATTTTAAAGTGTTTTCTGGGCCAGCTAATGACCCAGAATGCAGAGTTTCGGCTCTCTTGGTGCCTGGGGGAGGAGTCTTGTCCAGAAAGCAAATTGATGACTATACGAAATATGTAAGTAATTACGGTGCGAAAGGGTTGGCCTGGATAAAGGTTAACTCAATTGCAGATGGAATAGGTGGTTTACAGTCTCCCATTATAAAGTTTCTTGGAGATGAGGTAACAATGGAGATAATGGCACGATTAAAGGTGTCTGATGGTGACATTGTTTTTTTCGGAGCTGACAAATATTCAATAGTCTCTGAGTCTTTGGGTGCATTGCGTTCAAGACTTGGTGAAGATCTTGACCTCTATACTGATAAATGGTGCCCGCTCTGGGTAACTGATTTTCCGATGTTTGAGAAAACTGATTCAGGAGATTTAACGCCGCTTCATCATCCTTTCACTTCTCCATCATGTGACTTTGAATTCCTTAAAAAACAGCCTGAAAAGGCCCTATCCAGAGCATATGATCTTGTTCTTAACGGAGTTGAATTAGGAGGAGGATCTATCCGGATAAGTGATCAGAATCTTCAATCGGTGGTTTTTGATATTTTAGGAATAAATGAAGGTGAGCAAAAAGTGAAGTTTGGTTTCCTTCTAGATGCATTAAAGCAGGGTGCTCCGCCTCATGGAGGAATAGCGTTTGGGTTGGATAGACTGATTATGCTTCTCACTGGCTCTAGCTCAATAAGAGATGTTATTGCATTTCCCAAAACTCAATCTGCGGCGTGCCTGCTAACGGATGCTCCTGGCTCAGTTGATAATGAGCAATTAACTGATTTAAGTATTCGAACTTTACATCATAAAACTTAGGTCGAATCATGGCAGGACATAGCAAATGGGCTAACATTAAACATCGTAAAGCAGCTCAAGATGCAAAAAGAGGTAAAATATTTACCAAGATAATACGGGAACTAGTTGTTGCATCAAAAGCAGGGACTCAAAATCCTGAGGATAATCCTAGATTACGTGCAGCTGTAGAGAAAGCTCTAGCTGCGAATATGAAGCGAGATACGATTGATAAGGCGATTGCAAGGGGTGCCGGTGTTGGTGAGGGGGATGCTTATGAGGAGATTGTTTACGAGGGTTATGCGCCCGGAGGTGTAGCTGTCCTAGTTGAATGTATGACTGATAACCGCAATAGAACTGTTGGAGAGGTGAGGCATGGTTTTACAAAAAAAGGTGGTAATTTAGGGACAGACGGATCAGTAGCCTATCTTTTTAACCGGTTAGGATTCTGCACCTTTTCCGAACTTTGTGATGAAGAATCGCTCTTAGAAGCATCACTAGAACTTGGTGCAGAGGATTTTCTTAATAATGATGATGGCTCCTTCACAATTGTTACTGAATGGGAGAGTTTAATCGCAACAAAAGAACAGCTCGTCGAAAAAGGCTTCAGTGTGGTAGATTTTGAGGTAGTGAGAAAAGCTGAGCTGGAGGTGGACATTGATTTTAAAACTGCCGAGAATCTTTTAAGTCTAGTTGATATATTAGAGGACCTAGATGATGTCCAAAATGTTTTCACAAACGCACATATCGCTGAGAATATTTTGATCGAACTTAGTGAAAACGGTTAGGTGATATTATGAGTAATTTAAATAAAAGTTAGTTAACGAGTAGTCAAAAAAGGGGAAAGAGATGAAAGTAGTCAAAAAAACAAAAGCGTACACTATTTATAAGAAGGCTTCAGGACGATTTGCAGTTAAAGATGCAGACAATAAGTGGATCAATGCTGAGGCAAAAGTGAAAATACTTGTAGATGATGGCTTTATAAAGGCATTCGTTCCACCAGTAAAAGAGGAGGTTGTTGAAACTCCAGCTGTTGAGGAGGTTGTTGAAACTCCAGCTGTTGAGGAGGTTGTTGAAACTCCAGCTGTTGAGGAGGTTGTTGTTGAATCTCCAGCTGCTGAAGCTCCGGCTGAAGAGCAGACTAGTGAGGCTCCAGCTGCAGAGGAGGTTGTTGAAGCTAAGCCAAAAACTAAAGCAAAAGCCAAACCAAAAGCCAAAGCCAAACCAAAAGCCAAAGCTAAGCCTTCGGCTAAAAAATAACAATATGGAGAGTCGAACGTTTTTCAAATCGATACAAGTAATCGTTCTGGAAGAGCTTCCCTTGGGGTACATCTAAATCTTTAGCAATGGTCAAAAAAAATTACGAATTATAGGGATTGATCCCGGGTCTAGGAGAACGGGTTATGGAGTTTGTGATCTAGTTGGATCGGAACTGGAATATGTTTGTAGTGGCGTTATTAAATTGCCAACAATTAAGATGCCTGAGAGGTTGAAAATCATTCATCAAGAGATTATTAACCTTATTGAAAGGTACAGTCCTAATGAAATGGCAGTAGAGGATGTATTTTTCGCGAAAGATCCTCGTGCAGCACTCAAACTTGGTCAGGCTCGAGGTGCTGCTATTGTCGCGGGTGCTCTTTCAGGGCTAGAAATTGGAGAATATTCTCCAAGAACAGTAAAGCAATCTGTCGTGGGAACGGGTGCTGCAGCAAAAGAGCAAGTTCAAATAATGGTAATGCATCTTTTATCTCTTTCTGGAAGGCCAGCAGAGGATGCCGCGGACGCCTTAGCGATTGCGATTTGTCACGCGCACCATTTGTCGAACAATAGTTTGACAGAATAATATGTTAGGATAAAACGACACGGATCTTAGGAGCTTTTTAGAAGCAGTATGGGACCTTTATGATTGCCAGATTGGAGGGTAAGTTACTAGATAAGCAGGCTCCCTGCGTCTTAATCGATGTGAATGGTGTGGGATATGAAGTCAATGTTTCACTTAATACCTTGGTCTCTCTCCCTGAAATAGGCGCAAATCTGGCGTTACTGACGCATTTTGTTGTTCGAGAAGATGCTCAAACGCTCTATGGATTCATATCAAGTCGTGAGAGAGAGTTATTCAGAGCACTGATAAAAGTAAATGGAGTTGGACCTAAAATGGGTCTTGGAATACTCTCAGGTATGACAGTTGATGAGTTTTCGACTGCAGTTTTTAGTGAAGATATCGGGTTGCTAGTTAAATTGCCTGGAGTTGGCAAAAAAACAGCAGAGCGACTTGTTATCGAAATGAGAGATATTATTGATTCAGTTGGATTAACGTCAGCTATCGATAGCAGTAATGAAAACAAGGATGTTCGATTAGAAGCTGAAGGCGCATTAATTAGTCTTGGTTATAAACAGCAAGATGTGTCGAAAATAATGAGTAAACTAGATTTAAAGAGTGTTTCTACTGCCGAGGACATTATAAGGCTGGCTCTAAAATCAATTGCCAAAATTTAATTCAACAATTATTTTATTTAAAGATTATCGATAGCACAGGCACAAAAAAGATGTTGGAACCAGACAGACTTCTATCCCCAAAATCCTCCTCGACTGAGGATCGGTTTGATCGCGCATTGAGACCTAAAACATTAGACGATTACATAGGTCAGAAAACTGTTAAAGATCAATTAAGTATTTTTATTGAGGCTGCAAGCAAGAGAGGTGAGCCTTTAGATCATGTGTTGATTTTTGGTCCTCCGGGTCTTGGGAAAACAACCTTAGCACACATAATTTCAAACGAAATGCAGGTCGATTTAAAAACTACTTCTGGACCAGTTCTTGAAAAAGCTGGCGACCTTGCGGCTCTTTTAACAAATTTGGGCGAGGGTGATGTGCTTTTTATTGATGAGATTCATAGGTTGAGTGCGGTTGTTGAGGAGATTCTTTATCCTGCTTTGGAGGATTACCAGCTAGACATTGTGATTGGTGAGGGGCCAGCGGCAAGGTCGATTAAAATAGATTTACCGCCTTTCACCTTGGTGGGTGCAACGACGCGTGCTGGATTGCTTACATCACCGCTTAGAGATAGATTTGGTATTGTTCAGAGACTTGAGTTTTACTCAAAGCATGATTTAGCAAAAATAATTAAGCGATCTAGTGGAATTAATGATATAAAAATTGATGATGAGGGAGCTCTTGAAATAGCGCGCAGATCGCGGGGTACTCCCAGAATAGCGAACCGATTATTAAGGCGAGTGCGTGACTATGCTGAGGTAAAATCAGATGGTAATATTGACAAATCAGTAGCAGATACTGCCTTAAATATGTTGAATGTTGATGGAATTGGTTTAGATCATCTAGATCGAAAATTACTCGAAACGCTGGTAAATAAATTTGATGGCGGTCCCGTGGGAGTTGATAGCTTAGCGGCTGCACTCAGCGAGGAAAGAGGTACCATTGAGGATGTCATAGAACCGTTTTTAATTCAGCAAGGTTATTTAATGCGAACGGCAAGAGGGCGGATGGCAACAAAACTCACTTATCAGCACTTGGACTTGATCCAACCGAATAAAATCCAATCCGAGTTAAAAATTGAAAATGAATGAATTTTTCATTGATGTTCGTGTCTATATTGAAGATACGGATGCTGGCGGTATTGTCTACTACGCAAACTATCTTAAATTTTTAGAGCGGGCTAGGACGGAGTTTATGAGATTTCTAGGCATCAATAAACCAGCTTTAATGCAAGATGCTCAGCTTGTCGTTGTTGATTTGAATCTCAGATATCTGTCGCCTGCACTACTTGACGATAGTTTAAAAGTAACTGTGAATTTAAAAGAACTTAAAAGAGCGTCTTTTTGGATTGAGCAAAGGGTGTTCAGAGATAATGATATTTTGATTGATGGTAAAGTAAGATTAGCAGCACTTGAGAACAAAAGTAAAAAACTTATTGCCTTACCCAAAAAGGTCAAAAGCTGCTTGGAGAAGATAGAAATAATAAAGGAGTAATGGTGTGGCCGAAGAAAATTTGTCGATTGTCTATCTGATACTAAATGCCAGTTTACTTGTGCAGTTTGTCATGGCTGTTCTTCTAATCGCATCGGTAGCATCTTGGGTAATGATTATTCAGAGAGGCATATCATTGCGGCAAGCGACCGAGACCTTTAAAAGTTTTGAAAGCACATTTTGGTCTGGTGAAGCTTTAAATATTTATTATGAAGAGTTAATGGATAAATCTAATAATGGAAATGAGATAGAGGGCGTCGAAAATGTTTTTATGTCCGGTTTTCAGGAGTATGACCGTTTAGCCTCGTCAGAAAGTGCAGATGCAGAAATAGTAATGGAGGCTGCTGATAGAGCGATGCGTATAGCTTTGGCGAGGGAGGATGAGAAACTTAGTCTACATTTACCTTTTCTGGCGAGTGTAGCTTCTGTCAGCCCATATATAGGTTTATTTGGCACGGTGTGGGGTATCATGAACTCTTTCCGGGGTCTAGCGATGGTTCAGCAAGCCACATTGGCGACAGTAGCTCCTGGGATATCTGAAGCTCTCATAGCGACTGCGATGGGCCTTTTTGCGGCAATACCGGCAGTAATTGCATACAACAGATTTTCATCGAAAGTGGATGAGTTAAATTCAAATTATGAGACATTTGCTGAAGAATTTTCCAGTATTTTAAATAGACAATTTCATTCAAAATAATTGAATCAAATTGAAAGGATTCGAGTTTGATTCGAAGTAAAACCAAAAAACGCAAACTAGTTGCCGAGATAAACGTAATCCCATATGTTGATGTAACGTTCGTGTTACTTGTCGTCTTTATGGTAACAGCACCTTTGTTGATGCAAGGAGTGCAGGTAAAGTTGCCATCTGTAGACTCCGCTCCGATAAAAAGTGCTGACAATGATCCCTTCATTGTGTCGATCAAAAACGATGGCACTTACTGGATTGACCAGAAAGGAGAAAATCAGAACAAAGAGCTGGCAGAGGTCAAACAAACTGTTAGAAAAATTTTATCTCAAAATCCAAGCAAACAAGTGCTGGTTTGGGGTGATGAGGCCGTAAATTACGGTTCTGTTGTTGCCTTAATGAGCGAACTACAGAGTGTTGGTGCAAAGTCAGTTGGGCTGATTACAGATCCTCCAAGAGATTAACATGAGTTCTCTGAAGAGTTATTCAATAGGCCTTGTGGTAAGCGTCTTGATACATGGAAATATATTGGTTGCATTGGTATTTGCATGGGAGCCGAAAGAATCTCCGGTAATTATTATCCCAAATCAAATTGAAGCATCCTTGGTCCAGTTGACCGCGAATCCAAAAGTCTCTGAAGATATTAAGGTTCAAAAAAAACAAAAGAAGAAGAGTAATAAAGTTCTCAAGCCAGTAGTGCAGAACGAAAAATCACAAGCACTAAATGCTCCTAAAACAATTCAAACAAGCTTAGACGATCCCTCACAGCGAAAAATTGAATCGACCACTAAGCAACTTAATAGTGAGAAGGATACATCTCTTCGACGCACTGAAATCGAAAATGAGTTTGAGGAAAGTCTTTTGAGGGAAAGCGAAATGCTGAAACAAAGAGAGGAAGAGTTGGCAGCAAATAGTTTTCGAAGACTCATCCAAAAACGTCTATCAGATAATTGGAGTAGACCACCAAGTGCTAGACTTGGTATGCAAGCAACTCTAAGATTAAATTTAGTCCCAACTGGAAGAATTGTTGGTATTGCGATAATTAGTTCAAGCGGTGATCAAGCATTTGATAGGTCTGTCGAGCAGGCGGCTTCAAAAGCGGGATATTTTGAGGAGATAGATTCAATGTCAGCAAAAATGTTTGAACAAAGCTTTCGAACAATTGAAGTTTTGTTTAGCCCTGAAGATTTAAGGCTGTAGTAACTTAAGGAAATATGAAGATCATGAATAAAATATACAAACTCTTGGTAATAACTTCACTTCTTTTCTTGTCTTTGGATGTATATTCAGAATTAGTAATTAAAGTAACACAGGGCAATGACAAGCCAACTGAAATTGCAATCTCTCCAATTGCAGTCGGTGAAGCGATATATGATCAAGATATTGGACTGATTATTGAATCTGATCTCGAGAGGAGTGGAATGTTTAAAACAATCTCACGTGAGAATATGTTTGCTTATCCATCTAATCCAAATGATGTTTACTACCGTGACTGGCGCCTTTTAGGCTCGGAATATTTAGTCGTCGGTTATATTGAGGAGATCGACAGTATTCAAATTAAGCTTACGTTTAACTTATTGAACGTAAATTTGCAATCAGATTTAATTCAGCATGTTGTTATTGGACGCAAAGATCAACTTAGAGAAATTGCCCATAGAGCATCTGATTTGATTTATGAGGAAATTACCGGTATCCGCGGTGCTTTTAGCACAAGATTAGCATATGTGACTGCCACACTTATAGATGGATCTATTCTCTATGAGCTAAAAGTTGCAGACTCTGATGGCGCACAAGAGAGATTAATGTTCGGATCAAGGGAACCAATCATGTCTCCTTCATGGTCACCAAATGGCAAGGAAATCGCTTACGTTTCCTTTGAGACCGGAAGACCCGCAATTTATCGTCAAGATTTAGTCTCTGCAAAGCGGCAACAGCTTACGAATTTTAAAGGCCTAAATGGCGCGCCAGCTTGGTCTCCAAATGGTGACAAGCTTGCGATGGTTTTATCCAAAGATGGGAATCCAGAAATTTATGTTTTAGATCTTACTAAAAGAAAATTGTCGAGACTAACACGACATTTCTCAATTGATACCGAACCTACATGGCATCCTGATGGAGATAGTATTTTATTTACCTCAGATAGAGGTGGTACTCCTCAGATTTATCAATTAAATCTGAATACCAAGAAAATTAGACGGGTAACTTATGCGGGTAATTATAATGCTCGTCCAAGTTTGGCTCCAGATGGACGAACTTTAGTGATGGTCCATCGAGCAAAGGATGTTTTTCATATTGCAACACTCGATTTAAAGACTAATAGAATGTTAGAATTAACTGAGACCAGACTAGATGAATCACCAACAGTGGCTCCAAATGGAGCGATGTTGATATATGCAACTAAACAGAGAGATAGAGATATTCTTGCAGCAGTATCAATAGATGCAGGTGTAAAATATTTTCTTCCGCTTGAATCAGGAGATGTTAGAGAACCGGCTTGGTCTCCTTATTTGAGATAAATTTAAACATTGGGCGATTAAAAAAGGAGTTAAACATGGATAATTCTTACGTAAGGTTATTTACACTAGGCATGTTATTTTGCCTTGCAGGAGCAGGTTGTAGCAGTAATACCACAAAAGATAGTGCAGAGGCCGTTAGTACTATTGAAGATACAACTGTCGCGACTGCCACAGTCGAGGCAGAGGCTGATCCGATGCCGGAGATAGTTGAGGAAGAGGCGGCACCTGTTAATAACGCAGCGACTGTTTTCTACTTTGAATTTGATAAGGCAGTTCTCAGTGACGAAACGCGTATAGCTTTGACGGAGCATGCTGAGTTTTTGGATGCATATCCAGCTCCAGTGAGGCTCGAAGGCCATGCAGATGAGCGAGGGACTCGAGAGTACAATATGGCTCTAGGTGAAAGGCGAGCAAATACGGTTAAGGAGTACCTCGTACTGCAAGGTGTTCCCGCCTCGTCAATAGAGGTGGTTAGTTATGGTGAAGAGGTGGCTGCATCTTTTGGAAGTAATGAAGCTTCGTGGAGAATGAATCGAAGAGTTGAATTAAAGTAATTATCTAAACCAAGGCAGTATGAAAGTATTTTGTAAATCTAGATGCAAGGATAACTTTTCGTGAGAGTTAGCCTTCTTTTCTTGGTGATTCTTGTCTGGAATTATGGGCTTGCGCAGGAATTAACGCCAATAGAGGAGGCGACGCCTACTTATTTCCCACTTTCGGAAGAGGAGGTAATGGTCGGAGAGGATATACCTTCTGCTAAACCCGACCAAACCTTTGATCTAATGCAAAATCTAAGAGATGAAGTCCGAGATTTACGCGGGATAGTTGAGGAAATGTCCTTTCAGATTCGAGAACTTAAACAACGTCAGCTTGACGACTATTTAGACCTGGACAAAAGATTGGGTAGTATCGAGAGAGCGCGAATATCAGATCATGATACTGACTTTGAAAAAAACGGGGAAGAAAATCCAAATTTGTCACAATCAGATGATGAAGAGTTTACTCCCAACCCAGAAATCGCTAATGAAAAACTGCAGTCTGAGATAAGAGCTGATTATGAAAGGGCTTCTCAAAAACTTCTTAGAGATAGGGATATTGGCGGAGCAACACAAGCACTCTTGGAGCATCTAGATAAATTTCCTCAGAGCACTTATGTCCCAAATGTTAGATATTGGCTTGGGGAAATATACTTGCTTCAGGACAAAGTTGAGCCTGCTCGGCAGCAATTCTCAATTATACTGGATCAGTATAGTAATCATGCCAAAGCAAAGGATTCCAAGTTTAAACTAGGTAAGATTTATTATGAGTTAGGGCAACTTGATATGTCTGAAAAGCTTATGGAATCAGTGTCAGGCGGACAGGGCCCTATCTCGGAGAAGGCATCAAAATTCCTAGACGAGAATTTTTAAGGTCAATGTAATATCTAAGAAGACGGTTTTAAAATATTCCTTGAAATTTAGTAATCTGTAAGTATCATACCACCACCTCTGGGGCCGTTAGCTCAGTTGGTAGAGCAGTTGGCTTTTAACCAATTGGTCACTGGTTCGAATCCAGTACGGCCCACCATTTTTCCCCATTAATGCGCAATAATAAATAATCAATCCTACCCTTGTAGCATAATCTTTATCGCATATTTAGGCCCATTAACCTTATATTCACATTTTTTTAATTTTCAAAGTGCAAAATTGATTCAAAAGGGTATTAAATGAATTTTTTAAGAATATTAATTAACAAGATAAGTATTGTTTTTGTT
>CABXWC010000016.1:0-27253 GCA_902515855.1 uncultured SAR92 cluster bacterium
TTTAATAGCTTTCTCTACTGCATTTTTAGTCCCTGAGTTGAGCCCTTCCGAAAAATATTCCTTGGGTACTCCAATTTTTAAACCATTAATTGTTTTATTCAGTTTTTCGCTATAGGTTGGACGCGTGTTTTGAATGCTGGTAGAGTCAAGCGGATCGAAACTGGCCATACAATTGAGCAGTAAAGCACAGTCCTCTGCGCTTTTTGCTATTGGACCTCCTTGATCGAGGCTAGAGGCAAAAGCAATCATTCCCCATCGAGATACGCTACCGTAAGTTGGCTTTATCCCAGTGACACCACATAAAGCAGCAGGCTGCCTTATTGAGCCGCCAGTATCTGTAGCGGTTGCTGCGGGCGCTAAACGCGCGGCTACCGAAGCGGCTGAGCCTCCTGAAGAGCCTCCTGGGACACAATCTAAAGCCCACGGATTATTGACTGAGCCAAAATAGCTTGTCTCATTAGACGAACCCATTGCGAATTCGTCCATATTTGTTTTGCCTAGTGTTACGAGTCCTGATCTATCAAAATTTTCAACAACAGTTGCGTTATATGGTGGGTAAAAGTTAGCGAGCATTTTTGACCCACAAGTTGTTAAAACATTCTTAGTACAAAAAATATCTTTGTGAAGAATTGGAATACCACATAAATCAGGCGCATTACCTTCGGTAATTCTCATATCAGCCTTTTCTGCTTTAATGAGGGCAGCCTCATCACAAGTTGTTATGACAGCGTTTAGATCATGATTATATTTTTTAATTCGCTTTAAGAAAAACTTGGTAAGCTCAACGCTTGAAAACTCTTTTTTCTTTAAAGCTAAATTTAGATCAGCAATTGATGATTCTTTCATTATTGACATGCTTTAGTTTATTACCCTAGGCACTTTGTAAAAGCCATCGTGAACTTCAGGAGCACAATTCTGTAGTTCATCACGATTTATTTTTGCAATCTTTTGGCCATTTCTAAGTCTTTGTGACTGATCATTATTAAACTCAGCTTCCAGTGAGCAGGTTTCCGAATGTTTAAGCTGGTCTACTAATTCGAATACGTCCTCTAATCTCTTCTTGATTACAGTTTGATTTTCTTTGCTAATTTTTAGTTTGGATAGCGTAGCTAATTTTTCAATTTCTTCAAAAGTAATTGTCATAGAATTACCAAAATACTAATTGTTTGTGATGGACTCTAGTTCACTTTAGCATAGTAGTTTATCGCATTCATTCATCATTTCTGTAGATTAATGTTTTAGGTTAAAGGGCCTCTTGTTTCTGCCTTATTTTGATGTAACGCTGGTCATTAATGGGTTATTTCAGATACACTGTTAAGTTGCTGTATATATTAGAGATCCTATTAAAATGTTAAAAAGAATACGGGGCATGTTTTCCAGTGATTTGTCCATTGACCTCGGCACAGCGAACACACTTATTTATGTTCGCGAAAAAGGTATTGTCTTGAACGAACCTTCGGTGGTAGCAATCCGTCATCATTTAGGGCAAAAAATTGTAGACGCTGTGGGTGTTGATGCTAAAAGAATGCTCGGACGAACACCCGGCGATATTACTGCAATCAGACCTCTTAAAGATGGCGTAATAGCTGACTTTCAGGTAACGGAAAAAATGTTGCTTCATTTTATAAAAAAAGTCCACGACACAAGTTTTTTCCCCCCGAGTCCGAGAGTGCTAATTTGTGTCCCTTGCATGGCGACAGAAGTGGAGAGAAGAGCTATTGAAGAGGCTGCTTATCATGCGGGAGCAAGAGAAGTTCACCTTGTAGATGAACCCATGGCCGCTGCGATTGGTGCTGGTCTACCTGTAGACGAGGCCGTTGGTTCGATGGTTGTAGACATAGGAGGTGGCACAACCGAGATCGCAATACTTTCTCTTAGCGGAGTAGTTCATGCAGACTCGGTCAGAATCGGTGGGGATCGATTTGATGATTCGATTGTAAATTTTGTGCGGCGAGAGTACGGAAGCGTTATTGGTGATACAACTGCCGAAAGGATTAAAATGGAAATTGGTGGTGCCTTTCTCGCCAAAGAAGTTCGGCAAATAGAGGTTAGAGGGAGAAACTTAGCTGAGGGTGTTCCCAAGAGTTTCACTCTTACCAGTGACGAGATTCTAAATGCTTTGCAAGAGCCTCTGGTCGGGATAGTGCAGGCAGTAAAACGAGTTCTCGAGCAGTCACCGCCAGAACTTGCCTCGGATATTGCCGAGGCTGGTGTCGTGCTCACGGGCGGAGGTGCGTTGTTGAGGGACTTAGATAAATTATTGAATCATGAGACTGGGTTGCCCGTTGTTGTTGCGGAGGAACCTTTAACCTGCGTTGCGAGGGGTGGAGGTGAGTTTTTGGATATGATGGATAATAGGAAATCACGTAAGTTAGAGTTCTAAAGACTCTCTGACCTGATTTTCTAATAAAAGGTTAGGAGTGCAGGCATCAAAAACTTCTCTGTAAAGTTTTCGTCAGTGTTTAAAAAAATCTCTCTTTTATGTTTTATTGGTTTTGCTTTGATGGCGATTAATAGGAACACGGATTGGCTATCGTCATTGAATTCTTTTGCTGATAATGTTGGAATTCCATTTCGCTACGTCTCAAATATACCCTCCGATCTTTTAGGTTGGTTATCAAACATTACAGTTAAGAGATCTGACTTAGAATCAGATAATGCCCAGCTCATCCAAGAAAACTTAATTTATAAAGGTAAATTACAGAGGATGGATGAGTTGCAGGCTGAAAACATTAGATTAAGACTATTGCTTAATGCGACTGAATTACTTATGGATGAAATACTTGTTACTGAGGTAATTGGTGCTCCAGTGACCTCTAAAATTCATACTTTGATAATAAATCGAGGCTTTGAAGATGGTGTTTATGTCGGACAACCGGTCCTTGATTCGGAAGGACTTATGGGTCAAGTGACGAGAGTACATAAGAACTTTAGTAAAGTTTTGTTAATTACTGATAGTACTCATGCAATACCTGTCCAAGTATTAAGAACTGGGATGAGATCTACAGCAGAGGGCATATCAGATTTTAAAACGATGACATTAAGATTTATTTCGCCAACGTCAGATATCAAAGTTGGTGATCAGCTTGTCAGTTCTGGATTAGGTGGTCGCTTTCCGTCTGGATATCCTGTTGGGATTGTAACTGCAATAAATCACAAATTAGGAGCTAATTTTGTCAGTGTGGAGGTAACTCCGTCCGCTCATATGAACAAAAGCAAGCATTTGTTGCTTGTTTTTAATGCAACAAAAAAGCGCTCATGAACAGTAATATAGGTATATACTTATCGTGTTCGATAATCATTGCATGTATTTTTCAGTTCATGCCAATGTCACAGAGTCTGATTGGTTTGAAACCTAATTTTTTATTATTAAATACTTTGGGTTGGATTATTTTTGAGCCAAAAAGATTTGGAATTGGATTCTCGGCAATTATGGGTTTGATTTATGATCTCATTTCTGGATCTTTGATAGGTATTAATATAATTTCATTTACACTGGTATCAGCAGTTCCAGTTTACTTGATTGGTTGGCTATCTTATTTTTCTTTAAAACAAAGGTGTCTTTTCATTCTGGTAACAATTGTTTTTTTTGAGGCTCTTAGTAGCCTCCTATATTCCTTTTTTGATATACCTACAAACTTAGTACAGATTTTTCTCGTTTCGATAACCTCAGTATGCATGTGGCCAATTTTTGATTTATGTATCAGGAAGATGCCGACAAATAGACCAACACAGCACTCCCAGTTTTAGTGCCGCAGCTGTTATTTTTCTATGAAAAATTTAATAAATTCGGAATCTAATCAATTTAAGCCAATTAAATTAGTAATAATTTTCCTTTTCATAATCATGGTAACAAGTGTTTTTTTATTCTTGAGAAGTTTTGATGCTTTGCAAGCTTATAAGATGAACATCGAGAATAATATAAATGAATCTTCAGAGTTCGATATCAACATAGGCGAAATATCTTTGAAGTGGGGAGACTTTACTCCGATTATTAGTGTTGAAAGTATCAAAATTAATCAGCCTCAATTTCGCACAACCATCATTCTTAATAACCTAATATTAGAACTAAATTTATTTGATAGTGCGATGACTTTAAAACCAGTTATTTCTGATCTATCGGTTGAAGATATTAATGTTGATTTTAGAACACCATCAGGAGCGAAAGAGTTAGACCTTGGTGGCTCTCTAAATTTGGAGATTTATAAAGACTTTCAAAGAGCGGTCCTTTCATTAAAAAACGATAATAATAACCAAGTTTTATTGGGTATTCTTGAATCTCGAGGAGACTTGTTGCAGTTTAAAAATAGTGAAATAAGTGGCTACTTAAAAATCTCTGATCTTAATTTACCAAATATTTCATCTGATAATGATGTCTCGAGAAATCGCCTCCTAACTGAAGAAATGAAGGGTGAGTTTTGGTTCTCCGCTGAAAATACAAAAAAACTTTTAATTCAAGGAAACTTTGCTGCGACCTCCTTGGGAGCTTTTAGAGAGGCGTATGATATAGATATAGACGAGTTAAGTGGTAACTTGAAGGGTTGGTATGATTTAGATGTGGGTTGGAGTTTCGACTTCAATAATCTTTCAATAAATAAAGAGGGGATTAGATTTGAATCGTTAAACGGCAATGTTGCGCAAGTTATAGATTCTGAACAAAGAGAATATCAACTTTCAATTCATGAGCTAGATATTGAAAAAACGTTCCAATTTCTCGATTTATCAAGTTTTTCACAACTAGATGGATTTAAAAGAATACGCGGCTCTGGTCCAAAAGGGATACTGAGCTCACTCCAAGTATTTCAGAGCAATAAATCAAGATTATTTTTCTCTAAAGTAAAAAATTTGTCGTTTGAATCTTTCGGAGGTATTCCTGGAGTATATGGTTTAGACGGATCCTTTCGATTACAAAGCAGTGAAAATCAATTAGATTTAATGATTGAAGATACCGATGGAATAAGTTTTGAATTTGCAAATATCTTTGATGAAGAACTATATTTCGAATCCTTAAAAGGAAATGCGAATTTGATCTGGGGTCAAGATGATAATGGTGGTGTTGAATTTAGATCTCTCCTAAATGCGAAGTCTAAAGCTGGAAGTGTTATTGTCAATTTTGAGCGCAAAAAAGATCTCAAAAGCGAGAAAAAAGGATATTCTTTTTTATCAATTGGCAGCTCAGAATTGGATGCTTCAAAATTTGAAGAATACTTGCCAACAAATTTGAATAGAAACTTAAGGTTGTGGTTGGAGAGATCAGAAACGAAGGGAAATTTGACAAATTTCAGCTTGATTCAAAAAATCAGTACTGCCGATACCCTCCTTGAGGAGAGAACTACACAATTATTGTTAGATATGGATGACTCTTATCTAAATTATTTAGAGGACTGGCCGCCAATTGAAAAATTTAGTGGCCTATTTTTGATAGAGGACAAGAGTTTTTGGGGAGAGCTTTCAAAAGGGAGTCTGAATGGTTTAAATGCGAAGAACTTCTTAGTTCATTTTGATGATTCAAATGATAAGAAATTATTGGCAATAAGCGGTAACCTTTCCGGGGCAATGGGAAAAGCAATTTCCTTTATTGCAGAGACACCATTGTCGGAAAATGTGATGTCCATATTAGAATGGAATTATGGTGGGAATATTCGTTCGAAGATTAATCTTGAAATTCCATTGCTTAATATTCATGACAATCAAAAATATAGAAAATATGATGTTAGCTCAGAAGCCTCTGATGTGACTATCGATTTAAAAGGAACCCCAATTATGATAAATAATATATCTGGAGTTCTCGATTACAGTTTGGCTAAAGGGCTCCACTCTAAATGGATAAATGGAAAGTATAAGGGAAGAGAATTTAATTTTAAGTTTCTCGAAGATTCTAGTAATCAAAAAGTACTTGTCGAGACGTCAATCATTCCATCTACAATTTCTGAATTTCTTCCTTATTCTTGGGATGAAGTAATTGAGGGGATAGTTCCCCTAACCGGGGAGATTCTTATAGGCGCTAAAACATCGAGATTAGATGCTGATGATTCAGTGCAAGATCTTGTAACAGTTATGATCGAAAGTGATTTGACAAACAACACTGTGAATTTGCCATTAATTCTTGAGCCTTTTTATGATGGCACTGAAGGAATTGCATTAAAATTCTACTTTGAACCAAAACTCATCAGGTTAGAAACAATTTTTGGGGATAAAACTCTCGCAGATTTTCGCTATGACAACGGTACTCTTTCTCGAGGACTGATAAGTTACGATAGAGCTATTGGATTGCCTCTGAAAGGCGAGCTCTTATTAGCAGGATATTTACCAGAATTAGATTATTTAGATTTTGATATTACACCGGCAACGCCAGATTTTCTGCTAGATACAAATTTAATGCCTAGGATCGATTTGAAAATCGATAATGCGCGGTTTGGCGTGATGAAATTCAGAAATTTGAAGTTATATACAAAACTTTTAAAGAATCAGAGTAATTCGCAATTTGAGAGTGATTGGGTTGGTGGGACTATTGCTGTTTATCATGAGAATACAACGCCCGTTGACATAAATTTGTTTCACTTGGATCTTTCAGATAAGTTGATGTCTCCTGATAATCTCTTTGAAGATTTTGATCCGAGATTACTGCCAAATTTTGATCTTAATATCGATAAACTTTCTTTTAACCAAGACGACTTGGGAAGTCTAAGGTTTGAATTTCGGTCTAATGAAGAAAAAGTAGCTTTTAATAGAATAGATGGTGAATTGTTATCATTAAAAATAAAGTCGTCAGGCATACAATCTTCAGACTTTTTTTGGTTCTATGATGGAAGTGTTCACAGAAGTAAGTTCACTGGTTTAATTTCAATCGGCAAAATAGAAGAATTTTTCGATGTTTTTGAAGTTCCAACGCCGTTAGATAGCGAGTCGGGAGAACTCTTATTCTCTGTCGATTGGGATGATAAACCTTGGGAAATAAGAAAAGATAATGCAATGGGAGAATTGCAAATTGACCTATACAAAGGGAGCTTTTATAACTCATCAACTGGTGCAAACACTGCCCTTAAACTTGTTAGTCTATTTAATTTTGCCAATTGGCTAAAAAGGTTACGCCTAGATTTCTCGGATGTGATAGATGAGAATCTTCCTTACGACCACCTTTCTGGTGCTGTAAAGTTTAATCATGGGTTAGCTGAATTTAAAAAGCCACTAGAAATGAGCATGCCATCTGGGAGGATGGCTATTTCGGGAAATATTGATGTTTTAAATGAAACTGCAGACGCAACTTTAATCGCTACTCTCCCGGTTGCAACAAATTTACCGTGGTTAGTTGCCTTGATGGGTGGTGTTCCAGCTGCAGCAGGTGTATATATAACAAGCAAAATCGTCGAAAAACAGATGGATCGACTATCTAGTATAAGGTATAGCATAGAGGGTAAATGGGATGAATTAGAAGTAAAGGCGCAAGAGATTTTTGCATCAAAATTGCAAGAGTAATAACTTGTTATCAAATAAATTACTCAAACTAGCAAGACAGAGGAAAGACCAAGAAATGATACAAAACCGACCACGTCGGTTACCGTAGTAAGCACAACAGAACCTGCAACCGCGGGGTCAGCATTAAGAGCTTTCAATATGATTGGAATAAGAGTGCCAGCAATCGCGGCCGCCAGAAGATTAACCACCATTGCAGAAGCCATTATTACAGCGAGCATGAGGTTATCAAACCAAAATGCCACTACTAAACCGGTGACTATAGAGAAACATAAACCATTGATTGCTCCAACCGCAAATTCTTTGCTAAAGAGCCATTTAATATTTTTTTTCTCTACTTGTCCAAGAGCTATACCCCTAATGACAACTGTAAGAGTTTGACTGCCGGCCACACCTCCCATACTAGCAACAATCGGCATTAAAACGGCAAGTGCGACAAGTTGCTCTAATGTATCTCTAAATATATCGATAGCTGAAGAGGCAATAATTGCTGTGATTAGATTTAAACCGAGCCACAAACTTCTTTTGGGGGCAGTTTTTTTAACTGATAAAAACGTATCTTCGGTATCGCTTAACCCACTCAACGCAAGTAGCGAATGATCTGCATCATCCACAATAATATCGACGGCATCATCTATTGTAATTTGTCCAAGCAGATTATTATCGTCGTCCACTACGGGAGCTGAAACAAGATTAAAAATTTTAAAGGTCATTGCAACGTCTGAGTCAGAAATATTTGCATTAATGACTTTATAGTCACGTTCTATTAGTTGATCAATGGTTTTCGATGATGAGGATGTAAGCAGTTTATTTATTGGTAGAGTGCCAATAAACTTGTCTGACCTATCTACCACAAAAATATTATCATAATTACTCGGTATGCTCTCAAACCTTCTCAAATAACGAAGAACAATTTTTACTGTAATATCAGGCCTGACAGTAATTACATCAGGATTCATCATCCCTCCAGCTGTATCCTCTGGGTAGGTCAAAACTTCCTCAATACGCTTTCTGTCTTGTTTTGACATTTGATTTAAAACCGTAGGAATTATTTGTTCGGGAATATGCTGGAGTATGTCTACAACTTCATCGATATCTAGTCCTGAGGTTAATAGCGCGACTGATGATGCGTCCATATCTTCTAAAATTTCATTTTGTATCTCATCAGATAAATCATGCATCACCTCCCCAGACGTGTCTGGATCCACTAGGCTCCAAATAATTTGTCTAAATTTTGAAGGAGTGCTTTCTATTTGATGTGCGATTTCTTGCGGAGACAAGCTGTTCAAAGATTTTTTTACCGCATCTATAGATTCGCTGTTTATCGAACCTTCAAGGTAAGCCAGTAGATTTTCAAATTGCATAACACAAATCGTCCATACCCTAAATCACATTATCAAATCTTTTTCGCTCACTAGATGATGGTATACTGAGACCTTCTCTGTATTTTGCGACAGTCCGTCGAGCTATATTGATCCCCTGCTCCTGCAATAGTTCCGTGAGTTTGTTATCGCTGAGAGGTTTATGAGGTAGTTCAGCATTAATAAGCTCTTTTAAAATAGCGCTTACAGCGGTTGAGGAGCACTCTCCGCCACTTGCTGTTGCAACATGGCTAGAAAAGAAATACTTAAGTTCATATATTCCTTGAGGAGTTGCGAGGTATTTTGCAGTCGTCACTCTTGATATAGTTGACTCGTGCAGTTCTAAGCGTTCAGATATATCAGAAAGTATCATGGGTTTCATGGAAACTGGACCAAATTCAAAAAAGTCCTCTTGTAGCTCGACAATACAGTTCACAACTCTTAATAAAGTTTCATTTCGACTCTCCAGGCTCTTTATAAACCATTTAGCTTCCGCGAGACTATTTTTAAGATACATGTTCTCTTGACTGTTGTCCGATTGTTTTATCAAGTTTTTATAGGTCTCATTTATCCTCAATTTAGGATTATGTTCATTATTTAGTCTGACCCTCCAAGTATTAGAAATTTTAGTCACATATGCATCAGGTGTAATGTATTCAGCTATATTCTCTTGCAAGGACTCTCCCGGATGCGGATTTAAACTCCTTATTAAATTTATGGCACCTTTAAGCTGTGTCATTGATATCTGAGTTTTTTTCAATAATTTTTCTGAAGTCAGTTTCCCAATATCTTCTAGGAATTGATTCACTAGTGTTTTTGCTTCGTTAAGAAAAGGCGTAGTTACTGCTAATTGGTCTAACTGAATAATTAAACATTCCTTTAGGTTCCGAGCAAAAACACCGGGTGGATCAAACTGTTGGAGTCTTTTCAGCACAGCAAGGATTTCGGTTTCAAAGGTATCCTCCTCGTCCTCTTTGGAACTATGTAAATCAAAGATGTCTGTAATATTTGCTTTTAATAATCCATCATCATCCAGTGCATCCGTTAATGTCTCTGCGATGCTGTGATCATCTGGGCCAAAAGGTGTCAGATTTAACTGCCAGAGTATATGATCTTTTAAAGACTGAGTTACCTGATATACCTGGTCCAGATTGAGTTCAGATTTTGAATTAGAGAGGTTATTACTGCTAACTGTATTGCCTAAAGATTGCGTATCAAAGTCAAAGGTGTTGTCCCACTCCATATTTTCGGTTGCTTGTTCAGTCGTTTTTGTGTGTGTAATTTGATCGTCGAAGATCTCTAGTTTTTGATCATTTATCGTATTTTCATTTTCAGTGATTTCAGCATGACCTTCCGTTTGAGCTGCATTGTCTGCTTCATTGGTATCTTCCAGTAGTGGGTTTGAATAAAGCTGATCTGTAATCTCTTGGCTCAGCTCTAGTGTGGACAGTTGAAGCAACTTTATAGCCTGTTGCAGTTGAGGAGTCATAGTTAACTGCTGACTGATTTTTAGCTGCAAACTTTGCTTCATAATTGGACTCTAGATATTAACTAAGCAATTTTAATGCCATATAGAGTTAGTAGGCAACTTTTCAATAATCGTATGCTCTTTATATTATGAAATTCTCACCTAAATAAATTTCCTTTACTTTTTTATTATTTAAAATTTCGTTGCTTGTACCCTCAGCTATTACCCTGCCTTCTCCAATAATATATGCTCTCTCGCATATATCGAGCGTTTCTCGGACGTTGTGATCTGTGATCAATATTCCAATACCTCTATTTTTTAGTTGATTAATCACTTTTTTTATATCATTCACCGATATCGGGTCAACACCAGCAAACGGCTCATCTAACAAAATAAACTTTGGGTTGGAAGCAAGCGCTCTTGCGATTTCAACTCGCCTGCGCTCTCCACCAGATAGGGTTATACCTAATGATTTTCTGATATGGACAATATTAAACTCTACCAAGAGATTTTCTAGAAAATCTACCCTTTCTTTCGGCGGTATTGATTTTTGAGTCTCAATAACTGCAAGGATATTTTCCTCCACATTAAGATTCTTAAAAATTGAGGGGTCCTGCGGTAAATATCCCACTCCCTTTCTTGCTCTGCCATGGATTGGTAATCGAGTTAAATCATCTCCATCAATTGAAACTTTCCCGCTATTTTGATTCACAAGTCCTAAGATCAAGTAAAAACACGTAGTCTTGCCAGCTCCATTGGGACCTAGCAAACCAACAATCTCCCCATGTTTGACTGAGAGAGAGATATCATTGATCACAGATTTTGCTTTGTAAGTTTTTTTTAAATTTTCGGCTTTAAGCATCTTATTGTAGTAAACCCTTAAAATTATCAGAGTCCTGGAGTCCCTATTGCTGGAATCAACAGTTGAATCCTGTTTTGCTCGTCTTTATCTCCACCTTTCGCTTGCCAAGTGTCCAAGGTAAGGTCGTATGTTATAGAGTCTCCGCGTATAACTGTCCCATTATTCTGAAGCGTGGCATTATTTTTAAGATCGACAATGTTCTTATCGACTGAGTAAGATAGGTTGTTTGCTTCAGCTTTAATCAAAGTTTGATCTGAAGCTTCATATTCAAGGGTAGATGGCAATCCCTCGCAAACAATCGACTTTGCACTTCCCTCAGCATAAAAAATTTGAATTTGATCCGCTTTAATAAGCAGATTTCCTTGCGAAATTTCTACATTACCTCGATACATAGTATAACCAGTTTTTTCACTTCTCTCTGCATAATCTGCATTAACCGATATGATGTTTCTAGAACTCGTTTCGCCTGCAACTTTGCCAATAGAGATAATCAAAAAAAATGCTATTGTAAAAGTTTTAATCCGCATAATAAGTCGCACTAATTTTGGAAAAAAGTATTGTGTTGTTGTTTTTGAGGTCGATTAAAAATTTTTCGCCAGTGATTTCATGATTTTTTTCTTGTAAATTAAACCGGCTTTGACTAGACAAAGCCATCGTAGGAATGTTGTAGTTTATCGATGATGATGAAAGATTTTTTTGACCAGCGCTGGTTCGGAAAATACCTTCAACTGAATTAAATAGCTTTAGATCTCCTTTCTCAGGATCAAAAGTACCCTTCTTAGAGGACAGTGAAAAGCTTGAAATTTCAAAAGATTCATTTTGGTTAGACCCAATTGCTCGCGGTTCATAGAGAGTTAAAATTTTTTCTCCCTCCAGTGATTCTAGCTTTGTTGCCTTTAGAGTAAGCATTTTTTCCCCATTATTGGAATAGATCTGTGTCTCAGAATTTGTCATAAAGCTTTCGATACTGTCCTGAGTGAATATTTTTTTATTTTTTTGTTGTAAAAATGATTCGGGTGGGGTGTCCCAAACTATCAGAAACCAGCCAAGCATTAGCGATGATAAGGATACAAAAAATATTTGACGAATCATAAATATTGCTCGATCGACAAGTTCAATTTATTTTGTGATTGTAAAATAAGCTCCGCTAGTTCCCTCACAGCTCCCTCTCCACCATTGCTCTTTACTTGCCAATCAGCAGATTCAATCAAAATGGAAGGTGAATTCGCAACACAAACCCCAAGTCCTACCATTTTAATAACTTGTAAATCTGGGAGATCATCGCCAAGATACGCTACTTCACTCAGTGAAATTGATTTTGCTTTTAAAAACTTCTTTAATGTCTCTGCTTTATCCCCTGAGCCTTGAAACACAGGGTCTAATTTAAGCTCTGCTGCTCGATGATTAACAGATTCTGCTTGTCTAGCAGTAATAATACCAGCTCCTATATTGTTCATTTTAAGCAATTTAATACCTAAACCATCTTTTATGTTAAATGCTTTAAGTTCTTCGCCACGATCACTGAAATATAATTTTCCATCTGTAAGAACACCATCAACATCAAGAAATAAATATTTTATTTTTTTAGCAGCATTCACAACACTGTCGGGAACTAATTTCATTTTTTTAAACCAGTTTTTAAAATATCATGAAGATGAACCACACCAGAAATTTGCTCATTCTCAGAGACGACAAGTGATGTTATTTTTGATTGATGCATTATTCTAAGTGCATCGGATGCAAGAGTGTCACTTGATATTATTTTCGGTTTTTTTGACATCACCTTCTCAATTTGAGTGCTTTTGAGATGATATTCAGAGTCAATAGCTCTTCTAAGGTCTCCATCAGTAAAAATACCAAGTAGCGCATTATTTTGGGATACTACTAAAGTCATTCCCAAGCCTTTCAAATTCATTTCTAGAATACCGTCACGAATAGTTTGATGAGCTAAAACCTTTGGGATTTGGTCGAGTGTACACATCAGTTCAGCTACTGTGAGTGTTAGTTTTCTTCCCAAAGCTCCAATTGGATGAGACAAAGAAAAGTCTTTCTCACTAAATCCTCGGGCTTCAAGGAGTGCTATTGCAATTGCATCTCCAAGTACTAGAGACAGGGTAGTACTCGTAGTTGGGGCAAGATTGAGGGGGCAAGCCTCATCTAATCCGAGGATGTCTAGATTTACATCAGAATGGGTTGCAAGTTCAGATGATTTGTCTCCACAAATACTAATTATCGGGACACCTAATCTTTTTAAGCTGGGTAAAAAAGATGTTATTTCTGAGGTAGATCCTGAGTTTGATATTGCTATTATAAGATCACCTTCTGAAAGTGCTCCAAGATCTCCATGATTGGCCTCTGCAGGATGAAGAAAGAATGATGGAGTTCCGGTACTTGAGAGAGTTGCAGAAATTTTTTTAGCGATATGTCCTGATTTCCCCATACCAGTGACAACCGTTCTTCCTTTTACGTTGAGTATAAGATCGCATGCCTCAATGAACGAGCCATTAATACTTTGTCTCAAATATTCTAGAGCATCGTATTCTTTTTTGATCGTTCGTTTTGCAGATAAAACATAATTATGCATTTCATTCACTTTGTTTAATTTTAATTCGTGGGCTCAAGTAATTTAAAAGAAAATCACGACATAATAGAATAAGTACATAGTAAGAAAAAGCATTCCTTCCAATTTACCAATAGCACGCCTTTGTGTTGTGCCCTTAAATTTTAACTTGTGGACAATGATGCCAATCAAATATGCTGTTAGTATAGCCATGCACAAAAAGTCTCTATCAAACACAGCATTTGGAAGTTGAGTTGGAGAAATAATACCCGCAATAGACATCACTAAAACAATATTAAAAATGTTAGATCCAATAATATTTCCAATAGCAATGTCATGATTTTTTTTCACGGCGCTTGTGATTGATGCTGCCAATTCTGGAAGACTGGTTCCCAGTGCTAGTATTGTTGCGCCGATCAGGAGCTCACTTATTCCAAACATCATGGCAATCGATTGGGCGCTTTTGACGGTGAACTCAGAGCCAATAAGTAAAGCGATAAGCCCTAAAAAAAACCAAAGAAATGATGACTTTAATTCAGAGTGCTCAAAAGAGGGATTTCCCAATTCTTTTTTTACTGATTTTCCAGTATCAAATTTATATTTTGAAACTAAATATAACGCGATTGGTATAAAAGTTAAAAAAAGTACAGTACTTTCACCTAGTGCCAAAGTATTATCATATAAGCATAGCCCTGCCAGAAAACTAACAATTGCGAGAATCGGTATCTCTTTTTCAAGGAGAGACGAATTAATTGGGACTTTGCTAATACATGCGGTCAGTCCAAGCACCAAACCAACATTTGCGATATTTGATCCAATAGCGTTTCCAACTGCAAGTTGCGTTGAATCATTAAGGGCTGCATTAATAGAGACTAAAATTTCCGGTGCTGATGTGCCAAGTGACACAATAGTCATCCCGATTACTATCTTTGGGACTCCAAATGCGTTCGATATGACGATGCTTCCATCAATAAATTTTGTGGCGCCCCAAATTAGCAGAGAAATGCTGGTTAAGAGAATTAGGATTTGAATAACAGTATCCATAGAAAGGGTGGGTGGTTTGCGCCCTCTTTTTTAGTAATTAAAGAATGTTATAGTGATAGAATTGAAATGTCAGTAATAAAGTTTACATTGAGATCTTTTATGGAAAATAAGTATTTAAAGCAGAGGGTGATTGGCTTCCACTTTTTTATCCTTTCTGTGTTGCTCATCAGCAATAGTTCTCAACTCCTTGCCATCAATATAGGAAGCGATGATTTCAGACAAAATCCATTTGATAGTGTTGAGGAAATGACAAATCAACTTTTAATTATTATTGACTCTCATCGGAGTAATTATCCTGAAAACGAGGAGGATTATTTTTTATCATTAAATAACCTTCTGGGAGATTTTGTGGAGTTTAATTTTGTAGCGAAAAGGGTCATGGGTTCTAGTTATGGCAAGGTTGATCCCGGTTTGAGAAAAAGTTTTTTAGATGTGTTTAAAAGAGGACTAATCGAGTCATATGGAAGAGGTCTAATGGCATACAGCAACGAGAAAATTGTCATTCTCAACCGTCAAAATTTATCTGATACTGGGAGAGTGATTGTAAAACAAGAGATTCAAGATGGAAATTCTTCATATCCTTTGCAATATATGATGGTAAGAAAAAGATCTGATAAAACCTGGACAATTGTGAATGTCTCATTAAATGGCATTGATTTGACAAAGACTTTTGCGAGTCAATTTCGAAATTCAATTACTCGGCATTCAGGAAACTTGAGTAAAGTTATCGATAGTTGGTTATGAGTCACTGCTTGTAATAGTTGAAATTCTATGGATAAAGACGAGGTAACGAAAATACTCAAACCTGCATTTCCAGGTGATTTGCTTGAGGTGGATGGTGAAAATAGCTATTTTACAGTCTCGATAGTTAGTGATAAGTTTGAAAATCTTACTAAATTGAAACGCCAACAATTTGTATATTCATGTCTTACAAATCAAATCTTAAGTGGTGCAATACATGCTTTGGATTTCCATTTAAATACAGTTTCTGAGCATAAAAATAGTCAATTGTGACGCAAAATAAAGCACTAAAGATGAGGTTCTCGTGAGCAAATTGGTCATTAATGGAGGAAAGCAATTAAATGGCGAAGTCAGTATATCGGGTTCCAAAAATGCAGCACTGCCGATTTTATCAGCTTCTCTGTTGGCTGAAGGATTAGTGTCAGTATCAAATGTACCTAAATTGCAGGATGTCGAAACTCTTATTGATCTCCTTGCAGCGATGGGTGTTAACGTAAGCAGAACAGACGATCACTCTATTGAACTAAATGCTGCAAAGCTAACCAGTCATACAGCACCTTACCACCTTGTTAAGAAAATGCGGGCGTCAATTTTAGTGCTAGGTCCGCTTTTGGCAAGGTTTGGGCAAGCTAATGTGTCTTTCCCTGGTGGCTGTGCAATTGGTAACCGTTCTGTTGATATGCATTTAGAAGGGTTACGAGCGATGGGTGCGAAGATCAACATTGAACATGGATATATTCGTGCTGAATGCGGCAGTCAATTGCACGGAGCAGAAATATATCATGATTCGGTCTCTGTCGGTGCCACCGAAAACCTTATGATGGCGGCTTGTTTGGCTTGTGGGCAAACGGTAATTCACAATGCCGCGAGAGAACCTGAAATTGTCGATCTGGGGGAATGCTTAATTCGCTGGGGCGCTAAAGTAAAAGGTTTGGGTAGTTCCAAGCTTGTAATCGAGGGAGTAAAGACCCTCTCAGGCGGATTTCATAGGGTTATACCAGATAGAATCGAGGCAGGTACCTTTATGACTGCAGTCGCAGCTACGGGAGGTCAAATTAAACTAGTGAATGCAGATCCTTCGCACTTGTATGCGGTAATGAAAAAATTGAAAGATACAGGAGCGAAAATTTCAAGCAACAAAAATTCAATTCTGATAGAAATGTCAGGTAAGAAGTCAAAAGCTGTTGACATAAAGACCGCACCCTACCCGGGGTTGCCTACAGATATGCAGGCTTTGTTCACGGCATTAAGCACCATCTCTGAAGGTACCTGTTTTTTAGAGGAAACAATCTTTGAAAATAGGTTTATGCATGTGCAGGAGTTAAAAAGAATGGGCGCCGACATCTCGGTAAAAGATAATATTGCGCGAGTTGTAGGAATCCGGAATCTTTATGGAGCCGAGGTAATGGCGTCTGACTTGCGGGCATCAGCTGCTCTAATAATTGCAGGCTTGGTTGCAATTGGCAAAACTACAGTTTTTGGCATGGAGCACACCGATAGAGGGTATGAAAATATTGATTTAAAGCTTGCATCTTTAGGCGCTGATATTGTGAGGATTTAGTTTAAGAATGAATTGTTCAGCGTTTTAAAGCCCGATCACCTGAGTACACGGTCAACTGAGTAATGTTGTCTCCGCTTAAAATTTTAAGTGAGACCGGTTGTCCAGGGGCAACATTGATGATTTGTGAGATGCTTTGCTCAGGGTTTATTATCGGATTACCATCGATCGAAAGTATGATGTCACCACTTTGAAGTCCTGCCTTTGCAGCTGGGCTCTCTGAGATTATTTCGGAAATCATAAAGCCTAGGTTATATCCTATTTCCGCTCTTTTCGATCTTGTAATTGTAACAAGGTCAGCACCAATTCCGAGCCAACCACGAATTACTCTCCCATATCTAATAATATCTGAGGTCACTTTAACAACTTCATCAACTGGTATGGCAAATCCTATTCCTGATGCACCATTTCCATTTAATGAAGCCGTATTTATTCCTATGAGTTTGCCAGTAATATCCACAAGCGCGCCTCCTGAACTACCTTCATTTATCGCGGCATCCGTCTGTATGAAGTTCTCCAATACATTAAGTTTGAGTCCATTAATCCCTATCGCACTTATGATGCCTTGAGTGACAGCTTGACCAATTCCTCTAGGATTTCCAATCGCTAGTACAATATCACCTACCCTCGCTTTGCTTGGATCTCCCGAGTGTATTGCGGTCAAGGAATTAAGATCGATTTGCAGAATTGCCAAGTCTATTTCTTCATCCCATCCGATCACTTCGGCTGGACTCTCTCTTCCGTCATGTAATAGAACTTTGATCTTTAGAGCATCTTTGATTACATGGAAATTGGTAACTATGATACCGTTAGTTTGCATTATTACACCCGATCCAAGGGATGTTTTTAACGTTCTATTATTTGAATCACCAAGGCTATATATATTTACAACACTTGGAGCAGCGGCTGCTACTGCATCAGAATATGACATATGCTCCGACAATTTTTCTTGAACTTTGTCGTTAACTAGTTTTTCTATCTCGATGACAGAAACTTTTCTGTTGTTAAAAGATATTTCAGGAACGATAAGAATTATTAAAATTGCGACAGTTATTCCTATCAAAGCGGGCTGAAAAGCGAAGGTTAAATAATGTTTTAATTTTTTAGGTAAGTTCATTGCAATGATAACCTTGTCTTATAAAAGTGCTTTACTTCTCAGAAGATTGGATAAATTCGGATTCGGATTACTTGCTGATTTAAATAGCACCAAAATGTTACCTACCAATTGAACGAGCATAGCTTCATTTTTCTCGCATATTTGCTTACACAATTCTGACTTTTCAATTCTAGAATGTGAAGAAATTTTAATTTTGATTAACTCATGGCGGACAAGAGCTTGTTTTATCTCAGATTCAATATTTTCGCTTAATCCATTTTTCGAAATATGTATGATAGGCTTCAGATGGTGTCCCAAGCCTCGGAGGTATTTTTTTGATATGCTTGAATCACTCATAATATTGCTCATATTAGTTGTTAATGTATATTTTATCTAGAAGAAACCTATGGCGAAATCTAAAAATCGAAAATGGATAGATCGACATGTCTCCGATATGTATGTTAAAAAGTCGAAGTCAGATGGCTTTCGGTCGAGAGCTAGTTATAAACTTTTAGAGATATTAGAAAGCAAGCCTTTAATCCGCCGAGGGGATACGGTCGTAGATTTAGGATGTGCACCGGGTGGCTGGTCTCAAGTCGCCAAGGCTGCGGTTGGTAACGACGGAGCTGTTATAGGAGTTGATGTTCTTGAAATGTCGCCGATCCCGCAAACTGAATTTATACAAGGGGACTTTAGCGAAAAACAAGTGTTAGATCTCTTGTGTTCAAAACTAGAAAACAAAAGTGTTAAACTTGTAATGTCAGATATGGCCCCAAACATCACTGGAGTGAGTGCAATAGATTTGCCAGCTCATTACGAGTTAGTTGATTTGGCGTTGGATTTTTGCTTAGTCCAATTATCTGAAGGAGGGCATCTTATAATTAAATTGTTTCAAGGGTCGGGCTTTGACTCGGCGGTAAATGACATAAGGAAATTTTTCAAAAAGGTTAAACTTATGAAGCCTGATGCGTCTAGGAAGAAGTCAAGAGAGGTGTATTTGTTAGGGGAGTACTTTCGTCAACAAGAAATTAAAAGTGAGGGAGTTTTAAAGTGAGTGATTTAGCAAAAAATTTCGTGGTGTGGATTATCCTTGCCGCAATATTAATGTTTGTTTTTAACAGCTTCTCGCCTGAAACTGAACAAAACGACATAGATTACTCCGCGTTTTTAAGCGAAGTGCAGAACGATAGAGTTTCGGAAGTAACGATTGCCGATTTGATCATATACGGTGTTAGGAATGATGGCTCTGACTTTAGAACTGTAAGACCAAATGTTCAAGATCCAAAACTAATGGATGATTTGGTTAACCATAATGTTCGTATAGTTGGAAAGGAACGTGAAGAGCCAAGCCTCTTTTCTCAGCTTCTTGTCGCAGCATTCCCAATTCTTTTGATTTTGGCAATTTTTGTTTTCTTTATGCGCCAGATGCAAGGTGGAGGCGGGGGCAGAGGCGGTCCCATGAGTTTTGGAAAAAGTAAGGCTAAACTTCTAACTGGAGACCAAATAAATACAACATTTGCGGATGTAGCTGGAGTTGATGAGGCAAAAGAGGATGTTAGCGAACTGGTTGAGTTTCTAAGTGACCCGGGAAAATTTCAACGACTTGGAGGGCGAATTCCGAAGGGAGTTCTGATGGTGGGGCCACCAGGCACGGGAAAGACCCTTTTGGCCAAAGCCATCGCAGGTGAGGCAAAAGTACCTTTTTTCTCTATATCTGGATCTGACTTTGTGGAAATGTTTGTTGGAGTAGGCGCATCTCGAGTAAGGGATATGTTTGAACAAGCCAAAAAGCAGTCGCCTTGTATAATATTTATCGACGAAATCGATGCGGTTGGTCGGCATCGTGGTGGTGGCTACGGTGGTGGCAATGATGAAAGAGAGCAAACACTTAATCAGCTATTAGTTGAAATGGACGGTTTTGAAGGAAACGAGGGGGTTATCGTTATAGCCGCTACTAATAGACCTGATGTTTTGGACAAGGCATTACTTCGACCAGGTAGGTTTGATCGCCAGGTTTATGTATCACTCCCAGATATCAGGGGTAGGGAACATATATTGAAGGTGCATTCGAGGAAGGTTCCGCTCCACGAAAGCGTAAGTTTATCTGTTTTAGCCAGAGGCACTCCGGGTTTTTCTGGGGCTGATCTTGCAAATTTGGTTAATGAGGCGGCTTTATTTTCTGCTCGGGCGAACCGGCGCTTCGTGACAATGGAGGAGTTTGAAAAGGCCAGAGACAAAATTATGATGGGTGCAGAGAGAAAATCAATGGTGATGTCTGAGAAGGAAAAAATTAATACGGCCTATCATGAGGCTGGGCATGCCATTATCGGACGCTTAGTTCCACAGCACGATCCCGTTCATAAGGTGACTATTATTCCGAGAGGAAGAGCGTTAGGCGTAACACAATATTTGCCAGAAGAGGACAGATACAGTATGAATAGGATTCAGCTATTCAGTCAGTTATGTAGTTTATTTGGTGGTCGGATAGCAGAAGAAATAGTCGGAGGCTTTGATAACGTCACCACTGGTGCCTCTAATGACATTGAAAGGGCGACTCAAATGGCGAGAAATATGGTTACCAAGTGGGGTTTAAATCAAAAAATGGGACCTGTTCTTTACGGCGAAGACGAGTCGCAAGTCCCGGGCGGTGGAAACACACACTATTCAGAGGACACATCTAGGGAAATCGATCAGGAGGTCAGAATAATCTTGGATGAGGCATACAAGAAAGCCTCGAAGCTACTAGATGAAAACAAAGATATTTTAGATTCAATGAAAGATGCCTTGATTGAGTATGAGACAATTGATGCTGACCAAGTCGATGACTTGATGAATCGTAAGGCTGTAAGAAAACCCAAAGACTGGGACAAAACGGACAAGGATGGCGGGTCAAGTAAAGAAGATAAAAAAAATGTGACTAATAACGATCCTGAAATTGGATCAGCCGTGGAAGAAATTTAAAATGGACGCTGAATTGAGATTTTAATTCTCAATCGAAGAATCGGATTTTGCCGAATTGCCACTCATACTGCCTAGTACCGATGACCTTTTAAAGAGGAAGCGATCGCCATTGATAATGGGCATTATCAATGTAACTCCAGATTCATTCTCTGATGGTGGCATCTTGTTTAATAGCTCTCGGTTGCATATGGACAGTTTGCGCAGTTCGGTGCAATCAATGGTCTCAAATGGCGTAGATATTATTGACATTGGAGGTGAGTCCACCAGACCTGGTGCAAAGCCAATTTCTACTCAAGAAGAATTAGATCGTGTGCTCCCTGCTGTAAATCTGATTTCAAAGGAGTTCGCAATTCCAATTTCTATAGATACCAGTAATCCAACCGTGATTAACGAAGCATCAAAGTACCCCATTAGTTTAATAAACGACGTAAGAGCCTTGCAAAATGAAGGAGCAGTCGAAGCTGTGGCAAAGTCGGGACTCTCGGTTTGTTTGATGCATATGCAAAACCAACCAAGAGATATGCAAGAAGATCCGGTTTATGGAAGGGTTGAAGAAGAGATATTTAAATTTTTGATGGAGAGAAAAAGCGTTTGTGTGGCCTCCTCAATTAAAGAAGAAAATATAATTTTGGATCCAGGATTTGGATTTGGAAAGAAATTACATCATAATCTTCAGCTTTTTAGAGCGCTACCTAGGTTCGTAGAGACAGGGCAGCCAATTTTGGTTGGGATTTCACGAAAGGCTATGGTTGGAGATATAACTGGAGTTGAGCGCCCAGAAAAGAGAATAATCGGCAGTGTTGCTTTTGCATTATTGGCCGCTCAATATGGCGCGGCGATATTGCGGGTACACAATGTTTTAGAGACAAAGCAAGTGCTCGCGGTTTTGAAAGCTGTAGACTCTCATGAGGATGAATAATGGTAAAGAAATATTTCGGCACTGATGGTATTCGAGGTACGGTTGGTGTTTCTCCTATAACCGCTGACTTTATGCTAAAGATTGGTTGGGCAGCAGGAACCGTTTTTAAACGACACTCTAAAGGGAAAAAAAAGAGAGTTTTAATTGGCAAAGACACCCGTGTTTCAGGCTATATGTTTGAATCTTCTCTGGAGGCAGGTTTAATTGCAGCAGGTATTGATGTATTTATGCTCGGGCCTATGCCGACTCCTGCTATAGCATACTTAACTCGGGCGTTTAGGGCATCAGCTGGAATTGTTATAAGTGCTTCTCACAACTCATTTGAAGATAATGGAATTAAGTTTTTTTCATCAGAGGGATATAAATTACCTGATATTGTAGAAGCGGAAATAGAGAAGTTTATCGATACCCCCATAGTTACGAATAGTGCAAGCGAATTAGGTAAAGCAGTTCGGATAAATGATGCAACTGGTAGGTATGTGGAATTTTGCAAAGCATCCTTTCCTCATGGGCTAAATTTATCTTCCTATAAATTAGTGGTGGACTGTGCGAATGGAGCAACTTATAACGCGGCTAGGAAGGTTTTTAAGGAGCTCGGGGCATCCGTAACCTCGATTGCAATTGAACCTAATGGATTCAACATCAATGAGTCTTGTGGCTCAACGTATATGGCGAACGTGTGTGAGAGAGTAAAGGAAGAAAAAGCCGATTTTGGGATAGCTTTTGACGGAGATGGAGATCGAGTGCTTTTCTGTGATGAAAATGGTTCAGTAGTTGATGGAGATGATCTTCTATATTTAATAGCGAAGGATTATCACTTGCATGCTGGATGCGATGGAGTTGTGGGAACAGTTATGACTAACGCCGGGATTGAGCTTGCATTTCAAGATCTTGGGATACCATTTTTTAGGTCTAAGGTTGGAGATCGTCATGTGATTGAGATGATGAAGCTGAGGGGATGTAAGTTCGGCGGAGAAAGCTCTGGCCATATCGTCTGTTCAGATCTTAATACAACAGGAGATGGAATAATTTCTGCTCTTCAGGTTGTTAGTGCAATTGTAAAAAGCGGTAAAAAGCTATCTTCACTTGTTTCGGAAATTAAAAAAATCCCCCAGGTCATGGAAAATGTGAAAGTTCCAAAATCCTTTGTTTTTGATCCTAAAGTAATGCAAGAGGCTGTTGAAAATTCAGAGAGAGCTTTAGGAACGCTGGGCAGAATTTTGGTGCGACCCTCAGGCACTGAACCAGTTATAAGAATAATGGCGGAGGGGCGGGATGAAAATATTGTGCGAGGAGAGGTTGATAAATTAAGCGAGTTATTGAAGAGCTATCAATGAGACTAATCATTACTCGACTGCTGAAAACATTGGCGTTAGAGATTGAATCCCGCAACAACTTCGCTCTGTAAGGACGCACCTTGAGAAAAAAACTATTGGTAGGCAATTGGAAAATGAATGGTTGTCTTACTAGCATTTCAAAATTGACCGAGAGTATTGTATCGAGGACTTCGATGCTTGAGAATTGTGAAATTGTTCTTGCTCCGTCCCATGTATATTTGGACGCAGTTGGAAAGTTACTATCAAACAGTCATGTTAGTCTTTCCTCTCAAGATATAAGTATGTTCCCAAGCGGAGCTCATACAGGTGAGGTTTCTGCAGAGATGGTTTTAGATATGGGATGCCGCTATGCGATTATTGGGCACTCAGAGAGACGGCTGAAATATGGCGAAACCAACAAAAATATATTGCGGAAAATTTTTCAAGCGCTCGAGCATGGAATATATCCAATTTTGTGTGTTGGAGAGACTAAGGACGAAAAAGCTGATGGAAACACTATTAAGGTCATTCAAAATCAAATCTCTCAGGTTTTTGATTATATTGGAACTGAACTGCAAGAAAATATTATAATCGCCTATGAGCCGGTGTGGGCAATAGGAAGTGGTGATAATGCCTCAGCAAATGACATACAAAATGTCTTAAATGCGGTAAGGAGGAGTTTAGGTAAATTAGGATCTGATTCGACCCTTATTTACGGTGGAAGTATTAACTCTGAGAATGGGGCCACCATCTTTGAGCAGCCAGATGTCGACGGCGGGCTGATTGGGGGTGCGTCTTTGGATGGAGTAAAGTTTAGTAAGTTGGCTCAAATATTACAGAGGGTTAAGTAGGGCATGGAAGATATTATATTAGTGATACATTTCGTCATTGCAATCCTGATTATTGGTTTTGTACTTATACAACAAGGAAAAGGTGCTGAGGCTGGAGCATCTTTTGGAGCTGGAGCGTCCCAAACAGTTTTTGGCAGTGGAGGAAGTTGGAATTTTTTTAGTAAAGTTACAGCATTGTTGGCAACCTTATTTTTCGTGACTAGCGTTACACTAGCTGTTTATGCAAAAAACAAGGTGGTTGTTGAGACCATTGACATCCCAGGTGGTGATGAAAGCTTACTGGAAATCCTTGACTCAAGTAATGATTTGCCAAACGATTCGGCAGCTGAGGAACAATCAACTATGTCAGATTTACCTCAATAACTGAATTGCCCAAGTGGTGGAATTGGTAGACACGCTATCTTGAGGGGGTAGTGGCGAAAGCCGTGCCGGTTCAAGTCCGGCCTTGGGCACCAATAAAAAAACAACCTAAATTATCGTTATTCAACCGAAGGTTAGGAAATGGGTGAAAAATTTATAATCGCTATTTTTTTTTGCTTAGTGGAGTATTTTATCTGATACTTTATTTCCTAGAAAAGTTTGGTTTATTTAACTGTTGGAGATGATATGTCTGTTTTTGGTAAAGATGAGACTGCGATACAAAAATTTGCTTCGAGTATGCCTTTACCTAAGTTTGAAAAAACTGCATTTGTTAAGCCCAAACCGTTGCATGAAGCTAAAATCGCCTTGGTTACCACCGCCGCATTGCATTTGGATAATAAATTAGGGTTTGAACTTGGGGATAGTGATTTTCATTATGAAGTGCTGCCTCGCTCGGCTCGAGATCTTAAGTTGGGACACCACAGCGTCAATTTTGATCGAGGTGGTTTCGCGGCAGATATAAATGTGGTCTATCCAATTGATCGTATTGAGGAGCTCTCTGAGCATGGCATTATCGGCGCTGTTGCCGATAATCATTATTCTTTTGCAGGAAATCAACCGTCAACAGTATCAGAGATTCGACTGGATTCTGGTCCCCGTTGCGCGAAAGAAATGATTAAAGAGAATGTAGATATCGTTCTGCTGACAGGTACCTGACCTCTATGCCCGCGTACCGTGTGTACGCTAGCTCATGTTTTCGAATTAGCTGGTCTTGCGACTATCGTTTTTACTCCAATGAAAGATGTTGCAGAACGGATAAAGGTACCAAGAGCACTGTACACTGCTTTTCCCTTGGGTCTCTCATTAGGTAAGCCTGGAGACAAAGAATTTCAACATAAGGTTTTAAAATGGTCATTTAGCTTGCTTGAGGAGCCTAAAGGACCGGTTGTAAAAGAATTCCCGGATCAAATCAAAGTTGCGGAGGGTAATCAAATAACATGTCCCCTGCCCCCCAGAATGAACCCTAGCTTGCATCCGGCCGCAGATGAGGCAGAAGCTTTGTATGCCGCTTATACTCGTGCGTATACGAAGAGAAATAGAACTTCAATAGGCATGCAAATCAGTGCAGAGCAAGTGCCGGAGGCATTGCAGAAATTCGCAAAAATAGTAGATGGAGAGCACTGGGCTGAGGTTGGATTTCCGAATGATTCTTTGGGAGGATCTATGTATGGGACTGTTCATGATATTCGGTCTTACTATGAAGAATTAGCATGCGAGCTTGCGGATGGGCCAATTAGTCCCTGGGCTACCGAAGAATGGTTTTATGATCAAACAAAAGCGGGCCAACTGATTCTGGAGGCAAGGAAAGTAATGAAGGAGAATGGGGCTGACCAATCTTTATGGTTTGGATTGGCTACAGCGGGAAGATAAAGAAAATAAGTAAATTCACCAGTTAGGATTTCTTTTCTCAAGAAAAGCTGAGACGCCTTCTTTACCCTCATCACTCATTCTTAGTTTAGAGATTACGTGGCAGGTGTGATTTATAATAGCGGCATCAATCTCCTTGTTTGCAACGTCAGCGATAATCTTTTTCGCAGCCAACACGGCTTTTGGTCCATTTTTTTTGAATAGTTTTATAAAAAACTCGATTTTTTCATCTAGTTCATTTTCATTGATCACCTCATGCACCAGATTGATTTCTCTAGCAACTTCGGCCCCAAATCTCTCTCCAGTTAGAAAAAATCTTCTTGCATTTCTTTCGCCAATAGCCTGAATTACATAAGGACCTATAGTGGCGGGTACCAGTCCCACCTTGACCTCACTCAGAGAGAAAATCGATTCATTACTCGCGATTGAAATGTCACAACAACTCACTAGTCCTACACCACCCCCGAAAACAGCGCCTTTAATTATTACCAAGGTTGGTTGAGCAAGATTATTTAATTTTTGGAGCATGGTTGTTAATGATGAAGCATCTCTCATATTTTCGTCATGACTTGCATTTGACATTCTTTTCATCCAATTCAGGTCAGCACCAGCGGAAAAATTCTTTCCGTTTGATAAAAGAACTACCAGTCTTAAATCCTGAGAATGTTCAATTTCATTTAAGATATTTATTAAATCCAATATGATTTCATCATCGAACGCATTTTGTTTTTCTGGGTTATTAAGAGTGATTCTAGCAATCCCATTATTATCTTTTGTAAATAAAACTTTGCTCATAGCTTCTCTATCTTTTGTGGTTTTATTTTTCAATTAACACATGTGCAGAGTTAGCAGTCAACTAGAAGTTATTTGTCTCACTTACCGAATCATCTTTGTGTCCTTTCTCTTCTTATTTCTCACTATTTTTGTTGAACCGGTGAATTTGATTTATTACTATTAACTTAAATCTAGTACTTAAATTCACCCTACATTCAAGGTTAAGCTTTGCGGGAGCGCTTTTATTCATGAAGAAAAATTATATTGCGGGTAATTGGACAGAGGGTGTTGATTATATTAATAATATTAATCCGTCAGATTTATCTGATGTCATTGGACAGTTTGCACAAGCAGATATTAATCAAACCAATTTGGCGATAGATTCTGCAAGTGCTGCCTTAAAAGACTGGTCAGATTCTCCACTTCAGTTCAGAAGCGATATTTTAGATAAGGTTGGAAATAATGTTTTGAATCGGAGCCA
>CABXWC010000017.1:0-26923 GCA_902515855.1 uncultured SAR92 cluster bacterium
GAGCCCATCTTGAAGGCTTTCTATGTAATCATTTGAAAATCTTGCCTCCATCGCTTTTGGCAATACAATCTCTAAAATTGCAAGTCTATTAATCCAAAGCATCGTTGGTATGAGCACAAACAAGATTATTAGGATGTACTTTTTTCTCATTATATTTTTATTGCTCTTGTTTGATTTCGAGATTTACATATGAAATTATCCTTGTCAATAAAACAAAAACAAAATCGAATCATTCAAACTCATATAATCTTATGCTATTTAAAAAACCTTTTACTTTGATTGGAGCTGTGCCATCTCCTTACACACGAAAACTGGTGGCGCTCCTGAGATATCGACGGATTGATTATCGCGTTATTTGGGGAGATTTGAAAAAGAATCTCGATTTGATGGGGATATCGCCCCCTAAAGTGAGGTTGTTACCCACATGCATTATTGAAGTGGAAGAGGGTGTTTCAGCTGCGACCTGTGATACAACTCTAATAATTAGGCAACTTGAGGAATCATTTGATTCTCGAAAAGTCATTCCTTCTGACCCCGTCCTCGCGTTCTTAGATTACCTTGTAGAGGATTATGCGGATGAGTGGTGCACCAAATTTATGTTTCATTATCGTTGGCACCCTGAAGAGGATGCGAAAAATGCTGCGAAGCTTCTTCCGATACTTCAAGAGGGAGTCAGTATTTCTTCTGATCAGCACGACATTTATTCAGATTATATTTACGATAGACAAGTAGGACGTCTTGGTGTTGTAGGATCGAATAAGGTTACTGCTGACTTGATAGAGCAAAGTTATATTCGGACATTAAGAGCTTTGGATAATCATCTTGAGCGGTACTCATTTATTTTTGGTTCAAGGCCCTCAGCCTCAGACTTTGCATTATACGGACAGTTGTCTCAACTGATAGGATTTGATCCAACTCCAAGAGCACTTGCTCATAAATTTGCTCCGCGAGTCGTCTCTTGGACCTCATTGATGGAGGATCAATGTGGCATGGAGATCAGAGATGATGAGTGGAATATTGATCTTGAATCTCCAACCTTTAAAAAACTATTAACTGAGATTGGATGCTTCTATGCACCGGCACTGTTGGCAAATAAGCAAGCCTATGACAATGATAAAAAAGAATGGTCTACACTGATCGATCGCACAACTTGGAGCCAAAACACGTTTTCATATCAAGCAAAATGCTTACAATGGATTAGAGATGAATTTTGTAAATTGTCAGATAAAAACAAACAGAAAGTCTTGCAAGTACTAGATGGGACAAAATGTAAGAGATTATTTTCCAATGGATGATAAGTTTCAGGAACAAGGCGGCACATCAACAATGGATCCAAATCCATTTAGAAGATTTTTGGGATCAAAGATTGGAACAAAGATAGCTAGTTATGAATATTCTAATAACAAACGGTTAAAGTTCGAGCAAAAACGCAAAAAGCTTAATAAACCTCACGTAATTGAGTATTTTCATCAGGTCGATGACCCGTACAGTCATTTAGCATCGCAGTTATTAAAAAATTTTAAGAACAAATATGATGTTCAGATAAAATGTTATTTAGTATCACAAGTTACTGATTCTAGTATCCCAGAACCTGAGTTACTTCAAAAGTTATCTATCAGAGATGCTATGAATATAGCGCCACATTATGATCTTTTATTCCCAAATGGTGCTCAAGCTCCTAGCAAAAAATGGATTGATTTAGCGCAGACTGTTCTGGTATCCATGAATGATGAAAAGTTTATAGATAATATCTTTAATATAAGTACAGCGCTATGGGGTGGCGATCTTGATACCCTAAACAGGTTTTTCAAGGAATTTGTTAGTTCAGGTGAAATCAAAAATTCGACGATTATTAATGAGAATAATGCAAAAAGAAAACAGCTTGGGCATTATTCTGCCGCTATGTTTTATTATGGGAATGAATGGTATTGGGGTATTGATAGACTCTATCACTTGGAAACCAGATTAAAGGAATTAGCTCTCGATTTGAGTGAAAAAAAAGAGGTTTTTATTGCACCAAAGAAGGAGATTACATTTCCTAAATTAAAACCTAATAATAAATTTCTGCTGGAATTTTTCCCGTCAATGAGAAGCCCATATACGGCTTTGATTTTTGATAGAGTTCTGGATTTCTCGAAAAGATGCAATTTAAAGTTATCGGTGCGCCCAGTTCTTCCGATGGTTATGAGAGGAGTTCCGCTTACCCTTGATAAAAGCCGCTATATTATGATAGACGTTGCAAGAGAAGCTCGAGCAAATGGAATATCTTTCGGGAACTTCTATGATCCTATTGGAGAACCTGTTAGGAATTGTTATTCGCTGTACTCCTGGGCAAGAGACTGTGGACGCTCAAACCAATTACTATCTTGTTTTCTGAGAGCTGCATTTGTTGAGGGGAAGAACCTTAATAAACAAAAGAATTTTAAATATGTATTAGATAAGGCGGGTTTAGATTGGTCACATGGGAAAACTATTATTGGTAATTCAGAGTGGCATGATGAGTTGGAAGATAATCGTTTATCTATGTATGAGAGTGATCTATGGGGAGTTCCAAGTTTCAGATTATATAGAGGAGATAAATTATTAAATCTTGGATGGGGACAGGATCGACTTTGGACAATAGGTAAAACAATAAAGGAACAAATGGCGTAATAAAGCAAAGATATTAATTTAAAGGACAAGACTATGAGTCGAGCTGATAAAGCAGTTCATTATGAAATTGTTAAACAATTTGCAGTAATCACTGTAGACAATCCTCCTGTAAATGCCCTAAGTTACTCTGTTCGAAAAGGGCTTGCAATGTCATTGGAAGAGGCCTCGGAGAATGATGATGTATCGGGAGTTATCATAACTTGCTCAGGAAGAACATTTATAGCTGGTGCCGACATAAGTGAGATTGGAAAGCCTCCTGGAGATCCCGATCTTCCAGAATTATTAGAATATTTAGATGCTATTGAAAAGCCTGTCATGGCTGTATTGCATGGTACTGCCCTTGGAGGTGGTTTGGAAACTGCTTTGTGTTGTAATTACCGTATTTCAACACCCAGTGCAAGATTTGGTCTACCCGAAGTTCACTTAGGCCTGATCCCCGGTGCGGGTGGCACTCAGAGGTTGCCCAGATTAATAGGAATAGAAAAGGCTTTAGCTATGGTTACCTCGGGTAATCCCATCGGAGCAGATGAAGCCTTAGAATGTGGTCTTATCGATAAAATAACTTCTGAGGATCCACTTTCCGCCTCGATCGAATATCTCGAAGAAAAAATCAAATCAAATTGCTCACATCCATCTATTAGACTGCAAGAAAATCCGATAACTAAATATTCAGGATTGGATGATACTTTCAATGAATACAAAAAACATGCAGAGAAGCGAAAACGTGGCTATTTAGCACCGCTATATAATATCCGTAGTGTTGAAGCTACCTGCGAGCTTCCGTTTTTAGATGGATTAAAATTTGAACGCGAATTATTTGAAGAACTTATGGAGGGTGATCAATCTAAAGCTCAACAGTATCTTTTTTTTGCTGAAAGACACGCAAACAAGGTTCCTGGTATGACTCGAGAGGTTGTCGATTTTGAAGTACAGAAAGTAGCAGTTATCGGCGGCGGTCTAATGGGAGCAGGCATTGCGATGAGTATGGCAAATGCAGGGCTACCTGTAACCATTATCGAAAGTAATCAAAAATCTCTTGTTAGATGTCAGAAAAATATTGAAGCAAATTTTCAGGGTTCTCAGAAAAAAGGTAGATTAAGTCATGCTCAGGTCAAACAGAGACTTGATTATATTGATATATCATTAAATATAAATGATGTATCAGAAGCTGATCTTATTATTGAAGCGGTCTTCGAAAATATGGAATTGAAGAAAGATATATTTGGCAAGATCGCTAAATTAGCGAAAGACAAAGTGGTTTTAGCCACAAACACGTCCGCTCTTGATTTGAATGAAATAGCAGAATCAAGTGGTCGTCCCCAGGATGTAATTGGACTCCATTTCTTTTCACCTGCAAATGTGATGCGTTTGCTTGAGATCGTTAGAGCTAAGAAGACTGACCTTAGCATTATCAAAACATGTATGAAATTAGCAAAGCGAATAAAAAAAATTCCAGTGCTGGTAGGCGTATGCCCTGGTTTTGTTGGCAACAGAATCCTATTTGTCAGACAGCAACAAGCAATGCGGATGGCATTACAGGGGGTTGATATCGAGAGAATTGACCGATTAATGGTCGAATTTGGATTTCCAATGGGACCTTTTCAAACTGCAGACTTAATAGGATTGGATCTTGGGTGGGAAAAAGCGCTAACTAATAAATTTTTACTCGTCGATAAATTTTGTGAAGCGGGTCGTCTTGGGCAGAAAAATGCGAAAGGATTTTATAATTATGATAAGAACCGCAAAGCAACAAAATCCGCAGAATCTGCGCAACTCATAAAAGAGTTTGCACGATTAAAAAGCATTAATAGCAGAGAACTAACTGATGAGGAAATTCTGGATCAATGTTTGATTCCTATGATCAATGAAGGCATTAAAATCAGAGAAGAGGGTATTGTTAGTCGAAATAGTGACATTGATGTGATTTATGCTCATGGATTTGGATGGCCTGCTTATCGTGGAGGTCCTATGTATTATGGTAGAAACCTAGGATCTGAAAAGATATTAAAAAAGATTCAGAATTATCTTCCTTTCGATGATGATAAAACATTTCTGCCAAGCAAGAATTTTGAGGATATTCTATATGGCAACTAGACGTTACTTGTTTCTCAAAAGCTTCAGAAATCTTTATTCTGTGAGCTGCTTCTTTTTTACGTTAATTAGTGCAGGCGGTGTCTATGGGATTGAATTATCTGATCTCCACGGCGAATGGAAACATAGAGAGAAACCAGTTTGGATTAAAATAGTGTCAGATAATGACTCGGGTTCGGGTATTATTATCAAGAATGAAGATGATTCGTCTTCGGTTGGAAAGTTTTTATTCATTGAATTGAGTTCAGAGATAGATTACTTCTCCGGTCAAATATACGTTCCTCAGCTTGGACGATTTCATCCGATGAAAGCTGAGGTTGCCAACGCTGGGGAAATCAAGGTTTTGGTAAAAGTTGGGTTTATCAGAAAAACGGTCTTTTTTGATAAAACAACTATTTAAGCGTGTATTAATCATTGAATTTCGTTGTTGTTTATCATTGATTCAATCTCTGCATCAGAAAAATTTATTTCTTTTAGTACTTCTTTTGTATGAAACCCGATTGGAACACCACAATAGTCATACCGGGCTTTTGAATCTGAAAACTTTATTGCGCTACTAACTTGATTTTCTTCGCCCCCTTCAAGGTGAGATACTGTGGTAATCATCTCTCTTGCTAGTATTTGTGTATTCTCGCACGCTTCTTGAAAAGAGATAACCGGCTCAACGCAAGCATCTTCATTTTCAAAGACTTTTTCCCAGTGCGACATGTCTTTTTCTCTTATTTTTTTCGCCACTAGATCCTTAAATTTAGATTGTTCGCGAGTATTATTACTTATGGCAGATCCTATATGATCACTTATTTCCAATCCAGCACATAGCTTCATCAAAAACTTTGGTTCTAGACTTCCAACTGATATCGTTTTGTCATCTTTTGTTTGATAATATCCATAGAAAGATCCTCCATTAATATGGGTTGTCTCATGAGCTAACTCTTGACCTGCTGCCAGAAATTGAGACCCAAAAATCCCATTCATGGCAAACATTGAATCTGTCATGCTGACATCTATATGCTGGCCTGATCCCTTATTATTTCGATGATTGACTGCAGCTAATATTCCGATTACTGCATGTAATGACCCTCCCGCCAAGTCAGCGATAGGTAGACCCATAATGGGACTTGGCTGATTTACTTTGCCGGAATAACCATTGGTTCCTGAGATCGATAAATAGTTGTTATCATGGCCCGCTTTATCTTTGTATGGCCCTGTCTGACCATAGCCTGTGATTGAGCAATAAATTATGTTTGAATTAATCGTCTTCAAGCTCTCATAGTCGAGGCCAAGTCGCTTCATTACACCCGGTCGAAATTGTTCAATAATGATGTCGAAATCCAAGATTAAGCGTTTAATGATTTCAATAGATTTTTGTTTTTTTAAATCAAGGCTGATTGACCTTTTGTTTCTGTTGACAAACGAATGACAAGTAGAGGATCCATGATTAAATGGACCCATTGCTCTAACAAGATCTACTCGTGTTGGCGATTCGACTTTAATAATATCGGCGCCCATATCGCCCATCATCATAGTGGCGAACGGACCTGGAATTAAGGTTGTGAAATCAAGGATTTTCAAATTATTGAGTGTGCTCATTGTCGCTTCTCACAAGTTTTTAAAATCTGAATCTAAATATATCATAGCTAACTTGTGTATTATTTTTACATCCCGATCCAATAAAGTTAATATTGCGCTCTCTAAAATTCAATTCAATTAATCATGAGTGAGCAAAAATCGACAAATGTCAGTTGGCATGATGGCAAAGTTTCCATGCAAGACAGACATAATCTAATTCGTCAAAAGGGTGCGACATTATGGATGACGGGACTATCAGGCAGTGGGAAAAGCACGATTTCTGTGGCACTAGAGCGTTCACTTTTTGAAAAAGGGATACTAAGTTATAGACTGGATGGAGACAATATTCGGCTGGGTATTAACAAAAATCTTGGCTTTTCTGCTGATGATAGGAAAGAAAATATTAGACGGATTGGTGAGGTATCAAAGCTTTTTACAGATGCTGGAATTATTACCTTAGCGAGTTTCATAAGTCCTTACCGCAAAGATCGAGAAGAGGTGAGAAAAATACATGCGGGTTCTGGACTAACGTTTGTGGAAATCTTCATTGATTGCTCTCTGAAGTCAGCAGAGGAGAGAGATCCGAAAGGTCTTTACAAAAAGGCAAGAAACGGAGAGATCAAAAATTTCACCGGGATTGATGATCCTTATGAAGCGCCGACAAATCCTGAAATACATCTTATTTCTGACAAAATGAGTTTGGATGATGAAGTCAAAACAGTGCTTAATTATTTGTTGAAACATGATGTCATCATTTAAAGAGCTTACTCATCAAAGTAAATGTTATTAAGTTAATGAAAACACTAATAAAACCCCACGGAACAGATACGCTACAGGTTCCTCTGGCTAAAACGCCTCGCGAGTCAGATAAAGTAAACAATTTACCAACACTAATTTTGAATGATCCTGCGCTGTCAAATGTGGTGATGATTGGATCTGGATATTTTAATCCACTTGAAGGATTTATGAGCTTTGGAGAGGCTAAATCCGTTTGTCAAACATATAGACTGCCTGAAGGGTTATTTTGGCCGGTCCCTATAATAAATTTGGTGCAATCAAAACCAGATTTTGAATCAGGTCAAAAAATAGCACTTTTGGATCCCACGAGAGATAATAAACCCTGTATTGCTCTGATGGATGTTTCGGATATTGAAACTCTGAGTGACAAGGATATTGATGAGATGATTCTTAAGATTTTTGGCACTAATGATTCCTCTCATCCGGGCGTTAAAAAGTTCAGAACTCTTGGTAATTTTCTCATATCTGGAAAGTTAGAGATTTTTGATCTGAGTTCATTCCCCAGAGATTATCCTGATACGTTCAGGACCGCTCAACAAATCAGGGAGCATATCGTGAACTCTGGATGGGACAAGGTGGTGGCTTTTCAGACTAGAAACCCTATGCATCGAGCTCATGAGGCTTTGTGCAAACTTGCAGTCGATAGAATTGGTGCAGATGGACTAATTATTCATATGTTATTGGGCAAACTTAAAGATGGTGATATACCTGCTGGAGTCAGAGATGAATGCATAAAAACAATGGTGGACTGTTACTTTAATGAGATTCCAGTTCTTGTCTCAGGTTATGGCTTTGATATGCTATATGCTGGGCCTCGGGAAGCATTATTGCACGCTATTATTAGGCAGAATATGGGAGCTACTCATTTAATAGTTGGCAGAGATCATGCGGGAGTTGGCAGTTTTTATGGGGCCTTCGAGGCTCAGGAAATCTTTGATGAACTGCAAGTTAGCAACTACCTATCGATTAAAATTTTTAATGCGGATCACACAGCATATTCAAAAAAATTGGGCAGAGTAGTTATTTTAAACGAAGTGGATGGCCATGTGCCTGATGATTTTGTAACTCTTTCTGGAACGAATTTGAGAGCGTTGCTTGGAAAAGGCGAGATGCCTCCGAAGGAAATAGTTCGCCCTGAGGTAGCTGAGATTCTTATGAATTTCTATCAATCTTAGATAAAGGTATCCAATGCAGTACGATGTTTTTAATGGGGATGCCGACGGCATATGCGCACTATTGCAGCTTCGTCAAACCTATCCATGTGCATCACACTTGGTAAGTGGGGTTAAACGAGAGATTGACCTTCTAAAATATGTCTCGTCTAATTCTGAGGACCAAGTTACAGTTTTAGATATTTCTCTGGATAAAAATCGAACCTATCTTAAAAATATTTTAATTAACAATTCTACTGTTCTCTATGTCGACCATCACTTTGCTGGAGAAATACCCACTAGTAAAAATTTAACCGTTGTTATTGATGAATCTGCAAATGTCTCAACGAGTGCCTTGATGAATAAATATTTATCTGGATCAAGGCCTCTCTGGGCGGCTGTTGGCAGTTACGGGGATAATCTGAGAGATTTAGCAATGGGACATACTGCTTCATGTGATTTATCGGCTGATCAAAATATGCTTCTTGAAGAGCTAGGGACTTACATCAATTACAATGGATATGGAGAAACGTTAAGTGATTTAAATTTTTCTCCTCAAGAACTTTTTAGACTGCTTGAACCTTATGATAGCCCATTCGATTTTATCTCAGATTGTTCATTTCATTTTCAGAAACTAAAACAGTCATATGAAAATGATTTTTCAAAGGCATTGTTACTAAAACCTGAGAGAGCTACAAAAACCTCTGAAGTATATATTTTGCCAAATCAAAGTTGGAGTAAACGAATAGTCGGAGTATTTAGCAATCATCTTGCGAATAAAAATCCAAATGTAGCTCATGCTGTCTTAATAAAAAATTCTGCTGGAGCATTTATGGTAAGTGTAAGAGCTCCGAAAAACCGCAAATTTGGAGCCTCTGAACTATGTCGTCAATTTCCAAGTGGAGGTGGGCGAAAAGCAGCTGCGGGGATTAATGATTTGGATGAAAGTTTATTGCCTAACTTTATAAGTAAATTTGAAGAGATGTATTGATCTATTAACAGAGTATAATTGCTTAAAAAACCAGGAGAGACGTTGATAAATCGACCATTTTCAATAATTGGAGTCCAACAAATTGCGGTTGGCTCAGATAATAAGTCTGCACTTAAACATCTTTGGGTTGACCTTCTAGGTTTAGATTTCCTCGGAACATATAAGAGTGAGGCTGAAAACGTTGATGAGGATATTTGCTCTATTGGCCAGAGCGATATAGCGATTGAGGTTGATTTGATGCAACCATTAGATAAATCTCGTAGTCCTCGAGTTGACAAGCCTGCACTCAATCATATCGGACTGTGGGTCGATGATTTAGAAGTCGCTGTGGCCTGGTTATCTTCAAAAGGAGTTAATTTTACTCCCGGAGGAATTCGTGAGGGAGCATCTGGTTATAAAGTTTGCTTTGTGCATCCCAAATCGAGCCAAACGCACCCTTTTGGCGGGGAGGGTGTGCTCATTGAATTGGTTCAGGCACCAAAATCGGTTATTGAAAGTTTCAATAATTCATCACAGAAATAACTTTGTACCAGTCGAAAGGATAAAAATGGTCCCTGATCTAAAACTAATGGTATTTAAGCCCGCTATGAAGTTGGCTATGGAAAGAACTGGACATGGCGCAGCGCTCGGCCTAAAACTTACTCGTGTCGAGAGAGGCGAGGTAGAAATCACCTTTCCGTACAAGGAGGAAGTGATAGGAAACCCAATGACAAGGGTAGTTCATGGTGGGGTAATTGTGAGCTTGTTGGATACCTGTTGTGGCTGTGCTGCTATTTCTGTTTCAGGATTTTCAACCGTTACGCCGACAATGGATTTAAGATTGGACTACATGCAAGCGGCAGAGCCGAACAAACCAATTTATGTGTCTGCAAAAGTATATAAAGATACCTCAAGTGTAATTTTTTGCAGAGGTTTGGCATGGCAGAATACTTTGGAGAACCCCATTGCACACTGTGTGGCAACATTTATGAGGTTGAAAAAGAAATGATTAATCTGAATGTCTTTGATGAATAAATTTTGTTTCATTCTTTGCAAAATAATTTAAAAAAGAAAAATTAATTTTGAGAAACTAATGGATAAAATTACTCAAGAATTTGAGTTTACAGCTAAAAAAGCTCGTGAAAACCAATCACCACAAGACATTATTGATGTAATTCCTTATGGAGCTTTTATAGGTATCAGCGCAGAAGTTATAGATGGAAATGTGCTTTATACATTAAGTAAAAAGAAGTCAAATATTGGAAACCCATCTCTTCCCGCAATTCATGGTGGGGTTATTGGAGGATTTTTAGAGTTAGCATCAGCTATCGAGTCCATATATCTTCTGGATATTGTTGCAGTTCCAAAAGTGGTTGACTTCTCTATTGATTATCTCCGTCCGGGGAGGTTTAAAAAGATGTATGCAAAATGTAGTGTTTTGAGACAAGGAAGGAAATTAATAAACGTCAGCAGCACGGCTTGGCAAGATGATATGAATAAACCTACAGCAACAGCGAGGTGCAATTTCTTAGTACCGTAATATGGAAGTTATGCTGTTGATATTTCAAAATAATACCCAATATATATAGCAATGTTAAAATGTTTCACTAAAAGGATTTAGTATGTCAGCCAAGAAAAAAGCAAAAGTTCAGACTCGGGGATTTCAAACTGAGGCAAAACAACTTCTACACCTAATGATACATTCTTTGTACTCGAATAAAGAAATCTTTCTTCGGGAGTTAATTTCAAACGCCTCGGATGCATCCGATAAGCTGAGATTCGAGTCCTTAAACGACTCGTCGTTATTAGAGAAAGATCCTGATCTTCGGATTCAAATATCGTTTGATGAGAAGGCAAAGACTGTGACTATATCAGACAATGGTATTGGTATGTCCGAATCTGAAGTCATAGAGAATCTGGGTACTATAGCGCGCTCTGGAACATCTGAATTTTTGAAAAACTTAACCGGCGATCAAAAGCAAGACTCTCAGCTTATAGGTCAATTTGGTGTTGGTTTTTATTCCTCATTTATTGTTGCGAAAAAAGTAATTGTTGAAACAAGACGAGCAGGATTGGACAGCTCTGAGGGAGTAAGATGGACCTGTGAAGGAGAGGCTGATTATCAAATAGAGCCGATAGAGAAGGATGATAGGGGAACCACAGTTACGATGTTTCTCAAGTCAGATGAGACCGAATTTGCCAATGATTGGCGGTTAAGGAGTATTGTTAAAAAATATTCAGATCACATATCAATTCCCGTCGAAATGCTGAAAAATGATCCGCCTTCTCCGAGTGAGAAGGAGGATGAGACGATAATAAATGAACCGGAATGGTCAGCAGTAAACGATGCTCAAGCTCTTTGGACAAAGCCGAGAAATAAAATATCAGAAGAGGAGTACAAAGAATTTTATAGACATGTTTCTAGCGATTTTGCCGAACCACTTTCTTGGAGTCATAACAAAGTTGAAGGTAAGCAGGATTATACAAGCCTGATCTATATCCCATCCATGGCACCTATGGATCTATATCAGCGTGATGCATCGAGAGGCATCAAACTTTATATCAAGAGAACATTTATAATGGATGATGCTGAGCAGTTCTTGCCCATGTATCTTCGGTTCGTAAAAGGTATTTTAGATAGCGCTGACTTGCCACTAAATATTTCACGAGAGATACTGCAGAAAACGCCATTAGTGGAGAGTATGAAAGCAGCTCTGACTAAGCGAGTGCTTGATATGCTCTCTAAGCTCGCGAAAAAAGATAAAGAAAAGTATGCGAAATTTTGGTCACAGTTTGGTGTAGTCCTTAAGGAAGGTCCCAGTGAAGATCATGGGAACAAAGAAAAAATTGCGAAGCTATTTTTATTCTGTAGTTCCTCTATAGACGATACAGCTCCTACTGTGACTCTTGATGATTACATTTCGAGAATGAACGAAAATCAGAAAAAAATCTATTATTTGACAGGGGAAAGTATTACATCACTTGCCAACAGCCCTTATTTAGAGGCATTTAAGAAACACAATATCGAAGTCCTTTTAATGAGCGATAGAATCGATGAATGGATGATGGGTTACCTCAATGAGTTCGACAAAAAGCAGTTTCAAGACATAGCAAAAGGAGAGCTAGATCTCAGTGAAATAACTGGTGAAACAGAGAAGGATGGTAAAGACGCTAAGAAAAAGATTTCGAAGGCTGATGAAAAAGTAATCAGCGAAATAAAGGATAATCTTTCTGCAAAAGTTTCTGAAGTTAGATCAACAAATCGATTAACTCATTCTCCAGCATGTCTGGTTGTCGGTGAGCATGACATGGGAGAACAAATGAGAAAAATTATGGAGGCAGCGGGACAAACAATGCCTGAATCAAAACCAACCCTTGAGGTTAATACGAAGCATCCTTTGGTAAAGAAGATTAAAGCTTCAAAGGATACTAAAGAAACTAAAATGCTCACTCAGTTGTTATTTGATCAAGCGTTATTGTCAGCTGGAAGATCTCTTGAGGACCCTGCGGCCTTTGTTAAAGGTCTTAACAAATTAATGTTTTCATAGCTCAGTAGTTATCTTAACCGAATGCTTCTGTATGTTTATTGAATGTAGCCAGAATAATATTGTGAGGTTTACTTGAAAATAAGTGATGTGAGCAATGTGGCAGTGTTTGGCTGTGGTAGCTTCGGAACCGTTGTAGCTAATTTGATTGCGTCCAATGGGTTAAGAGTAAATTTGTGGGCTAGAAGTCACGACACCGCTTTGTCTGTTCAGAATGACCGGATTAATACACGTTATCATCCCAAATATGAGCTTCATAAAAACATAACAGTTACTAATGATCTTAAAGCCGCTATGACTAATACTCAGTTGGTTTTTTTTGCAGTCCCAATAAATGCATACAGTGAGTTAGCGCATAATTTGAAGCCAATATTAATGTCAGACATCCCTATTGTCAGTACAGCAAAAGGATTTGATGAACGTTTTCTTTTGCCATCACAAGTTCTTAAAGAAAAGCTTCCAGATAACCCAAACTGCACAATGAGTGGGCCAAATATAGCCGCAGAGATTGTAAGTGGTGATATCACTGCAACTGTAGTGGCGAGTGAATGTAATGCGGTGCGAAGCTTAGTCAGGGAGGTCTTATCCTCGGATATTCTAAGAGTGTACGAAAACACTGATCAGTTTGGAGTCGAGTTAGCTGGAGCATTGAAAAATATCTATGCTATTGTATCGGGAATGACTGAGGCGTCCGGAGCAGGTCAGAATACCAAGAGTCTGATATTTACAAGGGGCGTCGCAGAGATGAATAGATTCTGTAAAGAGATGGGTGCAAACCCCATGACAATGATGGGACTAGGGGGTATAGGAGATCTTTTTGTGACTTGCACCTCACCATTAAGTAGAAATTATAGAGTTGGGATTGAGGTGGGCAGAGGAGCCACTCTTGACGAAGCGTTGAGCTCGATCGGACAAGTCGCTGAAGGTGTGAACACCACGAAATTAGTGAAAGCACATGCTGATTTAATGGGAATATACATGCCTCTTCTCAGCTCTCTTCATGCAATTTTGTTTGAAGGCTGTCCTATTAGAGAAACTGTGCGTAAAATGATGTTATCAACCCATAATGTAGATGTTGAGATGGAGTCATACAGTTGAAAAATTTTATTTCCCACATAAAGAGCCTGAGCCTTTGGGTAAGATTAGCCTACATGCTACTGTTCCTTTTATTACTGTCATTTGTGAGAGTTATTCTATTGCTTGTCATCGGAGGACAATTTCTAACCTTGCTTATTACAGGGGCTGACAACAAGAATCTAAGAAGTTTTGGACAAAGCTTGGCATCATGGATATTCCAAACGATGCAATTCTTAACTTTCAATAGCGACACGAAACCCTTTCCTTTTGCTGATTGGCCCGCTGCTATGCCCTCTGACGGTTTCTCTATCGCTGGTGTTTCATCTGGTTCGAGTGAGGATAACGTTGTCCAGGATGAGTCTGATATACCGTCATTTACGTCAACCGATATCGACGATAGCGATAAAACCAAATAGAGTTCTAGGGAAAAGTAACAATCTTGTAAAATGCGTATAGGATGCGTCAGACATAAACTGATTACTAAGCTTATTGGAATTAAATGAATGGCGGTTGATTTTGTAAGAGAACGTGAGTTTGATGTAAACGGTCTGAAAATATCTTGCAAGGAGTGGGGGCGCCCCGGATATACCCCGATAATTGCTCTTCATGGATGGCTGGACAATGCAGCTTCTTTTGATAACTTAATGCCACACTTGGATAATATTCACTTAATTGCTATGGATATGGCGGGGCACGGGCTGAGTGATCATCGCTCAGCTGACTCAAGTTATGAACCATGGATCGACGTCGGTGAGGTTATTAGCCTCGCCGATCAGATGTTATGGGAAGATTTTACTCTTCTTGGTCACTCGCGAGGAGCAATAATATCAGGCCTTGTTGCTGGAACCTTCCCTGAAAGAGTTAAAAATTTGGTATTGATTGATGGATATGTTCCCTCTTTCCATTCTGAGAACAAAGCTGCGAATCATTTGAGGCGCGCAATCAAAGAGAATCGGCGTTTTGCATCATCATCCCCAACCTATTTTCACGATTTTGAACGAGCGATTCAGGCACGTGTATCAGGTTTTGTGCCTTTAACATATGCTGCAGCATCTACGCTGGCTAAAAGAGGTGTTTTTGAGGACCAAAACGGTTTTTTTTGGGGAAATGACCAAAGATTGAAGGCCACCAATCACATCCGATTTAGTGAGGATCAACTTAGGGGATTTTTTGAAAGTATTATCTCCAATGTACTATTGATTAGAGCGGAAAACAGTGCAATCAAAACAACCGATATTAAAGATGCGATTTTCGAATGGGTTCCTCAAATGCGAATAGAAAAGATGAATGGCTCTCACCATTTGCATTTGGAGGAACAAGCTGAAGATGTCGCTCATGTGATTCAACCGTTTCTTGGTTGAGGAACGCTCAGAACTAGTGTTGATGAATGATTTCATCGTATTAATTGTTAATATAACCGGCTCTTGCATTCACAGTTAAGTGAAATCTACGCTCAAGAGTTATAAAGGAAATTGTCGCAAAGATTTCTATCAGACTTGAAGAGACCACCAAGCGCACTTGTCTCAGTTCTTGATGACGCATCCATAATGCCCCTCGCTTTCACGCAATAGTGCGTCGCATCCATAAAGACTGCGACATTTTCGGTCTCTAGGAGAGTTTGTAGAGCCACTAAAACTTGCTGAGTTAGCCGCTCTTGAACTTGAGGACGTCGAGCAAAAAATGAAACAATACGATTAATTTTGGATAGGCCTATAATCTTCTTACCTGGGAGATACGCCACATTTGCCAACCCATCAATGGTGACAAAGTGATGCTCACACGTGCTTATTACTTTAATTGCCTTCACTTTGACCATTTCTTCAGTATTCATTTTATTTTGAATTAAGGATATCTTTGGAAATTCTTCGTAGTTTAATCCTGCGAAAATTTCATCAACATACATTTTAGCTATCCTATGGGGAGTTTCTTCTAAACTATCATCATTCAAGTCTAAGCCTAATGCTGTTGCGACTTGCGTCATGGCATCCTTAATACGCGAGTACTTCTCATCCCGTGATAGTTTTAGTCCACTCATTGGAGTTTCCAGGCCCTTTTCGATTAGTGCCTTACGCACCATTTGAGCTTCTCGTGAGAGGTTCGCCCGAAAGTTTATGTCGTTTCCAGCAATTGCAGTAGTTGGCATGTCTAGTTCTCTCCATAATCTTAGTATTTATATCTCGTGACGAGGTTAATCTTTAGGTAACCATCTTTTCACAAGCAAGTGTTACAATGTATACCCATTATCGCATATTTTACAATAAATTTTGTTTTAACTTCGCTAAAGTCATCGTCATAGCTGAATTTACTCTCTTACAAGTAGAGTTGCTAAAATCAAATTGCTACAGTTCGGTAATTTATGCCAAACTTTTGTTAGTGCTAGGGTGCTGCCTATCGTTTTACTCAGTTTAGCGTTACTCGCTGCCTATTATATTTCAATTGTTTGAGAATGTTATATGCAAGTTTATGAAAGAGTATAATACAGAAAAAAATATGGCGAATAGAACAATATCGAGAAAAAATTTAGAATCGCTCCGCGATATTTTAGCTTATGGAGAAAAATTATTCGTTGAGTCGAACTTATTTTTCGGTCATGGAACAACAAATGCTTGGGATGACGCGGTTTATTTATCTTTGTTCGCGTTGGGTCTTCCTCATGATTCATCAGTTTCACTGCTTGACCGTATTCCTTCTGAAGATGAGCGCTCAAGAATTTTTTCATTGTTTGATAAGAGGATAGAAACCAAGATACCGTCTGCATATATCACTAAAACTGCATGGTTTTTTGACCTGTCATTTTTTGTTGATGAGCGCGTAATTATTCCTAGATCACCGATAGCTAATTTAATTCATCAGAGCTTTGAGCCTTGGGTGAATAATCCGAATACGATATTAGATTTATGTGCAGGAAGTGGTTGTATAGGGATTTCATGTGCTTACGTATTCAAATCAGCAAATGTTGTTTTATCTGATGTTTCCAAGGGTGCGATAGAAGTTGGTGAGATAAATATAAAAAATCATGACATGGCAGGCAGGGTTAAGATATTAGAGTCCGATCTATTTGAAAATCTAACCAACTCTAAGTTTGATTTGATCGTATCTAATCCGCCTTATGTTGATAAGCAAGACTTGCTGAGCATGCCATCTGAGTATCATTACGAGCCAAAAATTTCTCTCATGGCTGGTGATGATGGTTTAAGTTTTGTTCTGAGAATACTGAGAGATGCGAGAGATTTTTTAACAGAAAAAGGTGTTTTGATTGTTGAAGTGGGTAATTCACGGTCTGCACTTGAATTAACGTTTCCGTCAATACCGTTTTTCTGGTTTGAGTTTTCTGAGGGAGATGCAGGAGTTTTTATGCTCACACGCGATGATTTGGATGCCTATAGCGAATTACTTGGTTAAATATCGTATAATAAATTCAAAAGCTTTAAAGGTTTGAATCTCAGCAATGTCAGGTAATACATTTGGTAAGTTGTTTTCAGTAACAACATTTGGTGAAAGTCATGGTGACGCCATAGGGTGCATCGTTGACGGCTGTCCGCCTAACATATGTCTTAGTGAATCAGATATTCAACCTGATTTAAATCGAAGGAAACCCGGACAGTCTCATTATACCACCCAAAGAAAAGAGGACGATGAGATACGCATTTTATCCGGGATTTTTGACGGTAGAACGACTGGAACACCGATTGGCTTATTAATAAAAAATCAAGATCATAAGAGCAAAGATTATAGTAAAATCAAAGATTTATTCAGACCATCTCATGCGGATTATACCTATGAAAAGAAGTATGGGATTAGAGACTATCGGGGCGGAGGAAGAAGCTCTGCGAGGGAGACAACTATGAGGGTCGCCGCAGGTGCAATCGCAAAAAAAGTCCTCAACGAGCTTATTGGTTCTTCAGTCTTTGGCTATGTGAGTAGAATCGGAGCTCTTGGCTTCAAAAACTTTGATAAAGATTTCATTGAGAAAAATAGTTTTTTTACACCTGATGCTGATCTTGTTCCAAAGTTAGAAGATTTAATCACAAAACTCAGGAGAGATGGCGATTCTGTAGGTGCAGAGATCACAGTTGTTGCTCACAAAATACCTGTTGGTCTTGGCGAGCCAGTTTTTGATAGGCTAGATGCTGAGATATGCCACGGATTGATGAGTATAAACGCCGTTAAGGGTGTTGAGATAGGCGATGGTTTTGATTGTGTCAGTAAGCTGGGGTCGGAATTTAGAGATGAGATTAATTCAGGTGGATTTTTGTCGAATTCAGCAGGTGGCATTTTAGGTGGCATATCAACGGGGCAGGATATCATTGCTAGACTAGCACTAAAACCAACCTCAAGTATTAGAAAACCTGGACGCTCGCTTAATACCAAAGGTGAGGAGGTAGAAGTTGTTACGACAGGTCGTCATGATCCTTGCGTTGGAATAAGAGCTGTGCCAATAGCTGAAGCGATGATTGCAATTACTTTGCTGGATCATTACCTTAGAGATAAGGCACAAAACAAAAAATAAATTACTATAAGATTTCAAATATTTGGAAGAATCACAAATATGGCTGGTCAAACGCTTTACGACAAACTTTGGTCTGAACATCTTGTTAAGAATAGAGATGACGGATCTAGCTTATTATATATTGATAGACATATTCTCCACGAAGTAACGTCCCCGCAGGCTTTCGAAGGTCTCAGATTGGCAAAAAGGAAACCCTGGCGAACGGATACAAATATCGCGACCACTGATCATAATATATCCACTGATATTAATGAAAGAAAAGGCGGAGTTAGTGGAATCCCAGATAAAACATCACAAATACAAGTCAAAACTTTAAATGATAATTGTACGCTTTTTGGAATTAGAGAATTTCAAATGAATGATCCAGGGCAAGGCATTGTCCATGTTATGGGACCAGAATTAGGAGCTACTATGCCCGGAATGACTGTTGTTTGCGGCGATTCTCATACTGCCACGCATGGTGCGATTGGATGTCTTGCTCATGGGATTGGAACATCAGAAGTGGAACATGTGTTAGCGACTCAATGTCTTATTACTAAAAAGATGAAGAATATGCGTATCCTTGTTAATGGTGAACTGCCGTTTGGAGTAACGCCAAAAGACGTAATTCTATCGATAATAGGTCACATAGGCACTGCTGGAGGAACTGGATATGCAATCGAGTTTGCTGGGCAAGTTTTTGAAGAAATGTCAATTGAGGGGCGAATGACAGTTTGCAATATGGCGATCGAGGCTGGAGCGAGAGTAGGGATGGTCGCAGTGGATGACAAGACAATAGAGTATTGCAGTAACAGAGAGTTTGGTCCGAATAAATCGCAGATTGATTATGCAATTAAGTCTTGGAGGAACTTGCGAAGCGACAAAGACGCAATATTCGATAAAGAGGTAACGTTATCTGCGGATGATATGGAACCTCAGGTCACATGGGGCACATCACCTGAAATGGTATGCTCGGTTACAGACAAAATTCCCAATCCAAAGAGCTTTGAATCTGTAGATCGTCAAAAAAGCTATGATTCGGCACTTAAATATATGAACTTAAGGCCCGGAATTCTAATGACAGAAATAAGTATTGATAAGGTTTTTATTGGGTCTTGTACAAATTCTCGAATTGAAGATTTACGAGAAGCTGCTGAAGTTGTTAAAGGAAGGCAGGTCGCATCATCAATTAAGCAGGCCTTGGTAGTGCCCGGATCTCAAATGGTAAAATCGCAGGCGGAGCGTGAAGGATTGGACAAGATATTTAAGAGATCGGGACTAGAGTGGCGAGAACCAGGCTGTTCAATGTGTTTGGCAATGAATTCAGATAAACTAAATCCTGGTGAGCATTGTGCATCAACATCAAACAGAAATTTTGAGGGTCGACAAGGCAATGGAGGTCGAACTCACTTGATGAGTCCGTCCATGGCAGCAGCAGCCGCAATTTTCGGCAGAATAGCTGATGTTCGTCAAATCACACAAGGAAATCAATAAGATCTAAGATGATTAATTCGATTACCACCCATACAGGGATTGTAGCCCCTATTGATAGGGTCAATGTAGATACTGATATGATTATTCCTAAACAGTTTCTTAAATCTATCAAAAGAACTGGATTCGGACAAAACTTGTTTGATGAATTACGTTATTTAGATGTTGGATATCCAGGACAAAATTGTTCATCAAGACCGCTTAACATGAAATTTCCCTTGAATCAGGAAAGATATGAGCATGCCTCAATATTATTAACCCGAAAAAATTTTGGATGTGGCTCATCCAGAGAGCACGCACCATGGGCCTTGGAGGATTATGGATTTAAAGTATTAATTGCACCAAGTTTTGCAGATATCTTCTACAACAATTGTTTCAAGAATGGAATTCTACCCATTACGCTTATAGATTCTGAGGTCGAGTTCTTATTTGAAAAACTTTATTCAACGGAGAACTTTTCCCTATGTATTGATTTAGTAAATCAAAGTGTAAAAAGTAACTTTGGAGAAGAATTTGAATTTAAATTTATCATTGATTCGTTTTATAAGGATTGTTTGATACAAGGTTTAGATGAAATTGATTTAACACTGAAAGATCGAGAGGCCATTAAAAAATTTGAAAAACAACGCGAGAAAATCTGTCCTTGGATTTTTGGAGCGATTAAGTGAGTAAAGGTAAAGTTCTAATTCTCCCTGGTGATAATATCGGTCCAGAGATCACTCGAGAAGCGGTAAAGGTAATTAATACAGTCAAAAAACGGTTTTGCCTCCCTATAGATATCGAATACGGATTAATTGGTGGTGCGGCGATTGACAGCTTTGGTGATCCCTGTCCAAAAGAAACTATTGCTAGCGCTAAACAATCTAAAGGAATTCTCCTCGGTGCGGTGGGAGGGCCTAGTTGGGATAAATTGGAATTAAAATTGCGTCCGGAGCAAGGTCTACTCAAAATAAGAAAGGAGTTGGATTTTTATGCAAACATAAGACCTGCTAAGATTTTTGATGAACTTTTAGACTCATCATCACTAAAGAGGGATGTTTTGGAGGGTTTAGATTTAATCATTGTGAGAGAACTGGTTGGTGGAATTTATTTTGGTGAGCCTCGAGGAATTATAGTAAATGATTCGGGAGACAGAGAGGGCTTTAATACCTATAGATATTCTGAATCTGAAATAAGAAGAATAGCAAAAATAGCTTTCGAGCTTGCGATACAGAGGGATGGGAGAGTCTGTTCCGTTGATAAATCAAATGTTTTAGAGGCTACGAAGCTGTGGCGAGAAATAATCACCGAAGTATCCATGGATTTTCCCGAAGTATCATTGAGTCATATGTATGTTGATAATGCTGCAATGCAGTTAATCAAAGATCCAAAGCAATTTGATGTAATTGTTACAGGTAATATGTTTGGAGATATTCTTTCGGACATTTCTGCAATGTTAACTGGGTCCATCGGGATGCTTCCTTCGGCCTCACTTAATTCGTCGAAGCTTGGACTTTATGAGCCCTGTCACGGATCTGCGCCGGATATCGCGGGCAAAGGGATTGCTAATCCATTGGCAACGATTCTTTCGGTAGCAATGATGTTTAGATACTCATTAGGTTATGAGGATGAAGCAACGTTAATTGAATCAGCCGTTGAAAAGGTATTGCGAGATGGATATCGAACTGTCGATATAAAAACTAGTGCTGATAACGGAATGTGTTTAAATACATCTGATTTGGGCGATCGTGTTGTTGATGCGATATGTGAGCTTTCTGGCTAAAGGCTCTCTTATCGACTTGTTGGGAAAATTGGGATGGTTAAAGTAGGCTTTATAGGGTGGCGTGGAATGGTTGGGTCGGTTCTTCTATCAAGAATGATAGAGGAGGGCGATTTTAGATTAATCGAGCCTGTATTCTTCTCCACTTCTCAAGTGGGTCAAATTAGTCCTGATATTGGACAGTCGACTGATAAGCTGCATGATGCAAATTCCCTAGAAGAGCTTGAATCGATGGATATAATCTTGAGTTGTCAAGGGAGTGCATTCACGGAAAATATTCATCCACAATTGCGAAAAACCGGATGGAAGGGCTATTGGATTGATGCTGCGTCATCCCTCAGGAAATCTAATTCATCAATCATAATTCTAGATCCAGTAAATTTAAGTCGAATTGAGCATGCCATCAAAATTGGAGTAAAAGATTTCATAGGCGGAAACTGCACGGTAAGTTTGATGCTTATGGCAATAAATGGACTTTTTTGTGAAAAGCTCATCGACTGGGTGAGTTCTATGACCTATCAGGCTGCATCAGGAGCTGGAGCATCATCAATGGAAGAACTGGTTAAGCAGATGTTTCAAATAGGAAAATTTACAAATATTGACTTTAGTAAGCTTCCCTCCGCAATATTGGGTTTGGATAAACAAGTCACCCAATTTATGAATGGGAATGAAATTGCTAAAGAAAACTTTGGTTATCCATTAGCTGGAAACGTACTTCCGTATATAGATAGCGAACTGAGCAATGGTCAGAGTCGTGAGGAGTGGAAAAATCAATTTGAGACCAATAAAATTTTAGGGACCACTGATAAGCCAATCCCTTTGGACGGAATTTGTGTGCGCGTTGGGTCAATGAGATGCCACAGTCAAGCTCTTACAATCAAATTAAATAAATCTGTTGCGATAGATGAAATTGAGAATTTGATTGAAAACTCGAATCCTTGGGTGAAGCTTGTTCCGAATACGAGAGAACACTCATTGAGCGAACTTACGCCGAGCGCGGTTGCGGGTAAGCTTGATATTCCTGTTGGAAGATTGAGAAAAATGAATATGGGCGAACAATATCTGTCAGTTTTTACATCAGGTGACCAACTTTTGTGGGGTGCATCTGAGCCTTTGCGGAGAATGCTGAAGATTATTGTTCAAAAAGGATATTGAAAAACCTTGATGTATAGGATTAATGCCAAGCTATCTACTCGAGTATATTTGTCCAGAGTAAAGAACGGGATGACTTTTACATTTTTATTCATTTTATTAATGACATCCCAATCTTATGCTAAAGGAGATAAAAGTGAGTATTTGGTGCGAGAAGGAGAGACGCTATGGAGCATTGCCGAAGGAATGGAAAGCAAAGATATCTCCGTCTGGCAAGTTATGGATGGAATATATAAATCCAATAAGTTTTCGTTCGAAAAAAATGACCCGACACAGATTATAGAGGGCATTCGATTATTGATTCCTCATGTCAGTTTTTTGAAAAAGCAGGACGGTCTCTTTGTAGCGAACCTTTCAGAGATAGAAAAATTCTCGGTTTCAGATGATGACGATGGTTTTAGTGAATTTTTTGATTCTTCAACAGAATCTCATAAAGAGCAAGACGAGAATATTCAAATACCATATTTCATCGCTAATGACCCGATCACAGATCCTTCACAGGTTGATTCAGGATCTACCAAATTGAGTCTAGTCTCAGAGGCTCTATCAAAGAATCAGGCAGAAATTAAGCAACTTAATAGTGAGCTGAAGTTAATAAAAGAGGAATTGGCAAAAAAAGCAATCGTAATAAAAAAATTTGAAACCGAAAAAAAAGTTGAGAGCGATAAAACGAGTATAGAGAAGTGGTTGATTTATGGTGAGTCTAAAATACTTTTGAGTCTCATATTACTAGTCACAATCCTATATTGTTTAAGAAGGGTATCTTATTTTAAGACGATTACTAATGCTAAAGTCAATGGCCGCTCATCGAATTCTAAATATTTAAGTAAACAGGAATCACTAGAAAATGAGTTTGAAGAAATAGATGCGCTTGAGATAAAAATGAGTCTAATAAGATCTTTAATTGATGATAATGAAGATGATGCCGCTAAAGAAGTATTGAAAGAGTTAATTTCAGAATCGGTAGGCAAGGATAAAGAGACTGCTCAAGCAATGTTGAAAGATTTGGAAAAATCATAGGTTCTGGATAAATACACTAAGCATTTATGATAATTTCTGAATGGCAGTATAAAACTAATTGTAATGTTCCTGAGAGTTGTCAGCTCCCTCGGGGGTTAAAGAGAGTAGCTGCTATTTTGTCTTATAATGGCAAAGACTTTTGTGGGTTTCAGAAACAAAATCATTCACCATCGCTTCAAGAGCAGATCGAGAAAGCTTTTTCTTACGTTGCGAATCAAAAAATTATAGTTAGTTGCGCTGGCAGAACAGATACTGGTGTTCATGCAACTCATCAAGTTATTCATTTTGACACCTCTGCGGATAGAACTGAGGAGAATTGGTTAAAGGGTGTTAATAGAGAGTTGCCTGATTCAATCTCGCTTAAATGGATCAATAAAGTTTCGCCACATTTTCACTCCAGGTTTAGTGCAATAAGTCGTTCATATCGTTACATAATACTGATCCAGAGATTGAAACCAGTTATGTTAAATCACGAATTGTATTGGAGGGATAAGCCTCTATTACTAGATGAAATGCAACGAGCATGCGGCCACCTGCTAGGTGAGCAAGATTTCTCTGCTTTTAGAGCAAGTGGATGTCAGTCGCACTCTGCATATCGAAATGTAAAATCAGCGAATATAATGCAGCTCAATAGTTTTATTATTTTTGATATAACAGCAAATGCATTTTTACTTCACATGGTAAGAAATATTATGGGCGCATTGATTTCAGTTGGAGAAGGTAAGAATAACTCGATGTGGATGAAGTTATTATTGAGATCTAAAGATAGGACATTGGGCCCAGCAACTGCGGCGCCAAATGGCCTTTATCTAGTGAATGTTGAATATCCTGAAAGGTATCAAATACCAGTTTTAGAGAAAGGACCATTATTCATTGAGAGTGAAAGAAATGATCGATAAGGGCAGTAAAACAACTAAAATAAAAATTTGTGGAATTACATCGACTGATCAAGCTGAGATGGTATGTAAATTCGACATTGATGCGATTGGAATTGTTTTATATAAAAATAGCAAAAGATATGTCCGATTGGAGGAAAGTTATGAAATCATGGATTCAGTTAGTAAAAAAATATCGACCGTTGCACTTATGGTAAATCCTGCTCAAAATGAAGTGGAAAAAGTTATAGAGATGCTAAAGCCTGACTTTATTCAGTTTCATGGCGATGAGTCTTCTTATTTCTGCAATCAATTTAAATATCCATTTATCAAGGCGATCCGTGTCCATTCGGAGTTAAATCTCATCACCTCTATCCAAGATTTTAAAGCAGAGGGAGGATTTTTATTTGACGCTTGGCATCCTGCAAAATATGGAGGTACTGGAGAAACATTTGATTGGAATTTATTGCCAAAAAAACTTTCGGCACCATTAATACTAGCGGGCGGTTTGAATTCAGACAATGTGGGAAAAGCAATAGCAGAGCATAAACCATATATGGTTGATGTAAGTGGAGGTGTTGAGAACTCGCCTGGATCAAAAGATGAACGTATGCTGGCAGATTTTGTCGAGAGTGTTAAATTGGCTGATATATCAGCATATGCCTAGGTACATGATAGTATAACGAATTGGATAGAACGATTTTATAAAATATGAACTGGCTTGATAGAATAAGACCGAAAGGGCTGACTACTTCTAAAACTGAGAAGGGCAATTCAGTTCCTGAGGGTTTATGGAAGAAATGTATTAAATGCCAGTCCCCTTTGTATAGGCCCGAACTTGAGAGAAATTTGGATGTATGTCCTAAATGTGGTTACCACATGCGAATTGGTGCACGCCGGAGAATAAATATCTTTTTAGACGAGGATGGGATTGGTGAGATTGGTCAAGATATTGAAGCAATTGATAGATTGAAATTTAAAGATGTAAAAAAATATAAAGACCGGCTCTTGGAAGCTCAGAAGCATACTGGTGAGCGAGACGCACTAGTAGCAGTATCGGGTAATCTAAAATCTTTGCCCGTTATCGTTTGTTCGTTTGAATTTTCTTTTAATGGAGGCTCTATGGGATATGCTGTGGGAGAAAAGTTTGCTCTAGCAGCCAAAAAAGCGCTTGAAGAGAGAAAACCACTGATTTGCTTTTCAGCATCTGGAGGTGCCCGGATGCAGGAAGCGGTGGTCTCATTAATGCAAATGGCAAAAACTAGTGCGGTTTTAGAAAAAATGAGAATTGCAGGGATACCCTATGTATCAGTGATGACTGACCCAGTATATGGTGGAGTGTCAGCAAGCCTCGCCATGCTAGGAGATTTAAATATTGCTGAACCCGGTGCACGCGCTGGTTTTGCAGGACCAAATATTATTGAACAAACAGTTCGCCAAAAATTACCATCGGATTTTCAGAAAAGTGAGTTTTTGTTAGAAAAAGGCCAAATTGACATGATTATTCCGAGAAATGAATTGCGTCAAAGACTTCACAAAATGCTTTTGATACTTACTCATAGTATGAGATCTTTGCGTGATTGATCACTCGCTTGAAGAGTGGCTAGAGTTTATAAATAAGAATCATCCTCTCGAGATTGAACTCGGTTTGGAGAGGGTTAGTGTCGTTTGGTCAAGAATTAGGAGCGAGCTCGGTGTATCCAGAGTTGCACCATTTGTCATCACTGTCTCTGGAACGAATGGTAAGGGTTCTACCGTAAAATGTATCGAAGAAATTCTTTGCATCAGCAATCATTCATGCGGATCATTCACTTCACCACACATCTTTAAATTTAATGAACGAATCAAACTAAATGGTTTAGCCGCACTTGATCACGATATTGTAGAAGCTTTCGGCCTCATTGAATCGTTAAAAGGTGAAATAAAACTTACCTATTTTGAGTTTAATACGCTGTGTGCATTAATAATTTTCTCAAAAAATAATCTTGATTTTGTGATCCTTGAGGTAGGCCTGGGAGGCCGACTCGATGCAGTGAATATAATCGACGCAGATTTAGCTATCTTGACAAGCATCGGTCTGGATCATAAGGAGTGGTTAGGTAATACTAGACTTGAGATTGGCAGAGAGAAATTGGGTATTGCTAGAAAAGGCAAACCACTGTTAATAGGCGAGCATGACTTACCTAAAGGTTTGAATCGTTATATATCTGACATTGGAGCAGATTCGTATTTTGTCAATAAAGACTTTTTTTTAAGTCCAAATTCAGCTCACTCAAAAGAATTA
>CABXWC010000018.1:0-26141 GCA_902515855.1 uncultured SAR92 cluster bacterium
GTCTGATCAATCCAACTCATCACCGGATTACCACTAAAATCTTTACTCATATAAGGAGCGAATGAAGTATTCGACATCTGAGGTGGAACAACCGATTGGCCATGGATACTCTCCTTAGAAAGTTCACAGGAGCTTAAAAGCATTGAAATTAATATGAAATAAAATTTAGGCATGCTTATTACCCTCTTAAAAGGGGCCTTGTTAAACATGTTGGTCCACCCTCTCCTTTACGACTAATCTCGTTCCCAGTGTATGTATGAATAATACAGTCTTTTGCAATCAGCTTCTCCATAACACTTTCACAGCCATCCAAAATCAACACTTCTCGAGGTGAAAGAGTAAGGACATTGCACCCCATATTTTCATACTCGTCATCTGAGATACTTATTATTTCAATATTCAGATTTTTAAGCCAATCGATAAAAGTATCAGGTGCAAATTTTTCGTAAACCACTGCTAAATCAAAATCGATCGGAGATATTATTGACATTAAGTGGAGCACATCATCCGGATGATCGGGTTCAGGAAGATCTACAATCATCAAATCAACATCTGATCCAAGGATGTTTTTTAACTGTGCAACACCAGACTTATTTGTTCGAGGCCCAAGTCCTACAGCCGCATGATGCTCATCAATCCAAATAAAGTCTCCTCCCTCTAAAGTGCCTGGCTTTTCTACTTCTCCTGCACTTGGTAAATCAAGCATCTTGAAGAGATCCCCATTGACTTTGGCCTCAACAGTTCTTGTTGCACGGCCCATGTTGCATTTAATTATCCCCTCAGGACATATTAAATTGCTATCTCTGGGATATATGCTGTCTATTGAGAGATCACGATGAGCCGGTAATTCGATTATTTTTGCGCCAGTTTTTTCAATGATGTTTTTGAATTTCTCAAACTCACGGCATGCTTTTTCAAAATTTGGCACATCTGTAAATCTTAATTTTTCCCACTCATTTTGAAGTTTTTTTTGTGATACGAATGCGCTAGTTGGATTTCTAATCGCGACGCACCGAAGCCTTGAATACTCATTAAATTTTTGCATTTTCAACACTCGTATTCTTGGATAGCACAAAGATAGGAGTTCCTATCAAAATCAGTAAAAAAGAATAGGCAACAATTTCTACTCCCGCTCCCCAAATAGCAAACAACGAATAAGTAAATGCCAACGAACTTAAAACTATCGCCTTTGATTTCTCAAAACTTTGCTCATCAGTTCGAAGAAAATAAAATTCAGCAACTGCGGAAAATGCATAAGCAAGAAGTGTCGATAGCGTTGACAGTAGCGCCATAAAGGTAAAGGCAGCTACGAGTCCTTGATTATAATTCATGAATAAAAGAATAGAGACAACACTGCCTGATATAAGCAAAGAAAAGACTGGAGTTCCGTAGTTACCTACTTGAGAGAAAACTTTTGGAAGAAGTCCGTCTCTAGCAACCGCGAGCGGCATTTGTCCCGCAGTCAGAATAATAGCGTTCAGCGCGCCGACCGTTGAAACAAGTGCTCCAACAGTTATCAAAAGAGTGCCAGCTGTACCGAAAACTTTTGACGCAGCAAGTGCGATGGGAGCAGTTGATTTCATAAGCTCCTCTGCTGGGACTAGATACATTGTTATCGTACTGACAAGTAAATACAAAATCATAATGGTCGCCACTGACGCCATCATCACTCTTGGAATGGTTATTTCTGGCCTGGATATATTATCGGCGGGGACAGTAGCCGTCTCCAGACCAATGAAACTCCACATGACTAGCATCGTTACAGTCGACAACAAAGAGAACAGATTTAAATCTGAAGGATTAACCTCAGGACTGATATGAATATCCGAGTTTAAGGTCCCAAAGAAAATCAAAATAATCATTGGCGCTATTTTTAAGAGCGTAGTGACCAGCTGAAAAGTTCCCGAACCTCTCACAGTCCGGACATTTAGAAGAATTAAGAGCCACACTAAGCTTGCTGCCACAAAATAACTAAAGAATGATGACTCCAAAATTTCAGGAAAGATCGAGCCTAAATATCCCACAAATGCTATTGATATTCCGGCACAAGCAGCCACGCAGGATATCCAATATGTCCATGCGACGATGAAACCCGCAAAGTCGTCCATACCCTCTTTAACATACGCATACGGACCACCAATTTTTGGGCTACGCTTTGCTAGTCTTGCTAAACATAGAACCACAAGAAGAGTTCCAAATCCTGCTGATAACCAACCTATTTGACCCATCAATCCATAAGGAGCAAGAAGGGTTGGCATCATAAATATACCCGAGCCAATTGCGCATCCGACCGCAATTGCCCAGGCACGCCAGAAACCTATTTCTTTTTTCATGAGTAACTCAATGACAATCCCAATCTAAACTACCCTATCAGGGAATCAAAATATTACAATGCTTATTGAATTTTTAAGAAATCGAAAATAATTTATTTATCTAACATGAAAATCAAAAAAGCATTCCTCTCAATCTCATTGCTTTGCATTCTAGCTACCCTTCTAATCTCCAGAGAGAATGTACAGGCTGAATTTGAGCTAACTTTTATTTCTATAATCAATAACTTTTTAAAAAGTCCCTCTACTTTTATCTACAGAGATTCTCTTTCACAGATATCTGGAAGACTCCAGGATAATTCTGCCTTTACAAAACCGAATAGCGAAATTCATAATCAATTGGATGCTTGGTTTGATTCTACAAACACAGATGCACTAATTTTTTTCCGAGATGATTCAATTATTTATGAAAGATACTCACAAGGCTCGGACTCTGGCCGGAATGTGAATGGCATGTCATTGCAAAAAGTCATCACTGCACTTCTTATTGGGATCGCAATTGATGAAAAATTAATAAAATCAGAAAAAGACTACATCAAAAACTACATTAAGTTAGAGTTTCCAACTTATTCACATGATCTAACATTTCATAATCTGTTGACTCATACATCTGGAATCGAATCATCATTTTCAAATTTAAAGCAAACTCTGAGTGGCAAGGAATTAAATTTTGACGAAAAGCCTCTAAAATTTAAAGAAAATAGAAAATTTAAGTATGACAATATGAACTATCACTTGCTGAGCTCAATATTAAGGAACGTCTATAATTTACCGCTCAATCAAATAATAGAGAACAAAATCTGGGGTCCTCTTCAACTGGATAAAGCCTATATTCAGAACTCTGCTGGATATTGTTGTGTGTTCGCAACCGCAAGATCATGGCTCAGCATTGGCAAACTATTCATTGAACCCAATCAACGTATTGTTAATCCTAAATGGTTACGAAAGATGATAAGTAGCGCTGTTGACACAGATAAATTTTACGTTCAAGCAACTAATACATTTTTTGGTAACAAGTATGGCTATCATGTTTATTCTGGTCTCTCTGAATATCCAAAAATGCTCTGGATGGAGGGTGTTGGACTCCAGTTACTCCTTATAAATCCAATAGAAAAATCGATAATCGTTCGACTTGGTGATATACCAACCTTTTTATCAAGACAAAAAATTAAAAGTAATAATTTGTTAATAAATCAACTTTTAACCATTTAATCACCCTAGATTGACAAACAAAACTCACTCAAATCATTATATTTTTGAGGAAATTAGATGCTTTTAATAAATTGTTTACAGAACAAATTTGTTGTTCTTCTCCATCGAAATGCTTATAGTCAGAGGTGATTTAGATGAAAATTAATTAAAACTAGGTCATAAAGCTAAATATAAGCTTGAAAATAAACAAAATTTATAGGGGTCTCAAATGAATAAGAAATCATTTCTTACTGCAGGTACCCTCGCGCTCGCAATATCGACTGCAACCACTGCGGTCTATTCTGTTGAGTTAGAGGAGGTAATAGTAACAGCACAGAAGCGTGCTGAAAGTCTTCAAGACGTTCCAATTTCAATGTCTGCCCTGAGTGGCTCGGCAATTGAAGATAATGGTATTCATAGTATGCAAGATTTGTCTGGATATGTGCCAAATCTTCAGATTCAGGAGAACGCCGTTAATTCAATTATCACAATGCGAGGAATCGGGATTGGATCTAATCAATCTTTCGAACAATCTGTGGGGATATACGTAGATGGCGTACATTTTGGTAAAAGTCGCCAAGTCAGATCAGGTCTCTTTGATATTGAACAATTGGAAGTCCTGAGGGGTCCGCAGGGTATACTTTTTGGTAAGAATACTTTGGCAGGTGCAATTAATGTGACTACAGCATCAGCAGAAGTTGGTGATGAAATGTCAGGTAGCATAAAGGTAAGCAATGAAACTCATAATGGACAAATAATAGATGCGAACATCAGCGGTTCTGTTTCTGAAAATTTAGCATTAAGGTTGGCAGTCAGGGATAGAACATCAGATGGACAATTCAAAAATTCATATGAAGGTTCTGCATTTGACACGCAACCTACTACAGACGAGCAAATGTTCAGATTAAGCGCAACATTTGAGCCCAGTGATAATGTAGTTATAAAAGCTAAACACACGCAGAGCGATTATTTAAGGCTCGGCGCAAATTCAATTATTACAACCTTCCAACCTGAGGCCAATATCGGAGCAGCTGATGGCCTAATGTATGCTGTGATGGGAACTTTTTTCCCATACACTGCAGTTTTAGCGTCCTCTGGTATTACTAATGATGCATATAGAGATGCCACCTCAATCGGAGGCCTGGCGCTTGCTCAATCACTTGGAAGAGACCTGAATAGTTCAACTGAGCAGTATGAAGGTACTGACACACAGACGGCAGACACATCCATATCAATAGAAAGAACGATGCCGAATGGTAATACCTTTACCTCAGTGACTGGTCTTACTTCATACGAATATGATGATGGTATCGACGCGGATTGGTTACCGGTAACCTTCATAGGACGGAGTGATATTTCGGAGTATGAATCATTAAGTCAAGAATTTAGAATAGCATCACCCTTAGACTCTGAGTTCTCGTATATAGGAGGAGTGTACCTTCAAAGCTCTAAGCAAGAGATCGATAGATTAGTAGTTTTTGATGGTACGCTGGGTCAACCTGGCTTTGTAGCATTAGCTACTGGATGCCGGAGTTTTCTTGCGATCCCGGGTGGCGGATGCGTTCCAGATGTAACTGCATTCGATCGAGTTGGCAGAGTATCCAGATGGGAGCAGGATACAGAGGCCTGGGCAGTGTTTTTTCAAGGAACTTATGACCTCACGGATAACTTAAGTTTAACAGCAGGATTCCGGTATACGGAGGAAGAAAAGGCTGCGCATGCAAAAACAGACTTAACTATGGGTGCAACTGGTTTAGCAACACCATCACAGAATCCATATGTTGCCGCTCTCTTAGCTGCCTCATTCGGTACTTGGGCTCACGAGTTTAAAGAGGATAGATCAACAAACCAATTTATGCCGGCTTTTAATCTACAGTGGGAAGCCTCTGAGTCGAGTAACTATTACATGAGCTATTCAGAGGGCTTTAAAAGTGGCGGATTTAATGCGGTTGATGATCAAAATCCAGAATTCCTTGCTGATGGGACAGTTCTAAGAACAGTACCCGGACCTGGGTTTGAATATGATGATGAGACTGCAAGCTCATTTGAGGTTGGTGGAAAACACATTCTCTTGGACGGAGCGATGAGCTTAAATTGGGCATTTTTTGATAGTGAATATTTGGATCAACAGGTGTCAACCTTCGTAGGATTAGGATTCATTGTTGCGAACGCGGCAACTTCAAATGTTTCCGGTTTGGAGGTTGATATCAAAATGCAGGCATCTGAAAATTTAAGGTTAGGTGCAAACTTTGCGATTCTTGATGCTACGTATGGTGAGTTTGATAGCGCGGGCTGCACGGCTTCACAACAATCTGATCTGCAAGGAGCCATTGCTGCGGGACTATCCTCCGCCAGTGGTTGTAGTGCGAAGTTTACAGCTGCAGGTCAACAATCTGGGGAGGCTCAAGATATCTCAGGTGGTCAACAGGGTGCAAAATACAGTGGTTCTATTACAGCAGATTACTCTGCGGCTCTTAACAATGGCTTGCTCTGGTATTTAGGCGCTGATGTGTACTTTACAGATCGTTACTTTATGACAGGAGATCTCGATCCAATCGATGCTCAAGAGGGATTCGAACGGATTGGAGTGAGAGCAGGAATTGCAGGTGACAATTGGGATATCATGCTGTACGGGAATAATATAGGGGATGAAACATTCGCGACAGGTGCATTCGACATTCCGTTAGCTCGCGGAACTCATGCACGATATTTAGCCCCAGGCGCGATATGGGGTGTTAGATTAGGTTATGACTTCTAATCTTTAAGTTAGAACTAAAAGGACGGGTATATCCCGTCCTTTTTTTTGTCAACAATATTACTATCCTCAAAAGGAGATAATGATGACTGAAAATTATGCGATTGTAACCGGTGCTTCAGAGGGCATAGGATTTGAATTTACAAAGATATTAGCGGCGCTTAAATACAATTTAATTATCATTGCTCGAAGGGAAAATCTTCTATCTAAACAAGCAAAGAAACTCGAATCTGAATTTAACATTACATGTTTAGTTCTAGCCTTGGACCTATCCAACTCAAACTCAGCAGAGGAAATATTTTCTTTTGTAGAGAAGAGTAATATAGCCGTAAACTTCCTGATAAATAACGCCGGCATGTTACAAAATGGTTATTTTTTTAGGCTGCCAGTAATGAAACAACAACAGATGATTAATCTCAATATTATGACGGTAACTAAACTATCCCACCTTTTCATCAATTATCTAAAATTAAAAGGGACTGCAGGATACCTTTTGAATGTAGCATCTCTCGCGGCTTGGCTGCCTATTCCAAATCAAAACGTATACTCTGCATCAAAGTCTTTTGTCCTCTCTTTCTCACTTGCGCTATCTGATGAATTGAAAGCATCTGGAGATAACATAACCGTTTCAGCATTATGCCCAGGGTTCACAGCAACCAAAATGATGAATAATCCAGATCAAGGTGGCATATTAACAATCCCAAGCCAACTAATGCTCTCGGCTCATAAAGTTGCAGAGGTAGGTATAAGAGGATGCTTAAATGGCAAGAGATTAATTGTTCCGGGGATTATGAATAAATTAACCTGCGGTTTAACACATTGTTTCTCGAAAGAATTTCTAAGCAAACACGTTGGTAATTTTTATCGAAAAAATATGACCTAAAAAAAATCTAAACCCAGGACATTCAGATGACAAAAAAAAATCAAGAAAAAATTCTTATTACAGGTGCCAGTGGTTTTATTGGTGGGCATTTGATGAATTCTCTCAAGCAGGATGGCAAGGACGTGGTTGGAGTGGATTTGAAAAGTGACTGCAAAGATGTCATTAAAGCTGACCTAAGTGAACCAAAAACAGTAAAGGACGCATTGAAAGGTTGCTCTATAGTTATACATACAGCAGCAATGGTATCCAATGCGATGTCTGATGAGGAAATGTGGAAGACAAACGTCCTTAATACATCAAACCTGATAAAATTGGCTATCGAGTGCAACGTTAAAAGATTTGTTCATATTTCGTCAATTGTTGTATACGGCAATATTGCGGAAGGCGAAATAAACGAAAAAATCCCAGTCAACTCTGTTGGAGGAAATTATGTACATACAAAAATATTGTCAGAGCATGCTTTACTTCAAGCAAAATTAAAAAACGATATTGAATTAGTAATTCTAAGACCTGGAGATGTATACGGTCCAGGGAGCCGCCCTTGGATTATTGAACCGATCAAGGCAATAAAAAACAGACAATTTATGTTACCTGCCAAGGGCCAAGGGTTTTTTAGACCTGTTTTTATCGACGATCTAATAAAGGGCATTAAATTAGCATGTCATGCTGAATCTGCATCTGGCGAGATAATAAATTTATCCTGCGAGGGGTATGTTACTACTGAAGAATATTTCACTTATCATTACCAATGGCTTGGTAAATCTAAACCGTTAGTTGTGTCTACAAAAACTGCACTGATTTTGTCGATCATAACTACTTTCATATTTAAACTTTTCGGAAGGCTTAATGAAGCTTCACCCGCGACGGTGCATCAACTCTCAACTAAGAGCTGGTATTCAATAAAAAAAGCTCAGAAGTTACTTGGATGGAGGCCAGAAACATCTCTTGATAATGGAATGCAAGTCTCCAAAATATGGGCAAATGATCAAGGACTTTTATAAAGTATCAACACGGTTAATCTGATAAACTCAAACAAAATTACTAGGGAAAATATATGCGCTTGTGGAATGGATGGGGAGATCACAACGAATATAAAGACGTGAAATTAAATTCAAGCTTAAGCGCCTTGTTATTTGGTCTTCTAGGGCCTGGAAAACCACTTCCGATCGCTTCAATTAAAGATGTTATTGCCAAAATACCAGAAAGTAACATACCAAAACATAATCTTATCTCCACAGACAGCGAAATTAGACTTCGTCATGCAAGAGGACAAAGCCTACCTGATTGGTTAATTATGCATAGTGGTAAGGTGGAGGTCTTCCCAGATGGTGTTGCTTTCCCAAAATCAATCGAAGAAGTTCAGGCGCTCCTCGCCTTTGCTTCAAAAAATGAGATTAATGTAATTCCTTATGGAGGAGGAACTTCTGTTGTTGGGCACATTAATCCAGAGAAAACTGGAAAATTAAATCTAACAATCAGCATGAGCAAAATGACAAAACTAATAGAACTAGATCGAATTAGTTTATTAGCGAAGTTCGAATCTGGCGCCTCAGGTCCACAAATTGAAGAGCAACTTAATAAAGAGGGATTTACACTAGGTCACTTTCCTCAATCATGGGAATATTCGACTCTTGGTGGTTGGATTGCCAGCCGATCAAGCGGACAACAATCACTTAAATATGGACGAATTGAAAATCTTTTTGCAGGAGGGAAGATTGAAACGCCTAGAGGAACTCTCGAGATACCAACATGTCCAGCCTCCTCTGCTGGACCGAATTTAAGGGAGTTTATTCTAGGTTCAGAGGGTCGTTTAGGCGTCATAACAGAAGCGACAGTAAGAGTCTCACCAGTAGCAAAAAGAGAGAGATTTGGAGCAGTATTTTTTCCATCTTGGGAGTCTGGAATGTCCGCAGTCAGAACATTAATCCAAAAAGATTTTAATCTCTCTATGATGCGATTGAGTAATCAGTTAGAAACGTTAAGTTTGATTTACATGAGTGGAAAAACACCTGAGGAAATCAATAAACTGGACAAAGATCTATCCGCTAAAGGAATAAAGGCAGAAAAAGTTATTCTGACCTTTGGTGAAACCGACACAGATGAGATGTTTATCCGTCAAATCAATGATGTTTGCTCAAATTTCGATGGTGTCTTAGATGAATCTGAGCTCATGAAGAACTGGAAGCACGGTCGATTCAAAGCACCATATTTAAGGGAGCCCTTGGGAGTGGCTGGCTATGCTGTGGATACAATTGAGACAGCAGTTAATTGGAAAGATACTGAAATGACTATGAAGTCAATGGAAGAACATATTTCTCAAGCCCTTCGGGAAGAAAATGAAAATATTTTTGTTTATTCACACTTATCACACGTCTATAAACAAGGATCCAGTATTTATACTACCTATATTTTTCGGATCGGGGATAGCTATGAAGAAGGCTTGGATAGATGGCGAAAAATAAAAACTGCAGGTTCTAAAGCGATTATGGATGCTGGAGGAACAATCAGTCATCAGCATGGTGTTGGCCTGGATCATATGAGTTATCTCCCTATTGAGAAGGGGAGACTTGGTGTCGACGCAATTGATTCTGTCTGCCTATTTTTTGATCCAGAGAAAATGATGAACCAGGGAAAACTTATACAAAAAGGCAGTGACAGATAGTGCCAGGATTTACAGATAAAGCCCGCCTTATTAGCTCAATGATAAGTGGAAATAATTTGACCTGGGATATAATTATCATTGGTGGTGGCATTACAGGTGCTGGTGTTCTGCGAGAGGCAGTCAGAAGAGGATATAGAGCCTTATTAATCGAACAAAATGACTTTTCGTGGGGTACATCAAGCAGGTCATCAAAGATGATTCATGGAGGACTAAGGTACCTTGCAGCCGGAGACTATAAACTAACAAAAGAATCTGTCCAGGAACGACAGAAATTATTGGAAGAGGCACCAGGACTTGTCTATCCAATATCATTTTTTTTTAGTTTCAGGAAAGGTCTTTTCCCAGGACCATTGATAATGAAGATTGTCATGCTTATTTACGATAAGTTTGCGAGGAAAAAAGACCACAGATTTTTTAAAAATGCTGAATTGTCAAAAAAATTCAAAAACCTTAATGAAAAAAATCTAAAAGGCGCTGTTGCCTACACTGATGCTATGGTGGATGACTCTCGACTAGTTTTGAGAGTACTTCAAGACAGTATAGACCTAGGTGGATATGCGATAAATTACACTGAGGTCAAAGAGTTAATCATAAAAAATTCAAAGGTAGTTGGGGTTAAAATTCAAGACAAAACTTCATCCATGCTTTTGTCTCTGGAGGCACCAACAGTGATTAATGCGACTGGAGCATGGGCTGACTTGGTAAGGAAAGATGTTTGCGATGAACAGAAAGTGAGACCTCTCCGCGGTAGTCATGCTGTTATTTCCGCATCAATCTGTCCTGTCTCGGATGTATTTACATTTCTTCATCCAAAAGACAAAAGAGGTGTCTATGTTTATCCATGGGAAAATGCTGTCGTCTTGGGTACAACCGATTTAGATCATAATGAAGAATTAAATTCAGAGCCCAAAATATCAAACAAGGAATTAAACTATCTAATCGATGGTTTTAATTCACAATTTGATAAAGTCAAAATAGATAGAAAAGATATTATCTCTACTTGGGCGGGTGTAAGACCAGTTATTGGAAGTGGCAAAGGTAAAGATCCATCGAAAGAACGCCGAGATCACGTTGTTTGGGATAATAATGGCTTGATAACTGTCAGTGGTGGCAAATTGACTACGTTCAGACTAATAGCCCTAGACACTCTTGATCAAGCAAAAGCAACCTTGCCGAAACCAAAAAACATAGATGATCAAGCTATGTTCAAAACTCCTCAAAAAACCGGTCACCATATTGATGCTTCAAATCCAATGCACTCAAAAAGACTTCTAGGCAGATATGGAGATAAAGCAACGAAACTTTTAAGCACAATCAGAAGCAATGAGGATCAGTTCATTGGAGAATCAAATTACTGGCTTACGGAATGTCGCTGGGCGATCGCTAATGAGGCTATCGAACATATTGATGATTTAATGCTTCGTCGAACGCGTTTAGGGATGTGTCTGCCAGATGGCGCTAAAACTCTACTACCGAGACTAAAAATTTTGTTTACTGAAGAGAGAAATTGGACAGACGAAAAGTGGAATGAAGAAGTTGTCAGATATAATCAAATTTGGCGCGACTCTTATTACATTCCCTTAGAGGAATAATGATTATGGTAGACGAGCAAGACTATTTCTTGAGTATAGACAATGGAACACAGAGCATAAGAGCTATTGTTTTCGATAAAACTGGAAGAGAAATTACAAAAATCGCCGTACCAATAACTCCCTATTACTCCAAGGCAAATGGTTGGGCTGAGCAAGAGCCATCTTATTTTTGGGAATCTGTCTGCAAGGCAACTAACGAACTTTGGAAAGTGATTGATTTTCCAAAGTCACATATTAAAGCAGTCTCCATGACCACCCAACGAGCAACTGTCGTCTGTCTTGATAATCAGAATACGCCATTAAGATCTGCAATAAGCTGGCTAGATTCACGAAAAGTGAATACAAAGCCTAAACTAAATTTTATAGAATCGGCTTTACTCAGAATCGTAGGCGCGAAAAGATTCGTCGACATGTTTCATCAAAATGCAGAAGCGAATTGGATCTCTCAAAATCAACCAGAACTATGGAAATCGGTCAAAAAATTTATTCTTCTCTCTTGCTATCAAAATTTTAAATTAACTGGGCTATTTAGGGATTCAATTGCCAGTACGGTGGGTTATTTGCCCTTTAACTTCAGAAAACAACAATGGGCAGATGAAAAAAGTTTTCAATGGAAAATAATGCCAATTTGCCAAGATATGCTTCCAGAACTTGTTGAAGCTGGTGAAAAAATTGGCGTTGTATCTAATAAAGCTTCGCTTGAGACAGGCATTCTCGAGGGTACTCCTGTTATTGCATCAGGTTCAGATAAGGCTTGTGAAGTTTTGGGAACTGGATGTATTGATGAAAAAATGGCTAATTTTAGCTATGGAAGTCTGGCAACAGTGAATGTCAGCTCAAGTAAATATCAAGAGGCTTTGCGATTCCATCCAGCCTATCCCGGCGTAATTCCAAGTACTTACAACATTGAAATGATGCTTCAAAGAGGTTTTTGGATGATCAGTTGGTTTAAGAATGAATTTGGTGATACTGAGAGACAACTCGCTAAAACAAAAAATACTTCAGCTGAGACCCTCCTTAATCAATTACTACAATCTGTATCTGCAGGCTCAGATGGTCTGATGCTTCAACCCTACTGGTCTCCCTCAAATGGAGATGGAGATGAGACTAGGGGTGCAATAATTGGATTTAATGAGCTTCATACGAGGGCACATATGTATCGTGCAATGATTGAAGGCATTGTGTATGCAATAAGAGAGTGTAAGGAAATTATTGAAAAAAGAACCGGAAATAAATTCACAAAGATAGTGATTTCGGGTGGTGGATCACAGAGCGATGAAATAATGCAAATTAGCGCAGATGTTCTTGGCACTAAAGTATATAGATCAAGTGTTTTTGAGGCCTCCTCTTTGGGCGCTGCAATTGCCAGCGCGGTCGGTACTGGAACCTATCCAAACTTTAAAGTTGCTGTGAGCAACATGGTAAAAGTAGGACAAATTTTTGAACCCAATGAAATAAACAAAGGGTTGTATGATCGACTTTATAAGAAAGTGTATAAAAAAATGTATTCCTCCTTACAACCTGCCTATGTGCGAATCAAGGAAATTCTGAAGTAATAATTAACTTTTTCTTAATTTCGATACCATACTTATTACTTTTCTCCTTCGCGGAATCATTAGAAAAATTAACAGCACAATGTATATCACTGGTTCAACTACATTTAATTTTACTGACCAAAGAAAATGAATTGTCACTAGAAATGTGGCTAAGTAAACCATATTGTGGAGTGTCTGCCATTTTGCTCCCAATCGTCTTTTTAAAAGAGAGAAAGATGTCAGAGCCAATATCATTAAAATTAAGAATGCAGTCATTCCAACTAAAATATAAGGACGATTAATAACTTCTTCGAAGAAAAAAATGATATCAAACTGTACTTCAAAAAATAGAAAACAAAGTATGTGAGTTATTGCATAAACAAATGAATAAAGACCAATTAGTCTTCTAAATTTGACAAACTGCCTAATTTTAAAAATCTTTGATAACGGAGATACACTCAAAGTTACCAATAAAAGATTAAGGGCGCCCATACCCGTGAAATGAGTTATCGATTTGACTGGATCACCTCCAAGTTCGTCAATAGCCGCAAGATAAAACTGATTAATTAGCAAATAAGAAAAAAGTGCGTGCAAAAAAAACTTAGCGAATACAATATCGTGACGTCGGAGGACAAGGCTCATGCTTTAGTAATTCTTTCGGAGATCCATGCCTTTATACAAGTACGCAACTTCATCAGCATACCCATTGAATGGCAGTGTTTTTATTCGAGTTTGATTAAAAATACCTCCAGAGGTAATTCTTCTCTCATATGCTTGACTCCATCTTGGATGATCTACCTCAGGATTTACATTCGCATAAAATCCATACTCATTATCTGCTAATAAGTTCCAAGTAGTGTTCGGTTTTTCACGAATCAGATCTATTCCTACGATTGATTTAATACTTTTAAATCCATATTTCCATGGCACAACCAAACGCACTGGAGCACCATTTTGAGGAGGAAGAATTTTACCATACAGCCCAACCGCTAAAATCGTGAGCGGGTGCATTGCCTCATCAACTCTTAATCCTTCCACATAGGGATAGTTTATACCGCCACCTAAAAAGTAATTTTTTTGTCCTGGCATCTGCTCGGGGTTATACAAGGTTTGAAATCGGACATATTTGGTGTTTGTTGTTGGAGCCAATTTGTTAATAAGTTTACTGAGTGGAAAGCCAATCCAAGGGATTACCATCGACCACGCCTCTACACATCTCAATCGATAGATTCTTTCCTCCAAATCAAACATATTAAATAAATCGTCATAGGAAAGCTCAATTGAGCTTTTATTTTCACCAGTTACTTTCAAACTCCACGGTTTAACCCTGAAATTTTTTGATAGCTCTGCTGGTTGATGTTTTTGGCTACCAAACTCGTAAAAGTTATTATGCGAAACAGCTTTTTTTTCCTGAGTTAATTCATCCAAGATAGGTTCTGCTTTTTTGAAGTTTAGAGAGACTGATGAATCAATTTCTTTTCCTAACAACAAATTCTCGCTGGGGCTAGAAAACGAAGAGGACGCCAGTAAAGAAGTGCCACCCAGAAAACCCAACTGTTTAAGTATAGTTCGCCGATTAAGAAAGACCGATTCATCGGTTATTTCACTATCTTTACAATTACGTTTTATCACTTTAATTGCCACGTACTCATCATTTATTCAGATTTACTGCGACAGTAACAAGCGCCGCTACTGTGTTAAAAGATTATACGTTTGACAATACTGAAAAGTCTTATCGAGGGCATCCCCAAGTTTATCAATCAACTCATCAATTTGATTATTTGTAATGATAAGCGGAGGACAAATACCAATGCTGGAGCCAGCTACTGTTCTTATCAACAAGCCATTATCTTGTGCCATTTTTTGAGCCACTCCACCGACTTTGCCATCCTTGAATTGATGATTTAGCTCTTTATTTGGAACTAACTCCAAGGCTGCGAGCAAACCGCTGCCTCTTACCTCTCCCACTAATGGATGTGAAGAAAATTGACTCAATTGCTCTTGAAGATATTTACCTGTAGTTGACGCTCGATCGAAGATTTCGTCTCTGTCATAAATTTCGAGTACTCTCAAGGCCACGGCGCAGGCCACCGGATGTCCTGAGTAGGTGTATCCATGACCGAACGCCCCTGCCGAAGCGCTCTGATCTATCATCGCCTCATAAACATCTCGCCTAATCGCCGATGCACTAATCGGCATATATGCAGAGGATAATTGTTTTGCAAATGTCATCATATCTGGGGATTTAATTTCCATTGTGGTACAACCAAAATCATTACCTGTCCTACCAAATCCAGTAATTACCTCATCAGCCCAAAACATGATTCCATATTTATCTAATACATTTTGAATTCCTTCATAGTACCCGTCCGGTGGAACTATGACACCACTCGCGCCCGTTATTGGCTCCGCGATAAAAGCCGCTATGGTCGAAGGATCCTCTGCAATAATTAAATTCTCCAAGTTGCCGACTATTCTATCGACAAATTGAATTTCAGTTTCTCCTTCAAGCTTACCTCTGTAGTAGTGGGGATGATCCGTTCTCAATATTCCTAGCGCATCAACTGGCAGGTCAAAATGATTCTGCGTTACCGGTAGTCCCGTTAAAGAAGCGGCTGCAACGGTAACGCCATGATAAGAGCGCTCTCGAGCAATAATCTTTCGCTTTTCTGGTTTTTTAATAGCTTCATGATAGTATCTCAGCAATTTAATATGCGTATCATTTGCATCGCTACCGGAATTTCCAAATGAAATCACAGGATCTTTCATGGGTATCATATTCGCCAGTTTTTCTGATAGCTCGATTGCGACTTTGTGAGTTTTACCTCCAAACATATGGCTAAAAGTAAGCTTTTTCATCTGCTCCGCGGTAACATCTATCAATTCTTGATTTGCGTATCCCAGCGCTGTGCACCAAAGTCCAGAAAGGCCCTCTAAATATTGATTACCATGGGTATCCCATACATAACAGCCCTCTCCTCGATCGATTGAGATCTGCTCTATCGCTTTAAAATTAGTGGTGGGGTAAATAAGATGAGTCATTTTCTCGCCTCTACTGGTCTATTCCGCCGATACACAAATATTTTATTTCCAAATAGTCATCTAAACCGTATTTGGAACCCTCTCTACCGTTCCCTGATTCTTTTATACCGCCAAATGGAGCCATTTCATTAGATATGATGCCTTCATTTACGCCAACTATCCCAAACTCTAGGGCTTCTGAAACTCTGTATATTCTACCGATATCTCTGGAATAAAAATAAGCTGCTAGGCCGAATTCAGTTTTGTTTGCCAACTCAACTGCTTCATCTTCGGATTCAAACTTGATAATTGGAGCTACTGGACCGAAGATTTCCTCGTTGAATACTCTCATACTCGTATTAATATTCGAGAGAATTGTCGGCTCTACATAGCAATCTCCATATGCATTATTATTTTCACCAAATTCTGAAATTGCACCCTTTGATTTTGCATCCTCTATCAAGTCTTTAACATCGGCCGCAGCCTTTCTATTGATAAGGGGGCCAATTGTGGTCTCCTCGCCTAAGCCATTTCCAACCACTAGGTTTTCACACTCTGCTTTAAATTTGGATAGAAATTCATCATAAACCGAGTTTTGCACCAAAATTCTGTTTGTGCAAACGCAAGTTTGACCCGCGTTTCTATACTTTGAAATCATCACTCCCTTTATCGCTTCAGCTATATCCGCATCATCAAATATAATAAAAGGTGCATTTCCACCCAACTCCATTGATGTCCTCTTAACAGTCTGAGCACAATCAGTTATGAGTTTTTTACCAACAGGAGTTGACCCAGTAAAAGTTAGTTTTCTAACTAAACTATTAGAGGTCATTTCCGCACCAATTTCATTTGTATTGCCCGTAACAATATTTATCAACCCTGGCGGAAATCCTGCTCGCTCAGCCAGAATTACCAGCGCTAGTGCTGATAAAGGCGTTGCATTTGCTGGTTTACAAACAACAGCGCACCCGGCGGCAATGGCAGGTGCAATTTTCCGTGTCAACATTGCGTTGGGAAAATTCCAGGGTGTTATGCATGCGACAACGCCAATAGGTTGTTTGATCACCATTATTCTTTTATCGTTGGTTGGCGGTGCGATAATATCTCCATATACCCTCTTACTCTCCTCGGCAAACCACTGTATATAATTTGCCCCATAAACTATCTCTGCTCTGGCCTCCGAGATTGGTTTCCCCTGTTCAAAAGTCAGAATTTTTGACAAATCTTCCTTATTAGCCATCACTAAATCAAACCAATTATTGAGCAAATTAGCGCGCTCTTTTACTGAAGATTTTGACCAAGTTTTTTGAGCCTTGTGAGCTGCATCTATCATTCGGCTAGTTTCTGCTCTGCCACACTTCGCTACAAAGGCAAAACTTTTCCCATCAGCGGGATTATCAACATTTAAAACTTCTCCATCATCAGAATCTATCCATATCCCATTCAGATAGTTCTTCGATGTGAGCAAAGTCTGATCGCTAAGATCTAACTTCATTTCTAAATTCCTCTTTTTTAGATCAAATCTATAGAGACAAAGTTACAATAATATAAGACCAAAGGATATACCTTTTTCTTCATTAAAATTATTCACCAAAGCGCAATCTACTTCATTTTTTGAATAACAATAGAGCACCTAGGATATGGAGAATTAAAAACGTTGATTTTGAATATATCGAATAGCATGTTGATATTAATTAAAATGACCCCAAATCTAAGTAAAGGAGAAGTTTTATGGATCAATATAGAGGGACAACTATTCTATCCGTCAGACGCGGCTCGTCAGTGGTTATAGGGGGCGATGGCCAAGTCAGTCTGGGTAATACGATTATGAAGGGAAATGCTCGAAAAGTCCGGAGGCTCCATAACGACGAGGTGATTGCTGGATTTGCAGGAGGAACGGCGGATGCATTTACCTTATTTGAGCGATTCGAACAGAAGCTAGAGCAGCATAATGGAAATCTCACACGAGCAGCGGTTGAACTAGCAAAAGACTGGCGTACAGATAGAATGCTGCGAAGACTTGAGGCCCTTTTAGCGGTTGCTGACAAAGAAAGCTCACTGATAATTACCGGAAATGGAGATGTTATCCAGCCAGAAGACGACCTTATTGCTATTGGATCTGGTGGGCCCTTTGCTCAATCAGCTGCGCGCGCGCTTCTCAATAATACAGAACTATCGGCCAGAGAAATTGTAGAGAATGGACTTAAAATTGCTGGTGATGTTTGTGTCTACACAAATCACAATACTACTATCGAAGAACTTAATCTTGAGGTTTAAAAAATGTCACACATGACTCCAAGGGAAATCGTGCATGAGCTTAACCAACACATCATTGGGCAGGATGATGCAAAAAGAGCTGTCGCAATTGCGCTCAGAAACAGATGGCGTCGATCCCAACTTGATGAAGATATCAGGAATGAAGTAACGCCAAAAAATATTTTAATGATAGGCCCAACTGGTGTGGGCAAAACAGAGGTTGCTCGAAGACTTGCTAAACTTGCAAATGCTCCTTTTGTGAAAGTTGAGGCAACGAAGTTTACAGAAGTGGGTTATGTGGGAAAAGACGTTGAATCTATTATCAGAGACCTTGTCGAGACTGCCGTCAAAGAGTGCAGAGAGAAGGAGATACTTAAAGTCGATCAACGGGCCTTGGATGCTGCTGAAGAGAGAGTACTTGACGCGCTTTTACCACCAGCAAGAAGCTCCGAGGGTACTCAAGAAAAAAATTCCACCACCAGGCAAGTGTTCCGAAAAAAATTGCGTGAGGGTGCTTTGGATGAAAAAGAAATCGAAATTGAGCTCAGTCAAATGCCCGTTGGTGTTGAAATAATGGCGCCACCTGGGATGGAGGAAATGACATCACAACTACAAAATATGTTCAGTAATATGGGCAAAAACAAAAAGACGACAAGAAAAATATCGGTTGCAGATGCATTGAAGCAGATTAAAGAAGAAGAAGCAGCAAAGCTCATTAACGAAGAGGAAGTCAAAGCATCTGCCATAGAATCTGCTGAACAGAACGGTATAGTATTTTTAGATGAAATAGACAAAGTTTGCAGAAATACGAAAACCTCAGGTGCTGATGTCTCTCGCGAGGGGGTTCAGAGAGATCTACTACCACTGATAGAAGGTTGTACTGTTTCGACTAAGTTCGGCATGATAAAAACAGATCACATTTTGTTCATAGCCTCTGGCGCATTTCATTTATCCAAACCCTCTGATTTAATACCTGAGCTGCAGGGAAGGCTACCTATAAGGGTGGAGTTAAATGCTCTTAAAATTGATGACCTAAAGCGTATTTTAACTGAACCTAATGCGTCGTTGACAAGGCAACAAATAGAGTTACTGAAAACAGAGGGGTTGCAACTTGAATTTACAGAGGACGGGACCCAAAAAATCGCGGAAATTGCGTTCGAGGTCAATGAGGGCACAGAGAATATTGGGGCAAGACGCTTGCACACTATACTTGAGCGCTTATTAGAAGAGATCTCCTTTAATGCATCTGACTGTAGCTCAAATGATAATTCAGTGGTGATAGATAAAAAATTTGTTGAAGAAAGCTTAAGTGACTTAGCGAGTAATGAGGATTTAAGTCGTTTTATTCTTTGATTTAAATTTAGTAAAAAATGTCTGAATTTAAACCTGAAAAAATAATAGTCTCAAAGGCGAAGGACAAGCTAACTCTTGTTTATAAAATGGGAGATCGAATATCGCTTTCTGCTGAATATTTGCGTGTTTACTCTCCAAGCGCTGAAGTAAGAGGGCATCATCCTTCAGATCATGTGCTTCAATATGGAAAGAAAAATGTACGCATCATTAATGTTAAAAAAGTAGGACTGTATGCTATACAGTTAGTCTTTGATGATGGTCATGACTCAGGGATCTATTCTTGGGATTACATTTTCTCCTTGAAAAAAAATTATGAGGCTTATTGGAGGAACTACCTTTTACTTCTCGCCAAAGAGAGTCAATCTCGATTACCTGATACTCAAATCTTAGAGCTCAAATGAAAGAACAAAGTAATATCGGTAGATCATCCAATATGATTTGATTTGTGTACTTATAATACATGACTACTTTATCGCATATATTGTAGTTACAATGCAGATTTCAAAAATAGATCTTTATGGAAAACAAAACTACTCATTTTGGCTTTGAAACCGTTAATACAGCAGAAAAAACTAAGAAAGTTGCTGAGGTTTTTAATTCAGTGGCAAAAAACTACGATTTAATGAATGATTTGATGTCATTAGGAATTCATAGAGCGTGGAAAAAAATTGCAGTAATGATGTGTGGTGCAAAGTCAGGAAACAAGGTCCTTGATCTTGCCAGTGGCACTGCTGACTTAGCTATGAAATTCTGCAAGGTTGTGGGATCAAATGGTGTAGTTGTAGTCTCTGATATTAATAATGAAATGCTTCAGATTGGTAGAGATCGCTTAATCGATCGAGGGTTCAGCAATAATGCAAAATTCTCACTGGCAGATGCACAAGATTTACCGTTCCCAAATGATACTTTTGATGTAGTTTCGATCGCATTTGGATTGAGGAATGTTACCGATAAAGACAAAGCTCTAAAATCGATGGCAAGAGTTCTTAAACCAGGAGGCAAGCTAATGATTCTTGAATTTTCAAAACCAAAAGCTAAACTTGTCAAAGAGCTTTATGATCATTATTCATTCAAAGTCATTCCGTTGCTTGGTCAAATATTTGCAAAGGATTCCTCAAGCTATAAATACTTGGCAGAATCAATTCGAATGCATCCTACTCAAGACGAACTAAAGCTGATGATGGAAGATGCTGGATTTGTGGACAATTCGTTCTTAAATATGACTTCTGGAATTGTAGCAATTCATACAGGAATCAAGCCTTAAATGTTATTTAGAGATAAGCTTAAAGGTCTTGACCAGATAGAGAAAATAGTAAACTCTGCGCTGAAAACAGACCCAGAAACATTCGAAAAATTGTTATCACTTATAGATAATATAATTGTTGTTGAGAGCACCAAACCTTCTTTCATACTGGTTATTTCAATTGATGAACAAGGAATAAAAATCAACAACATGGATCCTAAACAGCAAACAGTGCAAGTTTCAGGATCACTCATTGAAATACTAAGAGCCCTAATTAATCAAGATCCTAAATCAGCCATAGCAGATACTAATCTTAACATTAGCGGCGATTTAAAGACCCTGCAAAAACTGGGCGATATTGGTAAATCACTTGATATTGATTGGGAAGGAATTCTTGGGAAAATAATTGGCAAAATACCTGCTCGGCTTTTTTGTAAAACCTTCATAGGGGTAATAAGGATAAACAATAAGGTAAGGCAAGAAGTTACTAAAAATATGATTGAAAGTATTCAAGAGGAGGTGGACATTGTTCCAAGCTTGAATGAGTTTACTGAACTTTCATCAGATATCAGGAATCTAGCAACTAATGCTGACAGGCTCGAGGCCAGGATTAAAAAATTAAAGTCTCTGGTTGCCAGCGAAAATAAGCAAAATAAACAATGATAGCAACTGCCAGGTTGACAAAAATTGTCTCATTGATGTTAAAGCATCGCTTGGATTTGTTTGTAAATAAAGCTCGCCTCCCTAAAAGAATAAAGATCTTCTTTCTCTTCACTGTTTTTTTTAAAACGCCAGAAAAAGCAAGAGCAATTCGCCTTAGAGAATTTCTCGAGGAGTTAGGACCGATCTTCGTAAAATTTGGTCAACTTTTATCGACTAGACCTGATTTGATTCCTCCAGATATTGCGAAAGAGTTACTACTTCTTCAAGATTCTGTGCCTCCCTTCTGCTCAAAAGAGTTTAAAAATATTCTTGAAAGTTCACTTGGTTCGAGTGTAGAGGACATCTTTAAATCTTACGAAAGTGAGCCAATGGCATCAGCATCCATTGCTCAAGTTCATGCAGCAAAATTAAAAAACGGACAAGATATTGTAATCAAAGTGGTTCGCCCCGGTATTGAGGATGTAATTAAGAAAGATCTTAAACTTCTCTACGCAATAGCTAGTCTGATAGAGAGATTTGGCGAAGATACGAAACGACTTCACCCGATTGAAGTTGTCAAAGAATATGAAAATACAATTATGGGCGAGCTCGATTTAAAGGCTGAAGGCGCGAATGCGTCAGTATTGAAGTCTAATTTTGAAGAGTCTGACCTATTGTATATTCCGAGAATTTATTGGGAGTTTTCATCAAAAAATGTTCTTGTCATGGATAGAATTGTTGGAATTCCTGTCACAGATGTAAAGAAATTAAAATCACTTAATGTAGATTTCAAACTACTAGCAGAGAGAGGAGTGGAGATTTTTTTCACTCAAGTCCTTCACCATAACTTTTTCCACGCTGACATGCATCCAGGCAATATTTTTGTTGACGCGTCAAACCCACGTTCACCCACCTACATCGGTATAGATTGCGCGATTATTGGTTCGTTATCAAATGAGGACCAGTATTACATTGCAAGGAATTTACTAGCGATTTTTCAACGTGATTACCAATTAGTAGCTGAGTTGCATATTCAGTCAGGATGGGTACCCAAAAATACCTCAGTATTAGCACTTACTGGTGCTGTTCGAACTGTCTGTGAGCCTATCTTTCAGAGGCCTCTAAATGAGATCTCTTTGGGGCATATACTCATTGATTTATTTGCTACGGCTCGGGATTTTCAAATGGAGGTTCAGCCAGCTTTGGTTTTGCTTCAAAAAACTCTCTTAAATATAGAAGGCTTGGGTAGACAACTTTATCCAGAATTAGATCTCTGGAACACTGCAAAACCTTTTTTAGAGCAATGGCTGAAAGATCGTTATTCTCCTAAGAGTATTATTAAAAAATTGAAAAAAAATGGCCCCGATATCATTGAGAAAATTTCTGAAGTTCCAACGACACTTCAAGAAATCCTTCAAACTCTGAGTAATTTAGACAAAATTGACGAACCAAGCAAAAATGCTTCATCAACTAATGCCAAATCAAATAACCAAAGAAAATATGTCTATCTCTTAATTGGTTTGAGTTTAGGAGTTTTTGGTTCTTATATACTGTTTACGATGAGTTATTGGTAAACTACAACATAGATGCGATAATTGAGAACACGTTAAACAAATAATGTTGATTGAATAATAAAGAAGTTAGGAGTTAAAAATGGGATTTGGTTGGCAAGAATTACTAATAATTTTGATTATAGTCGCTCTAATTTTTGGGACAAAGAAACTCATGAACATAGGCTCTGATCTCGGAGGAGCTGTGAAAAATTTTAAAAAAGCAGTCTCTGACGAGAATAAAGAGGAATCAGATAAATCTGAAAAAGCGGGTGATTAGACGCTCAATTTAAAACAGAATAAGTCCTAACTAAATGTTCGATATCGGTTTCTCTGAAATTCTAATCATTGCAACGCTAACTCTAATAGTAATGGGTCCTAATAGACTACCCGAAACTATCAAAACAATAACACTCTGGATTGGACGACTCCGAAATTTTATTAACTCGGCTCGCTCCGATATTGAAAATGAAGTTGGTATTGATGAAATAAAAAAGCAACTCCATAATGAAAAAGTTATGCAAGAAATTGCAAAGACTAAGGCAGAACTAAATTCTGTAACGCAAGATTTGTCATCGGATAAAAAAGATGCCAAACAATAACTCCAACTTTGATAAGCAACCTCTTATCGCGCATCTAATCGAATTAAGAAATAGAATCTTATTATCAATATTAATAATATTTATCGCTTTTCTTGCGATTATCCCTTTTAGTGCAGAGCTCTATTTATATATATCAGCTCCGATCCGGAATCTGCTACCTAACGACATCACAATGATAGCGACTGAGGTTGCTTCTCCCTTCCTGACTCCGTTCAAACTAGCTCTTATTTCGGCAATATTTTTGACCATGCCCCACTCTCTCTATCAAACTTGGGCATTCCTTGCGCCAGGTTTATATAAGAAGGAAAAAATAATAGTTGTACCTTTATTTTTGGCAAGCATCGTCCTTTTCTACGCAGGTATTGCATTTGTCTTTTACTTGGTTTTCCCATTGATCTTTGCTTTTTTCTCAAACATAGCACCAGACGGAATAAGCTTAATGCCAGATATAAGAAGCTATCTTGATTTTGTACTTAAGCTTTTTTTTGCATTTGGTATTAGTTTTCAAGTCCCAATAGGAATCGTTATCTTGTCTTGGACAAATGCTTTAGACCCATACAAATTATCGTCTAAACGCCCATATGTGATAATAATTTGCTTTATTGTTGGTATGTTGATGACACCACCTGATGTGATATCTCAAATTATGCTAGCTGTACCGACCTGGTTACTATTCGAATTGGGCTTGATTTTGGGTAAAGTTATCTCAAAAAAGAACCAATTAACCAATCCTTCGACTATTGCCGAGGAGTAATCTTCTAACCGAATCTAGTCAGTCTCTCTGATTTTGGAGACAAACTTCATTGAGACGCTGTTAACGCAATGGCGTATGTTCTTCGCAGTGTAACCTTCCCCCAAAAACACATGCCCCAAGTGGCCGTTACATGATGCACAAACTATCTCGGTTCGCCGGCCGTCTGGATCCGGCACTCTTTTTACTGCACCAGCAATTTCATCATCAAAACTCGGCCATCCGCAGCTCGATTGAAACTTATCATCAGATCTGTACAGTGGTGCATTACATTGACGGCAGATGTATAAACCGTTTGACGAAAAATCATTGTATACACCAGTGAACGGGGCTTCAGTCCCTTTATTTAATATAATATGTTTCTCTAGTTCATTTAACGTATTTAATTTAATCTTCATAATTCAATCGAGCCCTCAATTTTAACCACATATAGTCGACACCATCTTGAAGTATTTTTAATGCGTTAACTATACTATTAGCATAAAAAAGCCTGCAATCGTCTTTACCATATATTCTCAATCTATCAGTCAATGGATGCGCAAAATCAGCGTACTCCCAATCGATGAGGTATAACTTATCTCCACTTAAAATCATATTCTCTGGTATTAAATCATTATGAACTATTACAGGAGACCAATGACTCTCATCGATTATGCTTGCAGCTTCCTCTACTGCACATATCATTTTTGAATCGACACTCTCAAGCTTAGCCTCATAATCTTTGATGTACGTTAGGTAACACTTTTTTTCAAATGATTTAACATCAATTTCGTGAATCGCATTTAAGCAGAGTTCAACCTGATCACGATACGTTGAAATTTTTAGTTCAGATAATTTAGGATTTTTTCCATAAATAAATTCTCTAATCTGAATATCTTTATCATTAAAAAAAATTTTGGGTACGAAAGACTTATGCCTCAACATACGCAAAATTAAATCCTCACGCTTTCTATTTATCCCAAGTGTTCTCTCGTCTAAACAATTAATCCTCACTACTGCCTTGAACTCATGAAAACCGACTATAAATGATTCATTGGTTTTTCCACTTTTCAATTTCTCAATTATCTTAGGAGGCTCAGCTGAGTTGGAGTAAACTTCAGGCACCCAATTCTTCCAATGAGACAAAGCTTGGGATAACAAATCACTTGTTCTGTGATTCAAAGTTTTTTCTCCAAATAAAAAGACCCAAAAACGCAATCCCCAGATACACAATGAAGAGAAATACTGTCTGATATAGCTCTCTTTCAAAATACAATACTATTGAAACACTATCTATCAAAATCCAATAAATCCAATTTTCTAAAACCTTTTTGACAACTAGAAAAGTCGCAAAGATGCTTGACCACGTTGTTAATGAATCCATGTAAGGTCGGTAGGCATCGCTGTTGTTAGACAAAATATAACCGCTGAGACCAGATAAGATTATGATGACAGTCAAGATGAGCAAATGAATTCTAAAATCATAACTGATAATTTTACTGTGCTGTTTTTCACTATCTGTTTTCCCCCAAACAAATATTCCGTAGAGTGCCATCAGTGCGTAATAAACACTGAGCATTGACTCCATATAAAGTCTTACATCAAAGAAAATAAATATGTATATAAGGGAGCTCGCAAGGGCAAACCACCAACAAACTTTTTTTTCAATAGCGGCAAAGACTACATAAGTAATTGAAAGAGCAACGGCTAGACTTTCAAGGCTAAGAAACGTCATATTTCTTGTATAGCACCATATCCTGGGATAATTTTTAAAACATACACTGCCATTTGAAACT
>CABXWC010000019.1:0-25083 GCA_902515855.1 uncultured SAR92 cluster bacterium
ACAGGTATTCAAATCCGGGGACTCATGGAAAGCCTGTAGAGGTATATACTTTAGGCGCTGACAGAGCGTCAGGAGGGACTGATTCTAATGCTGATCTAGGAAGTTGGAATATCAATGACTAGTTATACCCATTTTCTGGTTTTATAAATGGATATCTCAGAGTGAGGAATCAGAGAGGATTTACACTCATAGAATTATTAGTGGTTTCCGCTATAGTAGTAATACTGTTTACCTCTGTAATATATTCGGTAAGTCAGTCATCTGAGCGCAGATATGTTTCTGAGTCTGAGAGGCTAATGATTTGGATCAATCTGGTTTTTGAACATGCGATGTTAGAAGGCGCAGTTTACGGAATAATGTCTGATTTTAATGCAGAGACAAGAGAGGCAACGGCGCTTACGCCAGTAATATATTACCGAAATCAATGGTTAAAAACAGAGATACCTTCAAGATTTTTGTTGGATCATAAGGGGTATATTAGCTTTGGTAAGGACAATGAAGAACTAGTTGGGCGATTAATTGCAGATGAAGTGCTACTTGAGGATGTTCAATCTATTTTTCTGGAGGAGTCTGATACAGAAAAAGAATCCTCACCTTTTATTCTGTTGTTCCCCGATGGATATTTAGAACCCCAAGAAATGATGACTCTCTCTTTCCTTGAAACTGATACCAAATTTACATTTAGATGGAATGCTGAGGAATCTAATATACAGATGACAAGGATAGTTGATTGAAATCCGAGAAAAAGAATTTTGGATTTACTTTGATTGAACTAGTAGTCGCACTATTTATATTGAGTTTAGTATTGAGCAGTGCGATTTACTCTGTGCAACAATATGCAGATGAGAGGGTATTGTTGAAAGATCGATTTTTCGCTCATAATGTTGCTTGGAATCAATTGATGAAGCGATATCAGGTATCTCAAGCCTGGTCAGCTACAAGTAATAAAATAGCGTTAAAGAAAAAAGGGAAAGAACTCCAAGGAAGAACTGATTGGATATGGGAATTAGAAATTGAGAAAGCCATGGGGCAGGATCTATATCGGTATCAAGTCATGGTTGAATCTCCAGATAATAATAAGACTCAATCTACTCTTGCTGTTTATTTAATAAAGAGCAATTAATTTTGAAAAAACAATTAGGCTTCACCTTAATAGAAGTGATCGTCTCATTGTTCCTTTTATCTATTCTCTCGATCATGTCATATCAGGCTGTTGAGGTAATGACTCAAATGAATAAACGGAGTCAAGAAAGCTTTCAAGATGAATCTCAATTAGCCCAGGCATTACAGATAATTGGTAGAGATTTTTTGCATATTAAGCCTAGACGTTTTTATGATGGGTTAAGCGAGATGGAGGATGCATATTTCACTGATCCGAGTGATTTTGGGATAAGATTCACTCGTGGCGGTGGGCCAAGCATCAAGAGTAATCCGAGCGGATTAAGGCGTATTGATTATAGACTTAATGTTGATGACCAGCTCATCCGCACTTCCTGGGGCGCCACCGAATCACCCCGTCAAAGTGATGGAGTGAAGCTTCGTTTGCTGGATAATGTCTCCGAGATAAAAATTAACCATTTGGACGCAAATGGAAATTATCATCCAGACTGGCCTCCACCAAATGCGCCAGCAAGGTCTGGAAAATTGCTGCCCAGAATGATCGAAATTAAAATAACGTTTAAAAATGAAGCTGAGATAACCCGAATATATCCTGGAGTAATAAGCAATTAAAATGAGAACGCGGCAAACTGGTGTAGCCCTTCTATCTGCAGTTATTCTTATCTTTGCAGTGAGTTTAATATTGTCGAACATCTTTTATCGACACCAAATAGATTTATCGCAAGCTTCTCGCCTTCTGCACAATGATCAGGCGCTTCTAATAGCGATTAGTGGGGAAGGTTGGGCAACTGAGTTACTTTTTGAGGATATAAGAGATAATAATATTGATCATTACGGCGAGATTTGGGCGCAAGCGCTTCCTTTATTACCAGTTGAGGGAGGAACGCTGACCGGTTGCCTCAGCGATTTACAAGGTGCCTTTAATATAAATAGTTTTAAATACTATGACAATTCTCCTATACAAGGCGAGCTGGATGATTTTGAAAAAATTGGCTTTGCCAAAGTTTGGTTGAATCTTCTCGAGCTACTGAGTATTCCAGTAAATCCAGGCAGGGTGTATGCAATAAAAGACTGGATCGATGCTGACGATAGCGCAGGGTCCTGGGGCGCAGAGCAATCAGATTATGAAGGCTTAGAGAATTCTGTGGTTGTTTATAATGATCTGTTTGTATCTTCATCCGAGCTATCAGCAGTTATGGGTTACACAATCGAGGAGGTCAATAAATTGATGCCCTGGTTGTCGGCACTTCCGTTTCAGACACCAATCAACATTAATACTGCATCAGTAGAAATTTTAAACTCACTTAGTGGTAATTATGGTCCAGCTTTCATCGAAGCAGTCCTATCGGGAAGACCTTTCAGTAATGTGAATGACTTTTATAACCAAATAAATGAGTACTTAGCTCTTTGGGATCCAATTAAACCTGGAGTTGGCAGAGCAAATTTGATTTGGCCACAACACTTGATCTCTGTGAACAGTGATTTCTTTAAGTTATATTTAGAAGCCGAAATTGGAGAAGCCAAGATGGAGCTAACTAGTTTGCTACATAGAACAAAAAATGCTGGTATAAACATTATTTCTAGAGATATTAGATTGGTGCCAAAAATCCTGCCTTCAAGTAAACCAATGTCTGAAATAGAGGCCTTGTTTTCAAAGAAAGATGAGGTTTCAAAGACAGATCAGCAAAATTTCCAAGAAACTAATATAATCCAGTCTGCTTGTTCTATGATGGAATTTAAATAGTATGAATACTTGGCATATTTTTGACCTTGAGCAGAGGCAAGTGGAATTAGAAAACGCTCTTGAAGGTCCAGCCGGAGATGCGACTGATTTGGCACATTTATGGGTGCCATCTGAGTATACGAGTATTCATTACGTTGACGTTCCGACTGCGCCAAGAAGAAAGTGGATGGATATCATTCCTTGGATGCTAGAGGATAAACTTCTTCAAGACCCATCAGAAACTCACTTTAGTTTAATTCATGAAACAACCGAGCAACTCACATACGCGGTAACTAGCATTGATCATCTGAGAGAATGGAAAAGGATATCAGAAAATTCTAGAGTAGAAGCAGTTTCGATGACACCAGATTACTTCGCATTACCGTTCGAAGAAAATATTGTTAGTGTAGGATGGAGAGAGGGAGTAATCTTAGTTAGAACCTCTCGTAAAGAGGGCTTTGCTTCAAAAGCAACAATAGCATGGCCTCTTATCCAAAAATTTTTGGATGAAAATCCAAATTATCGCTTGTCGATATCTATCCCAGATAAAAATTTAATTCCACTGGAGCTAAGTAAAATAGCAAGGGTCAACGAATCGAAAATCGATTGGACTTTTGGCTCGCATGAGGGAGTTGATTTGTTGCCGAAAGAATTAAAGAGAAATTTGAAATCCTCACTGATCAATCAGTGGTCAATTGCCGCAGGTATAATATTTATTGCGGTAATGACATCTCTATTTTCTGTAATTATCAGTATTAGCTCCTTAGAAAACAGCATCGCGGTTTATCAAAATAAAAATGTGGATGTTTTTAGAAAAATTTTCAATGAAAATATTCCAGCTTCGTCAGTTTTGAGAAGTAAAGCCGAGACGAATTTACAGCGTTTATTTGAGCAAAAAGAAGCTCTAGACTCACCGATAATAAAGTCTCTTAGATCTTTGCAACCAATAATGACAAACTGTGAATGCGAATTGGTCAGAATGGAAATTAGTGATTCTTCAGCTCAGATATCTATTAGAAATGCTGACAAGTTAAGCAAGAAATCTCTAAAAATAGACGGTTATCGTGTAAGTTTAATTCCAGATAAAATGACGGGAGATGACAATATGGTGTTATCCGTAACTCCTTCGAAAGGTTGAATAAGGATTATTCTGATGAATAGGCTTCGATTTTACATAACTGAAAAACTTAATCTTTTGCAAGCAAGAGAAAAGAGGTTGCTTTATTTTGGATTGGCCCTGTCGCTGTTATGTTTAGCGTTTATTTCTGTAAATCCATTGCTGTCCAAACATACAAAATTATCCCAAGAGCTGGAACTCCTAAAGTCAGACTTTATTTGGATTTCTTCCAAAGTAAGTGTTGTGAAGAAATTAGAGAATGCCTGCTCATCCCGTAATTATAAAAGAGGAACTACAGAGGATCAGATTAAGAATTTAGCAAGACGGAATTTACTTTCGGTAAATTCTTTTGAGCAAACTGAGGATAAAATTAAATTTCAATTATCTGGATCGGATGCAAATCAATTTCTAGATTTTTACTCTCAGGCGAGTTGCTCGGGCTATAAAGTTGATCAGGTAATTATGACAACATCATTAAAAAATACCTATGATGCGACCATTGTGGCGGCTCCAGTTGAATATTAAAGATTTAAAAAACTATTTGGAACTAAAAAATATTATTTTATTAATATCAATAGGATTTTTAGTTTCGTCCTTATTTCAGCTCGTTTTCGTTCTATTGAATGATGAAAAGGCACCAATCGTCAAAATTAACAGTGCTCAATCCATGAGAGCTGATTCATGGAATTGGTTTGGTGAAGGAAAAATAATTACTAAGGTTGAAACTAATAGACCTGACCAAAAGTTACCTGAGTTAAAAATAGATGCAGATCTTTTAGGCGTGATGCTATCAAATAGTAATTCGTCCGCAACTTTAAAGTTTAAAGGACGGCCTGAAAAAGTATTTAAAGTTAGGGATAAGCTCTCGGGATCAATTGAATTAGTAGAAATACAAGCTTATAGAATTATCTTGGAGGAAAATGGTGTTAGGAAGCAGTTAATGATGAAGAAGCATGATGTAATCATGCAGTCTGCCGCTTCTGAAAGTGCACCCCCTTCGAATATCAGGCAAGAAGGCTTTGCCATTTCCAATTTATTTGGAGCGGTCCCTGTCAAGGTCGGGGAGGGACAAGGATTTAAGGTGAACAGCCTCTCTTCTGAGGTAAAAGCATTGGCAGATATACGAAATGGTGATGTGATTTTGCAAGTGGATGGGTCATTAATTCAGGATCTTATGGGAAATCCAATGAATTTGATGAAACTTAGATCGTCAAGTAATTTACCTGTAACTATTTTGCGTGAAGGGCGGGAAGAAATTATTTATGTGAATGCTGAGAGTTTGTCAGCTAAAATGCTACCTGCTCTTGGGATGAAACCATAGCAAAATTAAATCTGGTTTTACTAAGGATAAAAAATGAAAGCCAAACTTAGAGTGAAATTTAATATTAAGAGAATTTTAAGACGGGTTGCGTTCATTACTTTCTTTGGTGTTTTTATTTCGTCAGCTCTTTCTGCTGATGAAACAGTTCAAATTAACTTTCGTGATGCTGATATCAGAAGTGTCATTGAGAGTCTTGCAGAAATTACAGGGAAGTCTTTTGTTCTTGATCCCAGGGTTAAAGGCAAGGTCACGATAATATCGCCTGGTCCGATCGATGCAAATCTTTTGTATGAAGCCATTTTGTCCTCTCTTCAAGTTCAAGGTTTCCAGGCGGTAGAGGATGGCGCTGTTACTCGAATAATACCATTTACTCAGGCTTTTCAATTTGCCGGCGGTGATGGAGATAATAGGTTAGTTACTGAGATAGTCAAGGTTAGGCATGTCCAAGCAGCTACTCTGGTGCCGATAATCAAACCATTGCTGAGTAATGGTGCAAGGTTGCTGGCTTTTGCGGGGAGTAACTATTTAGTTATGTCTGATATCCGATCAAATATCACTGCCGCAAATCGAGTGATAAAGCAAATGGATGATCCGGATCAGACAGCGGTTGAAGTTATAAATTTGGATTTTATTTCAGCGGGTGAAGCAGTACATATTGCTGGTCAATTGAAGCAGCTTCAAAAACAAGAGCTGTCTTTAGTGGAAGATGGCCTAAATAATAGGGTTATAGTTAGTGGCCCAGGGATTGCAAGAACTGCTTTTAAAAATATGTTAAAGCTACTTGATCTCCCCTCCACTAAAAAAGGTAGTGTTGAAGTAATTTATTTAGATTACTCCAGAGCATCAGAGATCAAGCCAATAATTGATGGTATGTTAAGTTCAGATGTCTTTCTTCGATTAGCGGGTGAGTCAACGAGCGATAAGAAAACAACTACCAACTATAAAATAGAGATTGACGAACTCAATAACGCTCTGGTGATGGCGGCTCCATCTGCGGTCATCCGGGAAATAAAAAATGTAGTTGATAAACTAGATAGAGCACGACCTCAGGTTCTGATAGAGGCAGTTATTGCTGAATTATCAGAAAGTCAGGCAAAAAATTTGAGTTCACAGTTGGCAATCACAGGACAGGACGAGGGCGCTTATCTAACAAATTTTGATGGGGTATTAGCGACTTTGCTGGGCTCAATTGCTGATGGGGATTCATCGACAGTGACAAATTCACTTCCCTCTCTTGCGCCGAGTGTTATAGGAATGGCCGGTGATTTTGATCAAGAAACTGGGAGAGGTATTGGGTTATTGGTTCAGGCTTTAAAATCGGATGGGCGTAGCAAGATTCTATCAACGCCTTCTGTAATTACATTGGATAACGAGGAGGCAGTGCTTACATCCGGTGAAGAAGTGCCGTTCCCTACAGGAAGTTATGCAAATACAAACAATACTAATAGCGTTAATCCTTTTACTACGGTAAATAGAGAGGAAGTAGGAGTAATGTTAAAAGTGAAACCTCAGATCAGTAAGGGTGATGCGGTTAGGCTCGAGATAGAACAAGAATCATCTGCAGTAAAATCAGGGACAGCAAATTCTTTATTGGGAGCTACAACTACAAAAAGCACAATACAAACAAATGTTATGATTCAAGATGGTGAGTTACTTATCTTAGGTGGCCTGATAGAGGGCACTTCCGGCGATAATGCTGAGAAAGTCCCTTTGCTGGGTGACATACCTATATTGGGAAGTCTGTTTCGCAAATCATCGAAAGATGATCGGGAAAAGGTTCTTATGATGTTTATTAGACCTACTATTTTAAGAAATCCTGAGGAGGCAAATGTCTTATCACGACAAAAATTTGATCATCTTATCACTAGAGATTTTGAAGATTCTGATGATGGTGTTGTTGCAAAACAGCTAAAAGATTTTATTAGTCAGGGTTTAGACAAAAACGATAAAAGTGAGTAGTCATTTTACAAATGGGCGTTTACTTGCAACATTTTGGTCTCAAAAGAGAACCATTCTCTATTGTTCCTGACCCTAATCTTTTATTCCCCAGTTACCAACACCGACAAGCAGTAGCGCATTTAAAATATGGTTTAGATAGAGAAGGCGGATTTATTGTTCTGACCGGGGAAGTTGGGACTGGCAAAACAACTCTCACTAGAACAATAATTGAGCATCTACCAGCGCATATACGTGTAGCATACATCCTAAATAGTAAGCTTAAAGAAACCGATTTATTTGCGAGTATTTGTAAAGAACTGTCTATAAAGTTTAAAAGAAATGCCCATCTTTCCTATGCTAAGCAATGTTCTGATGCGATTTATGACAACCTTTTACAGGCCCATTCTGAGGGATTAAAAACACTTATTATTCTAGAAGAAGCTCAAAATCTTGATGATGAGATTTTAGAGAGCTTGCGTTTGCTCAGCAATTTAGAAACTAATAGTAATAAATTGCTGCATATATTGTTGGTGGGACAACCAGAATTAGTAGAAAAATTAACACAAAATAATTTAAGGCAACTCAATCAGCGAGTTGTCTCAAGGTTTCATCTGCTGCCTTTAAAAATCAGGGAGGTTCCTGATTATATAAATTATAGATTAGCTCAGGCGGGCGGGATTCGTGAGATATTTGATAGGAGATCATATAAACACATTTTCAAACTTACCAAGGGAGTTCCTCGTCTTATTAACTTGATCTGTCATCAAGCGCTTTTGGCGGCATACTCTGAAAGTAAACAATCTATCAATGTATCTTTGGTAATAAAGTCGTCTGCTGAAGTTCTTGGAGAGGAGACAAAGCCATTTAGACGTAAAGTTTGGCAAATAGGAGTTTTTACCCTTCTAAATGTTTTGATTTTAGTGTTCTTTTTTAGAGAAGAGCTTCAATGGGAAATAGTAACTGATAAAAGTCAATACAATTATCAGGGTAAGTTAGAGGGTAAGTTATTCCAAGAAGAGGAAGAAAACAACATCTCTGCGGTGAATCCACTAAAAGAATTAAAAACAAATCAGCCGGTTGCGCGTGTTTCCCCAAGTATTAATCCCATTGAACATTTATTCTCTCTCTGGGGTCATAGGGTTGAAGGGATATTTACTGAAGAAGCATTAAACAGTTCAGCAACAGATATTGGATTAAAGTATGAGACGAATGAATCCATTGATTTTGACGTTATTTTGAAAACTAATAGGCCAGGGATAGTCCATTTAACTGATTCTAATTCAAATATAACCAGTGTGGTGTTGCTGGAGGTAAGAGATGAGACTATTTTGCTATTTGATTTAAATGGTGAATCATTTATAAAGCTAGATATTTTTTTAAAGCGATGGACAGGGTCTTTCAGTTATTTATGGGCACCACCAAAGGAATTTAAAGTTTTAAAATTGGGTGATGAAAATAAGGCTGGATTAGTTTGGCTGCAAGATAAGTTTGCGGAGATCTATGCTAACAAACAAAGATTGATAACGGGAGGAAGATTTACTGAGGCGATTTTTGATGAGATTGTTTTATTTCAAAAACAAAACAACATTAATCCTGATGGAATTGTTGGCAGAAGAACCATTATGCTAATTAATCAGCTCACTAATGAAGAAATACCAAGAATAATTCAAGAGAGTAGCTAGGGATGTCTTACATACTGAAAGCCCTGAAAAAGGCGGAAAATGACAGAGCAAAAGATGATCCATCTCGGATTGAGGATATTTTAAGTACTAACCTGGCATCTCATAGCCAAAAGAAAGAAAAATACCCCTATAAATTCCTGATTATTTTTGTTTTTATAATGTTGAGTATTGCCGTATTTTATTTCATTTCAGAACAACATGAGATTACTAACAACTCCTCGATAATGAGTCCCTCGAAAGAGGGATTATCTGATGCAGCTGGTCAAAATTTAAGTGAAGACAATCGTGTTTTAACTGTTGAGGATGTTATTCTTGATGAAGTATTGATCTTGGAAAATGGTGATTATAAATTGCCAGATTTCAATTTATCTGGCTATATTTTTCTTTCGGAAGGCTCTGCTGCGAATCGGTTGTTCATTGACGATAGAGCATACTCAGAAGGCGAGAGTATTAATAGTGGCTGGGAAATAAAGAGTATAACGAGGGATGGATTTATAATTAAAAAGGATGATGTAGAGGAAAAATTTTCTTTCCGTTAGTCGGCAAATACTTCTAGCTCTGAGCTCTGGCCCCGCTCAAATCTTTTGGCTCTGCGGTATGGGAATACATCAAGCACAAATCCGCTCCTAATTTGGTTTTGTAAATTAATCCAAAAATCCACGTCATATAATTCACTATGAATTTTTTCAAACATGAGTCTTGCTTTGGCATTACCAGAAAAAAATAATTTAAATTCCTCTGGGAAGATATCCGCTGGTCCCACCGTATACCAAGTGCCCGCCTTCATTTCTTCATATTCATTTCGCGGAGGTGGAATCCTTCTAAAATTGCACTCTGTAAGGGCCGCGATCTCATCATAATCATAAAACACGACTCGTCCATGTCGGGTTACGCCAAAGTTTTTGAGCGGCATATCACCGGGAAAAATATTTGCCGCGGCTAATTGCTTTATGCAGTTACCATATTCATCCATAACATCTCTAATTTCCTCATCATTCGCACTTTCGAGATATATGTTTAGCGGTGTCATGTAACGTTCTGTGTATAAATGGCGTATTAGAATCGAATCACTATTAATTACAATTTGTGACGGTGCAACTGCACTAAGCTCCTCTATTAAATCACTAGAAAATCGTTCAAGAGGGAAAATCAGATTGTCGAATTCTTGTGTATCCGCCATTCTGCCAATTCGATCATATTGTGAGACTAATTTATATTTTTCCCTTACTTCATCGTGTGTAACTTCTTTTGGAGGGGAAAAATTATCCTTTATAATTTTGAAAACTATATTGTATGAGGGGAGTGTGAATACGGACATCACCATTCCTTTAATACCCGGAGCAACCACAAATTGATCGCTTGAGTTGTTAAGGTGATTTACTAGTTGCCGGTAAAACTCAGTTTTAGCGTGTTTAGGGAATCCTAACGAATTATAGATTTCATAGTCCAACTTTTTTGGCATTAAGTTCTTGAGGAAATGTGTGTACTGATAAGGTAGTGGAGAGTCCACCATAAAATGATTTCTGGTAAAACTGAAAATAATGCTCAGCTCATCAGAATCAAAAACAATAGTATCGACAAATAATTTGTTTTGCCCATTATTCAAGACAACGATCGCCAAGGGAATAGTTTTGTTACCAACACTTATTCGGCCAACCATATAAGCGGCCTTACTGCGATAAAAAGTCGACTCAAGAAGATCCACTTGGAGTTTTACATTGTTTGTATTCATGACTGCGACTACTTCAGAATTAAAGGCATCCATTATGCAGTCAAGGTCTAGATCTATATTTTCCCAAGGAAGAGAAAATTCTGCCTCTAATAAAATTGTTTTACAAATACTTCTAAATTTAAGGCCCTCATACCGTATAAAAATACTATATTCTGCTTCAGGCGCTTCAATAAGTTGCGATGAGATTACATACACAACATCATCAGATATCTTGTCATGATCATTGATATCACTGAATATTGAGTTAAAAAAAGTTTCAGCGATCTCAAAATTGGGAAAATTAAAAATAAGCTGGGTATATGCTGTCTTTGCATCACTCCATAATTCAAGATCATTGATATCTTTATTTGTAATAACCCTCAAGTATTCAACAGTTTGAGCAATTTTTGTTTTATATATTTCAAGTCTCTCTACATTTGCCTGACGCACACCATGCCAGTCAGACTTTTCAAATCTAGCTTTCGCTGTAAGTGTTGAATTTAAATAATCTGCAAAATAACTCCTGAACCCATTAAGAATAGTTTTTGCCATTCTTCGAGCAGTTGAGTTATGAGTCAGTGGTTGCATTGGTTATTGATCAATGTGCGTGATTTACTCGAAAAGAGTATTAAGTTCTTCCAGCTGTTTTATGTTGAACTTTTTTGAGGCGGGCTTTTCAATTACTTCAACTGATTGCGGTTCAGCGTCTATAGAAAAACTTTCTCCATCAACAAGTCTTTTACAATATTTTTGAAAAACATTATTAAAAATGGGGAAAACTTTGGCATCTATCTCGCTGTGCATTTGGAGCCATCCAGTGTCTCTTCCAGCTAAATATACTATGGGGTGAGACCAAGTCTGTATGTTTTTAGGACTCTCTTTTCTACAAGCTTCATGATATGCATCCCTGGGCGAAGGAAGTCGTGGAGGTAGTTTGAAATAAACGCATGCTTGAATCATTTTATTCAGAGTTGGTAAGTACTCACTTTCAGTTATAATCTTTTCAGCCGCTCTGTATAAAATGTTACTACTGAACTCATTAAGCTTTGACAACCACAATTTCTTAGCAAGATTCTCTGAATCACTGCTATCACCAAATGCACTGTAGTATTGATTATGGTAGTTTACTTGGAACATCGCAAAGATTTCGTTAATAGCATCGATTAAATCGGGATCTTTATCAAGATGCCCAACTTCTATCTGCCAGCGCCTCGACGATGCTTCTATTTCTGATCCGGTTTTCTGGATTTTGTTGTTTGACATTTTTTTGTCCTGTTTTTGGATTTATATTGAATGCCCACCTTCTTTTTACATATTGAAGAAATTTAGTGCTCCAGGACATCTGTGGATTACCATTTTCTTGCCAATATATTATAAATTCTTTTATCGAATCTTCAGCGAACTCCCTATTTATATTTGCCATCGCTAATACATCATATACGGCATTTTTCGGTCGCCAATCCTCTGTAATTTTTGTGGGATCATTATCATTTTTCATCAAACCCGAGTAAAAATTCCATTGTCTTTTGACGTGTTGAACAAATTTGGAGTCCCAGGTATTTGATTTATCTCCTCTCCCTCTCCAATAGAGGACAAATTCAGGAATTGAGTCTTCAATAAAGTTTCTACTAATCCCTCCTTTTACTGACAAAATATCATATACCTCTGGAGATGGTTTCCATTGAGAGTTAATTTCAAACTCTTTCCTTCTAGCGTTTTCAATGGATTTGTTTTTTTGCCATTGACGCCAAACCTCTTTTATGAATTTTGATGACCAACCATGTCTTGAGATATTTCTTTCACGCCAGTATGAGACGAATTGAGGAATTTGTTGGTTGGCGAAGTCTTTTGCAACACCAAGCTGCTCAAGTTGCCTGAAGGTTTCATCATCGGGAATCCAATCTGCGTTGATTGGCAAAGCTGGTGTATTATGAGATTGGTTCTCTAAATTTATATTATTGACTGTATCTGCTTGTTTAACGATAGACCTACTTTCATTGAGCATATACAGGAATTTCCCATCCAGTTTTGGGTCTCCTGACATTGCAATAATGCCGATTTGATGAAGATTAAAAAATATTCGGTATATATCGTCATTAGTCCAAAAGGTACATATGCCCGATAATTTGTTTAAATCTGTAGTCGTCCATTTCAAGTTGTCAGATTCTACTTCGGAGCCAAAAAGAGAATTGTCACGCAATATTTGAAGCAAGATCGCTTCATCCAAACCGATTGACGATGCCACTTCTGACGAAAAGAATAAAGTTTTATCTATTTTTTCTAACATGCAATAACCTTATCAGAAAGAGACGCTCTCTACGAGATACTGAGTTCAAGTTACTACTATATTTTATTTTAATACAACAGGTTATAGATGCAAAAAGATTGATAAAAACGTATAGTTTTTCAGTCTAAAATTTAAAGGAATGAGGACTTAGTTGGCATCTAAATTAAAAACAGCTTTTGTCTGCAATGAATGTGGCTCAGATTATCGTAAATGGCAGGGGCAGTGTACTGATTGCAATGCTTGGAATACGCTAAGTGAGGTAAAAGTAAATGCAACTCCCCATGGTATATCTCGACATCAGCCAAGTTTTTCTGGAGCTTCGAGTGGTTCTATAAATTTGTTGAAGGATGTCGAACTTGATGAGGTCCCGCGGGTAAAGTCTGGAAATTCTGAGCTAGATTTAGTTTTGGGGGGTGGATTTGTCCCAGGTTCTTGTGTTCTTTTGGGTGGTGAGCCTGGCGCGGGGAAAAGTACCATCCTTTTGCAAACTCTTTGTCATATGGCCCAAAATGAAACCGCTTTGTATGTGACTGGAGAGGAGTCTTCGCAGCAAGTAGCTATGCGAGCAAGACGTTTGGATCTTCCTTTAGACAAGCTACAAATTATGACCGAGACTTCTGTGGAAAATATATGTCTGGTTGCGAAGGGAAAAACACCAAGACTTCTTGTTGTTGATTCAATTCAGGTGGTTCATCTAGAGGATATTACTTCGGCCCCTGGCAGTGTCTCTCAAGTAAGAGAAAGTGCTGCAGCATTGGTAAGATTTGCGAAACAAACGAATACGATATTAATTATTGTAGGCCACGTTACCAAGGATGGAACTCTTGCAGGACCAAAGGTGCTTGAACACATGATTGATTGTTCTCTGATGTTAGAAGGTAGAAAAGATAGTCAATATAGAACATTGAGAGGCATAAAAAACCGTTTTGGAGCGGTTAATGAACTGGGAGTTTTCGCAATGACTGAGCGCGGACTTAAAGGTGTTCCGAATCCTTCTGCTATTTTTCTCCAGCGGAATGAGGAAGTATCCTCAGGAAGTATCGTGGTGGTTATTTGGGAGGGTACTCGGCCAATGCTAGTGGAGTTGCAAGCATTGGTAGATGATAGTCATTTGGGTAGTCCAAGGAGGGTCAGTTTGGGTCTAGATCATAATAGATTATCAATGCTTATTGCTGTTCTTCATAGGCATGGAAATATTATGGTGGGGGACCAGGATGTATTTGTGAATGTTGTTGGTGGTGTAAAGATAATTGACACATCGGCTGATTTGGCCCTCATTTTATCGATAATATCAAGTTTTAGGAATAAACCTATACCACGAAATATTGTGGTTTTTGGAGAAGTTGGATTATCCGGAGAAATTAGACCAGTCTTAAGTGGCCAAGAGAGGCTAAAGGAAGCTGTAAAACATGGTTTCACAAGAGCAATTGTGCCAATTGCAAATGCACCTAAAAAGTCTATACCGGGGTTAAAAGTAATTGGTGTGAAAAAAATTTTTGAGGCACTGCAAGCACTTTTTTAAATTTTACAATTCTAGTGCGGACCTAAATTTTCTAATATCGACATTTGTAAATATGGTATTTGACTTTACCCAGTTTCGTAGTTAGATTGCTCAAGTTGTCTTTTGTGATAGGTGCTTGAAGCACTTCTTATGGTGTTCTGAGTTAAACGGGAAATCGGTACTGCGCGAGCTTAACCCGATACTGCCCCCGCAACGGTATACAAAAATGTTTGATAAATAAGCCACTGTGTTTTGATCATGGGAAGGTTATCAAACAGAACTTATGTTCATTTGTGAGTCCGGAGACCGGCCTGCTGCAACATCAACGATCCACGGGGTGTGGCATCAATGATTGTGAGTTTGGTCATATTGATCTGTGTTTCCATATCCTTATTTTGTTTTTCGAGCCGTTCGGGTGTGATCGGTTAAAAAGGGTATATTATGAAAATCATTTCTAATTATAAAAAAATCGGGCTTATTTTATTTTTTTCAGCGAGCTTCTCTCTCGCGCAGTCAAACCAAACCATCGACGAAGTTATCGTTTCTGCCTCTCTTACCCCACTAGAAAGGTCCGAAACTGGTAATTCCGTAACAATAATCGATGGCAATCTAATAAGAGATAGGGGCGTTATAAATATTAGCCAAATCCTACGAGATGTTCCAGGTTTTGCGGTTAGTCAATCTGGTGGTTATGGCGCACAGACACAGGTAAGGGCACGTGGAGCAGAATCGAATCACTTGCTTGTGTTAATTGATGGTGTAGAGGCAAATGATCCATCACAAAACGATGAATTTGTTTGGGGGACAGTTTCTATTGCCGACATCGAAAAAATTGAAGTTATTCGTGGTCCGCAAAGCGCAATCAGCGGCAGTGATGCTTTGGCTGGAAAAGTCAATATCATTACACGATCAAGCGATCAAAATGGAGCCCAGGTGCACTCCCAGTTAGGATCGTGGAATACACATAATTCTGGCTTCAATTTCAGCAGAAAAGATGACAATTTTCATTTCCGAGCAGGATTTAACCATATGGACTCGGATGGCGATAACATATCAAGAGACGGAAATGAAAACGATGGTTATCAGAACACAACTATGAATCTTAAGTCAGGATATAGTTTAGATCCTCAAATAAATGTATTACTTACAGCACGGAAATCAGAGGGCACAGTGGATTATGATTCTGATGATAATTTTGATGGGTTAGTGGAGGATCAGCCTAAAAACTCAGATTTTGATAATTTAACAGCAAAAATCAAAGCTACGTACCTGCAAGCAGATGGACCCTGGAGCCATAGCTTTATAATCGCGGAGTCACGGTTTGATAACGCAGCTTACTCTGATGGTGTGAGAGGAAATATTACAGCCTCGCAAAAGTCACAGCTTCAATATTTAGGATCATACACTGAGGATTCGCAGAGCTTGTCTATTTTGATAGAAAACGAAAAAGAGGATTGGATGCAGAAAGGAGAGATTTCTTACGGCATTTATGATCCAAATCAAAATCGAATGAGAGAAAACGACGGACTTGCCCTCGAGTATCGTTATGAGCCGATGAACAATTTCATAGTGGGACTAAGCGGACGTTATGAGGACAACTCTGAATTTGGAAGCTCCTCTTCTTACAGAAGTGAGTTTGTTTATAAAAAATCGGAGGCGATGAGGATAAGAGGAGTATTCGGTAAAGCGATTAAGAATCCAACCTTTACTGAGCGTTTCGGTTTTTACACAAATTTTTTAGGCAATCCTAATTTGGTCCCCGAGGAGTCAGTAAGTGCTGAGCTTGGCCTTGATTATACTTTTGCAAATAATTTGGTTGAAATGTCTTTTGCGATTTTTGACTCTGATTTAGAAAATGAGATTAACGGGTTTGTTTATGACCCGGCAACTTTTGCTTATACATCTGCCAATATTTCAGGAAGCAGCAATCGAAAGGGTATTGAGGTTACCATGTCAGGCGAGATATCGAATGCCTTGTCACTAAACTCCTCCTATACATATGTGAAATCAGATCAACAGGATGGGGATATAACTACAAGAGAAATAAGACGTCCTGAGCATATGGCCAGTTTAGGTATATATTGGATGCCCTTAGACGCATTAAATATTTCGATGAATGCTCAATTTGTTGGGTCTCAATTAGATACTTTTTATCCACCTTTTCCTCAGAATCCAGAGAACGTTAAATTGGCTGATCATACTTTGGTGGACATCGCGATCAATTATGAAATGTCAGAAAAAATGTCTGTTTTGTTCAAAATTGATAATCTCTTCAATGATAATTATGAAGAAGTTTTCGGATATAAGACTCTTGGTGTAGGGGCGTCGGTGGGCTTGAGATATCAAATGTAGACTAATTTTATGCGGCCAGCTCTTTAGGGCTGGCCATGCCAAATAAAGGAGAGTGTTGGAATGAATACTAGTGCCGCAGAAAAAAACGACAAGCATAAAACGAAAATGCAAAAACAGAAGCAACGTATTGACTCGCAAATAGAAAAAAATAGTTTAGAAAAAGGGGTCATGATATTTTTAACAGGAGATGGCAAAGGTAAAACTAGTTCTGCCTTTGGTATGGTACTTCGTGCGCTAGGATACAATCATAAAGTGGGCGTTGTTCAATTCATCAAAGGACAACAGTTATCGGGAGAAGAGTTATATCTCAAAAATACATTACCAGATGTTCAGTTTTATCAAATGGGTACTGGTTTTACTTGGGACACACAGGATAGATCGTCTGATATAGAAGCTGCGGAAAAAACGTGGTCGGTAGCTCAACGAATGTTAAAGGATAATACCTTAGATCTTGTTATTCTCGATGAAATCACTTACATGCTGAGCTTTAAATATTTAGATCCTGATACCATTGTTAATTCGATTAAAGGCAGGCCTTTTGGACAGAGTGTTGTTGTAACTGGAAGAGGAGGTGGTAGTCGACTCAGGGAAATCGCTGACACAGTTTCAGAAGTCAAAGAAATCAAACACGCTTATAACAATGGGATCAAGGCTCGAAAAGGAGTTGACTATTGATCGGATATTTTTAAACATTGCTTCCTTGATTGACATTGCATGGCAAAGAAAAATGTCAAAATTGTTCCATTTGACATGTTTATTCGCATCTCTATTAACTCATTACTCAGGCGCTAATGTTATTGTTGTCGATGATCTTGGTGCTAGGGTAGAAATTTCAGAGCCAATAAGAAGAATCGTTTCTTTGGCTCCAAATCTTACAGAATTGCTCTTTGAAATAGATGCAGGAGATTTGATTGTGGGTGCGGATGAGTACAGCAACTATCCGCCTCAAGCAAACAGTATTCAAAGAGTAAATAACCACTCGATTGTAAATTATGAGGCCATAACTGCTCTTCAGCCAGATATTATCTTTGCTTGGTCTTCAGGAAATGGGATTTCCACAATTAATAGGCTTAAATCGCTTGGTTTTAAAGTATTTTCTTTTGAAATATCAAGATTAGAGGATTTTCCAGGCGTATACCAGAGGTTGGGAGTTCTGACGGGGAGAATAGATGAAAGTAAAAAAATGACAAATAAATTTAATCTTGAATTGGAAAGTATATCGAAACGGTTTAGTAAATTAGAAAAAGTAAGGACGCTATACCAGGTTTGGGATAACCCTTTGATGACGGTTAATAATCAACATATTATTAGTGAAATAATTTCAATTTGCGGCGGAGTAAATATTTTTGGAAATTTAGATTCACTTACCCCAATAATAAGTTTAGAGGCTGTTCTATCTGAGAATCCACAGGTAATACTTTCCAGTGGCAACGAGAAAGACAGCAGAGATTTGTTCGAGTTTTGGGGAAAATGGAAAGATGTTGATGCAGTAAAAAATAAAAATTTATTTCTTGTGCCTCCTGATCTTCTAGCCAGACAGACTTTCAGGATACTCAGCGGAGCTGAGTATCTCTGTCAGTTTTTGGAGCAATCCAGATAGCAACCAGCGGTATTAAAGGTCATATCCTCGTTCATCATGTTCAACCAAATCCAGTCCTTTAAGTTCGCCCTCATCATCAATTCGTAAAGAAACAAACGAGTTTACTACTTTGAAAATTATAAAAGTTGCAAGAGCTGCGTAGCTCACTGTTGCAAAAACTCCAATCATTTGAACGCCCACTTGGCTAATCATTGACATGCCTTCGTTGTAACCTTGACCGCTAAAAACACCTATATTTGCGGACGCAAATATACCTGCTAGGAGTGTCCCTAAGATTCCGCCAACCCCGTGGACAGGGAAAACATCCAACGAGTCATCGATATGAAATTTCTGTTTTATTGCCTGAGTTGCGTGATAGCAAATGATACCCGCTGAAAATCCAATGACCAATCCACCTGCGGGACCCACGAAGCCTGAAGCAGGTGTTATTGTTCCAAGACCTGCAACCATGCCTGTTACTATTCCAAGAACAGAGGGTTTTCCATGTCTTCTCCATTCCATCATCATCCAAGAGAGAGAGCCAGCTGACGCAGACAGATGAGTAACAAGAATTGCCATGCCTGCATCACCATTTGCTGCTAATGCAGATCCTCCATTAAATCCAAACCATCCTACCCATAAAAGTCCTGCACCCGTCACTGACATTGTTAAATTATGAGGAGGCATAGATTGTTTCGGGAATCCCTTTCTATTACCTAAAACTAATGCCGCAACGAGAGCCGCTACTCCAGCAGTAATGTGAACAACAGTTCCACCAGCAAAGTCGAGAAGTCCAAGTTCTGATAACCATCCTCCACCCCAAACCCAGTGTGTAATTGGGGCATAAACAATCACTAGCCATAGCGCAGTAAAAATTAGTATGGCACTAAATTTCATCCTCTCAACAAAAGCTCCCAGAATAAGAGCAGGTGTGATTATCGCAAAAGTCATTTGAAACATTGCAAAAACAGATTCTGGTATATCACCAGCTAAGGTTTCTTCTGCGATGCCCATCAGAAAAAGATTATCTAGGTTTCCAATAATCCAATTAAGTTGCCCACCATCACCAAACGCGATGGTGTAGCCTATTGCAAACCATACAATTGAAGCAAGACATGTAATTGCAAAACATTGCATCAGGACCGACAAAACATTCTTTGATCTAACAAGTCCCGCATAAAAAAGCGATAAGCCAGGGATTGTCATCAACAAAACTAAGGCTGTCGATGTCATAATCCAGGCAGTATTCGATCCATTTAATTCGGATGACCATAATGGAGAAGAAATTGTGGTAAGGAGCAACAGTATTGAGACTTGATGTATTTTTGTTATTGTATTCATAAGGCACCTTTTTTTGCGGCTAGATTTTTGAATTATTATAACGGCGGCGCAGTATGGTTTAGAAACACGCTTTTTGCAAAAATTAATAGCTCTAGATTATTGATTTGCATATTTAGTCATTGCTAATGTTATATACTCTTTTTATAAAATAAAATTTTAGAATAAGTTGTAATGAGTGACTTAAATTATGATCCTTTACGAGCTAATGTAAGTCTTTTAGGTAAGATTCTTGGTGATGTAATTTCAGATGCCGAGAGCCAAGAGTTCCTTGAGAAAGTTGAATCGATAAGACTTTTGTCCAAGTCTGCTCAAGCAGGTAACTCCAGTGATGGAGAAAAACTGGTTAAGCTTTTGAGAGATCTTAGTGATGAGGAGCTAGTTCCAGTTGCGAGAGCATTTAGTCAGTTTTTAAATCTAGCCAACATCGCGGATCAGCAGTTCAGCCATTCGCGCAGAATCGATGAGCACGTGTCTGCAACAGAAACACTCCGAGAAGTTTTTGCACTCGTCAAAAATCATGGTATATCCGATGATGTGATACTTGATACAGTTAAAAAATTAAAGATAGAATTAGTGCTGACGGCGCATCCAACTGAAATTACTCGAAGGTCCTTAATCCATAAATATGATGCTATAGATTCTTGCCTTTGTCAGCTTGAGTTGAAAGGAACTACCACTCGAGAAAAGGAAGCAGTATTTCGTCGGCTAAAAGAATTAGTAACCCAAATTTGGTTTAGTCATGATTTTCGTGCTGAAAGACCCAGTCCTGTCGACGAAGCTAAGTGGGGTTTTGCTGTAGTTGAGAACTCTTTATGGAGAGCAATCCCTCATTTTTTGCGCCGTTTGGACTCTACGCTATCTGAATCCGTTCGTCAGTCTTTACCATTAAAAATGTCCCCAGTTACCTTTGTATCTTGGATGGGGGGTGATAGAGATGGTAATCCTAATGTTACTTCGAATGTGACTGCAGAGGTACTTTTGCTTTCGCGCTGGCAAGCAGCAACTCTATACATGAGGGACATCAATTCTTTGATTGAAGAGCTATCAATGATAAATAGCAATAACTATGTCAAAGAGTTATCAAATTCGTCGCGTGAACCATACAGAGCAGTTTTAAGAGATGTCAGATTACAGTTAAAGAATACAATTGATAATATTGAGAACCAATTAGATGGTCGAGAGCCAATTTATACAAATGTAATTAATAATCAAAAAGATTTATGGGACCCGATATTCGCCTGTTATGAATCATTGCAAGATTGTGGGATGCAGGCAATAGCAGATGGTTCAATTATAGATCTTCTGCGGTGTATAAGTTGTTTTGGAACCCATCTGGTTAGACATGATATTAGGCAACATAGTGAGAGGCACTCGAGAGTTCTAGAGGAGATCTGTAGCCATCTGGATTTGGGTGACTACTCGAATTGGTCAGAAGATAAGAAACAGAAATTTCTTCTCGAGGAAATTGTAGGAAACCGTCCACTTATTGGGAGTGATTTAGTTCTCTCTTCCGAATCTTTGGAGGTTATAAAGACGTTCGAATTAATCGCAAAGCAACCGCAGGAAGCGCTTGGTGCTTACGTTATATCGATGGCTAAGCGTCCCTCAGATATATTGGTTGTTCAATTACTGCTCAAGGAAATGGGATGTAAAGGTCATCTTCCAGTTGTGCCATTGTTTGAAACCTTAGATGACTTAAATAATGCAAATGGCTCTATAGAAATTCTATTAAAGAATAAGTCCTATAAAAAGTTAATAAATGGCGAGTTGATGGTGATGATAGGTTACTCAGATTCTGCAAAAGATGCGGGTATGTTAGCTGCATCATGGGCACAATATAAGGCACAAGAGGCTCTTATACATTTATGTAAAGAACATAATATTAAACTCACTCTTTTTCACGGAAGAGGAGGTAGTTTAGGTCGTGGTGGTGCACCCGCTCATGAGGCACTACTTTCACAGCCTCCTGGTTCTTTGCGAGACGGGTTGCGTGTAACTGAGCAGGGAGAAACAATCCGTGCAAAGCTAGGTTTGAGCTCAATCGCAATTAAGACATTTTCAATTTATACGAACGCGATATTACAAGCTAATTTGCTAGAGCCACCAAATCCTGAGCTTGACTGGCGAGAGACTATGGATAAATTGTCTGCTCTTTCATGCAAATCATACCATGATTTTGTGAAAAACGATCCTGACTTTGTAATCTATTTTAGGCAAGCGACACCTGAACGTGAACTTAGCAATTTGCGGTTAGGTTCAAGGCCTGCTAGACGTAAAAGTGATACAGGTATAGAGAGCTTACGCGCAATTCCATGGATATTTGCTTGGAGTCAAAATAGGCTAATGCTGCCTGCATGGCTCGGTGCTATTGAGGCGATATCCCATCTATACAATTCGGAATCTAGTCATTTGATACAAGAGATGATAGAAAAATGGCCATTTTTTGGGGCGAGACTCTCGATGTTGGAAATGGTATTTTTAAAATCAGATGGGTGGCTATCAAAATATTATGATCAGCTTTTGGTTTCTTCGGACCTTCAGGATATAGGTGATAAATTGCGATCAAAGCTAAATTCTGATCGGGAGATGTTGGAATTAATAGCAGGTGAAGAAAAGCTTTTAAACCGACAAGCATGGCCAAGAGAGTCAGTCCAACTTAGAAATATTTATATTCATCCATTGAATGTTTTGCAGGTTGAACTCTTGAAAAGAGAAAGAGAAAAGCCAGACAGTATTTATGAGGAGGCAATTATGGTAACAATAGCTGGTATTGCAGCTGGATTAAGGAATACTGGATAAACTTGATTTTAGGTAATTAACAAATGATGAAATTTCAAAATGAGTCGTATCTATTTGAGATTTTCAGATATCTTGTTTACGCGGCTTTAACCACAAACATATTCCTTTTCTACCAAGAAGAGTCGCTAGCGGTCAAAAGTACCTTCACTCAGGGTGTTGCAATATCCGATATTATTGGTGGCTTCGCAGCAACTTTAGACACAGCTGCATGGGTAATTTTGCTTCTCTTGTTCGAATTTAATACGTCTAAATACACTCCTAACATTGATGATTCAAAAGCTGCTTTTTTAACAAAAATTATTATCAGAATTTTCAGTTATGGGATTATTGGTTACGCTTTTTTTGGTTATTTCTCTAAATATATTTTGTTAGCCAATATAGAACCTTTCATAGTGAGTGATATTTGCGCTCTCATTGGACAAAACTATACTGTTATTGACAACCTTGATGAATATCCATTGCTAGATAGCGACAATTGTCAATCATTAGTTGGAAGTGCTTTATTTGTTCTATCGGGACAAACTGTTATTGGGTCTTTATCTGATTGGAGCGCAATTCAATGGCTAACTGTTGTGGATGTTATTAATTCTGGAACTTGGATCTTAGTCGTATTTATTATTGAGTTAGAGATTTTTTTTGGTAAAAACCTCATTGAATCCATCACTTTAAAATCGATTTTTAAATTTCTTAAGCTCGGTCTGTATTCAATTTTGTTTGTTGCTGCCTCGTATTGGGGTTCGGAGGGTGATTTTCTTGATTTTTGGGATGCTTTTTTATGGTTAGTGGCATTCTTTTTTATAGAATCAAATTTACGTAGGTTAGACCCCGTTGAAAAAAGTTAGAATTTCAGCTCAGCCCTTGTTTTGATAGCCATTGTTAATTTCACGAAACAAGATAGTTTATTTTCATCATTTTTTAATTCTATTTGCCATATATGGGATCTTTTGCCCAAGTGTATTGGTGAGGCAGTGCCTGTTACGAAACCTGCAGATACTGGCCTTACATGTGATGCATTTACCTCTTGGCCGAAACAGATTTCAGTTTCACTATTTATTACATGAGCAGAGGCTATGCTTCCCAATGACTCAGCGAGCACAATATTTGCGCCTCCATGAATGATCCCAAAAGGTTGCGCGGTTTTTGAATTTACGGGGATTTTTCCACTAAGAAAATTATCTCCAACTTCGATTATTTCTATTCCAAGATGAGTATCAATGGTGCTTTCGCACATTTTTTTTATCTCAGAGAGACAAGGCCTTCTGTGCCAGATATCAGACATTATTATATTCCTAATTTTTTAAGCTTTTATATCGCGTGCGCTTCGGTCCGGCATTGCTTCCATATCTTTTAAGAAAGTCCTCATGGTATTCACTATAACTTCCTTCAAAAAAGACAGTATTTCCATCATCTTCGTATGCGAGAGTATGGGTAGAGATTCTATCCAAAAACCATCTGTCGTGAGATATTACCAAAACACAACCTGGGAACGATAATATTGCCTCCTCCAGAGCCCTGAGTGTCTCAATATCCAAATCATTAGATGGTTCGTCGAGTAGAAGGACATTCGCGCCTTGCTTTAATGTATTTGCAAGGTGCAGTCGGCCTCGCTCTCCACCAGATAACTCTTTCACTAGTTTTTGCTGATCGGTTCCTTTAAAGTTAAACCGACCAATATAAGCTCGCGATGAAACCTCATAGTTTCCTACTTTTATTAGATCATAACCATCGGATATCGCTTGCCACACAGTTCTATCATCATGAAGCGACTCTCTGGATTGCTCTACATAAGCAATTTTCACTGACTCTCCAATTTCAATTGTGCCGCTATTTGGCTCTTCTAATTGAGCAAGAAGACGAAAAAGAGTTGATTTACCGGCACCATTTGCGCCGATTATTCCAACTACAGCTCCTTTAGGAATCGATAAGGACAGGTTGTCAATTAGAGCGGAATTCCCATAGTTTTTTGATACCTTACTTAATTCAATAACTTTATCTCCGAGCCGATCCCCTGGAGCAATATATATTTCATTGGTTTCATTTCTAGACTGAAAGTCCTGTGAGTTAAGTTCCTCAAACCGAGCAATTCTAGCTTTGTTTTTGGCTTGCCTGCCTTTTGGGTTTTGACGGACCCAGTCCAATTCTTGTTTTAAGGTTTTTTGTCTTGAAATTTCTTGCTTTGATTCTATTTCTAATCGTTTAGTTTTGGCCTCTAGCCAGGTGGAGTAGTTCCCTTCATAGGGTATCCCGTGACCACGATCCAGTTCTAAAATCCAGCCTGCGACATTATCAAGGAAATATCTGTCATGAGTGACAGCAACAACTGTTCCTTTGAATTCCTCTAAGAATTTTTCTAACCAAAATACGGATTCAGCGTCCAAATGATTTGTTGGCTCATCAAGTAAAAGCATGTCTGGACGCGACATTAGAAGGCGGCACAAGGCCACTCTTCTTTTTTCTCCCCCAGATAGAGACTCAACACCTGAGTCCCAAGGCGGAAGGCGCAATGCATCAGCAGCCAAATCAAGAGTATGATCTAGATTGTGTGCATCCCATGCTTCAATAATGGATTCTAAGTCACTTTGTTTTTTTGCCAGTGCATCAAAGTCGGCATCG
>CABXWC010000020.1:0-24346 GCA_902515855.1 uncultured SAR92 cluster bacterium
AACAAAAACAATACTTATCTTGTTAATTAATATTCTTAAAAAATCCATTCGATACCCTTTTTGTTTTCGGCCATCATTGATTCTAAAGTCAGAGAATTTTATAAAGCGCCTAGATAAAGCCTGTCGTTTATTGAAGTAACTCTAGATACATATTATCAATTTGCACCCCTATGTTGCCATATGATGCGCCACCTGTTCTAAAGAGCAAATAATATGTGCCTGGCGATGAAATCTCAACACGCCCTGGAACCGAGTTTGTATCGCACCCTGTCTCCGTCGCATTACCTGAGTATGTTGTTACGGACGCACATTCCCAACTATTAAAAACTTTCAAGACCTTTATATCACCATTATATTCTGCCCCTGGAGAGGGCTCTGTTTTGCCTATGTATACTTCGCCCCATGCATCGCTCACTTCTTCATAATTGATTTCCATCTCAAACTGATAGATTCCGCTTGCTAAAGACAATTCTGTGTAAAGACCTAAGTGCTTCCAAGATCCTTCAACCGCTGAACTAGTCTCTGCAAATTTTGCTCTTCCATTCTCAAACAACACTGTTCCCATTGTATTATCAGATTCATATTGATTAACGACACTCCACCCATCTGAATTATCGAAACCAGCATTTGATATCAAGTTTTGACCAACTGGCACTGATGGCTCGGGCTCTGGATCAGAATCAGGTAGATCGATCGGATCAACAACTGATGTATATTTGATTTCAGGAGCTGTTTCTTCGCCTTCCTCCGCCTGGGATGATTTTAAAACATAGGCATTCCACCCGTACACAAAACTATTCTGGTCACCTTTGTTGACTCTTAAGAATAAATATTTACCAGCTCCGCTGCCACTGTTGTAAGCCGCATTCAGATAGTTAACCAACTCAACATTTGCGTCATCTGAAGTTGTCACTTGTCCAATTTCAACAGAAGGAATCAAAAATGATTCTTGAACTAATACTCCTGCCTCCCCTCCACTAGGAGCACCACTGAACGGACCAATAAACCAATCAGCCAACACAAGATTATCTGTATCAGAAGTTCTTACAGCCCAGAGGTCTGCAGGAAAATCAAGTTGTCCTCCCTTTTGCGCAATGGTTACTTCTAGTTCAGCGCTCGAAAACGGATTGGCAATTTCACCAAAATTCGGCAATTGGAAAACCATTACTCCAACCGTCATTCCAAAGTTTCCATCCGAACCACCGTACCACTCACCAACATTTAATTTCCAAGACTCATTACCTGACAAATTATCTCCATGCAAACTCAGTGAACTGCCTGAAGCTGAATTTGAGATACCATTTGCTAAACCGGGAGTGTTATTTACCTCAGTTGCCCTTGCCTCAATCATGCCATCAGAAACAAGCGAATATAAAGATCGACTTCCGTTATCTGGTTCAGTCGATCCATCTGAATCATCACGAACTAATTTAAAGGTCCAGTAACCCCCAGAGTATGCAACAACCAGAGTCATCATATCGGAAGTATTTGCAAATACCTGATACACAATTAAATCTGGTGCATCTGAAGGATCACCCAGCTCAGGTGCATCGCTCACTACTTTCGGGATACCAATGTGAGCGCCGACTCCATATAGAGTTATTACTTTATTGACATCATCATAACTAAAGGTTGCCTCAACACTTCCATCGTGAGGAGTCACAGGTGCCCCGCAACCGTCTTGACTCACACCTTGCCATGATTCTATCCATGTCTCTCCACCCATCAAATTCTCAAAGGTACCATCCTCAGAGAAAGAGAAAATATCATCAAATAAGCAGGCTCTCTCAGCTACAGCGCCACTATCAATAACCCAAAATGAGGTATCTCCTGGCTGAGGACCAACTCCCATTGCGCCATATTCGGGAGCCAACTTCCAACCACCGATTAACATTTCTCGCGTTAATGTTACTGGCGCAACGTACTCATCCAAAAATATAACGTCGTCCCAATAATATGTTTCACCTGAGCCCTCAGACCCGAAATTAAAAAATACTGAAAGCGTATCGAATACATAACTGGTATTAAGTTTTGGTGTCCCTGGAACTGTATCGTTGAAATCAAAAATTATTGTCTCCCAAGCATTCGCTAATGTTGTAATCGACTCAGTTTCAACACTATTCGCCGAATTACCAGATTCTTCCAGTTTGACTCTGATTGGAATCCCAATTTCTGGAGAATATATTCGGATAGAGATTCTAGTGAGAGCCTCAGTTAATGGATAAATTATTTGACCACGCGCAATCGTCGTCCCAGAGGCTGGATCGTTACCTTTTGTGGTTGCAACAACAGTATTGGTGCTATCGACAGGATCAGTCGTCAAATAACTATTATTGTTGCCAAAATCGACAATATCGTAATCAACAATTACATCATTGAATGTAATAATCTCACCGATATTTAAAATCGAATCACTCCCAGTGCCAATATCACCCGTCGGCATTTCGTCAGTTGGTGTGAACTTTAACCAATTTAAATTAAACCCACCTGATGTTGTGGACACCCTAAGCACATACTCCCCTGCATCAAGAGTAATAATTCCGCCCTGAACTGTTATCCATGACTGCCAACCACCTGTTCCTGGAACAGCTGTAGAGTCCACCAAGTTTCCATCGATGTAAGACATAATTCCAGGATTACTTCCATTTTGACTTGCTGCTCGGTATGAAATCGCATAATTACCTTGAGAGGGAATAATCAATGCATACTCCATCCAGTCCCCTGCATCAATCCAACCAACATTCAAACCTCCACCTTCATCCTCCGTTCCTTGAGTTCCTATATCTCCCTCTGGAGACTGAATAGAAGATGTAAAGTATTCAGCTTCTATAATGATGGCCCCATCATCCTCACAATATTTTTCATCTGTTTGATTAAAGGCTAACCAATTCAGATTGAAGGAGTCCCCAAGCGCCTCGAGACGCATTGTCTGCGATCCCTCAGAGAGGGTGACCGGCCGATTAAAGGTAACCCAATTTGACCATCCTCCGGTCGGGGGTATATTGAACGTATCAACTAATTCATCACCAAAACGAAGCTCAAAACCTAAACTTCCAGGCTGACTTGCTACTCGATAACTTGCGACATAACAGCCGTCAGCTGGAACATCGACATCCCACTCGATGAAGTCCCCAGCGTCAAAATTACCGACATGATCACTTAAATCGCTATCCGTAGAAGCCCCGATACTGACAGTTCCATTGGGAGCGGAAACGACACTTGTCCATTCTTCTGCTTCTACTTTAATATCATCTGGCTCAGGTGGAACCCATTCACACCCTTCGCCATAATCCGCTCCTCCATCCCCACCTAATTGAATGTCAAAATTCATAAGATTCATACCGCCGCCACTCAAAATTCTTAGCTTTTGAATACCAGCCTTTAAGGTTATATCAACCGTAATGTCTTGCCAGGTGTCCCAGCCACCTGTATTCGGGGTCGGTATATTTCCTGTTAATTTTCTGCAGTCGGATTCAACAGAAATAAATCCCCCGACTCCGCTTGCAGAGGCCGTTCTCAAAGTCATTTGATAGTTTCCTGCTTGTGCAACATCAATTGTATATTCGAGCCATTCACCAGTCTCGAAAAAACCAACCATCGTATAGCCTTCAGCACTTGACTGAACATCCACCGCCTCGTTGGGTCTGTAGGCTTCACCAAGATTAATTGCACCTGTATCATGATACGCAACTCCTTCTCCACCATAATCATAGTCCGATGCCCAAATTCGACCGTTCGGTGCCAAACTATCAAACGGATGTGCAGAGTCTCCGTCAGTTGGCACAGGCATTGGAGATCCAAAAAAAGGTCCCGGTGGAATTTCTGGCAAATCAGGAAGTGGCTCGACGAAATCAGTAAATGAGGAAACGATTCGATAACTATTGGCACCATTTCTCTCAACGCCCGCTCCAATTACACCAGTCAATCCGTAATTTTCACCGTCAATAACAGAAAGTGTTCCAATCAAATGAGCTGAGCCACTCCAAGGTCGCAGAGCAACATCCCCCGTCGGCAACTCAAACCATTGGAATTTTTGATTTATTCCAATTTTACTCGCTGTAGCAAGCAGTACCTCTCCATAGTCACTGACTGTAAGATAGTTGCCATTAGAAGCCTTAATCGCAACTGAGCCATCATCACCAGCATCGATTACAGTAAATTCATCGTTACCTATCCCATCATAGCTGCGATCATCCGCTATAACTTTGAAGTATTCATCTATCCTCAAAAAAGCCTGATCGGATCGACTATAAATACCAACCGTTTGATCAAATGCGATTGTTGGAGACCCGCTTGATGGCCAAGTTGTGTCTGGATTCTCAGGTCGCCAGACTGTTCCATAAGAATCTAGATAAGTTTTAAATCGGTCGAGCTCCAAATCATTGGCTGCTAACCATTCAAACTGAGTCCACCCAATGTGATGACTCTCAAAAACTTCATTAAATCCTTTTTTTGTATCGCCCGGATAAAATTCAGTGCAAAGTAATGCCGGATAACGGGTGCTTGTCTCAAAGGCATCGATTGTGCTTTCAACCTGAGCGATGTCCCAGTAAGCATGAAATGCAAATCCAGCATTTTCCCAAATCCCAGGAAACTGCTCTGCCAGTCCGTCTGCACCACTGATCGCCTGAGATCCACCAAAAAATGACATGAATGATCCAAGTAAAATCATCGTGTCGGGGGCAACACCTCTTATCGTCTCATACATTTGAGCTTGCTTAGCCCAATCTTCAGATGTCCAGTTTCCGTTTATGCCCGTAACTGGCTCATTATGAGCTTCGTATATTACATGCGTCTCATCTTTATATTTTTCGCCGTAAAGATTCCAGAAAGCCAGAGTTTTCTCCATACTATGGATTGCTCCATTTTCGCCATTATTTCCCATAGTGATAATCAGATACATCTTAGCTTCTCTGGTTAATGCAACCAGCTGATCTGCGAGCGCTTCGTTTATTCCGACAGGATCTGGATTTTGGCCTGCATCACCCTCAAGGTAAACATGAACAGTATTAAACCCATACTCATTAACTAATAAATTCAGCTGGTCTATCGATGGCAAATTTGCAGGTAAACTTCCGTAAGGATCACCGCCGTCAAAAGATAGGCTTACACCTCTAAGTGCTGTATTCAGATCAGATCTGATCACGTTGTAACCTAAAGAAGTATCAATATGTGGCCGACCTCGAACGTCAACATCGTTTAACGTGCGGTCCGGTATCTCGCCAAGAGGTCCATCTGGTGATGCGTCCTCGTCAGGAATATTTTCTGGGATATCCAAGAACTCGTTGCCACTTTCCACACCACAACTACTAATTAGGAATAAGCAAAGCACAAAAAGGATCGCTTTTGGAATTGGGCTACCGTTTATTTTCAATTTTAAATACCATCCCATAAATATGTTCTCAAAATAAAGATCATGACTATACTTTTCCTCTAATTTTTCAATTAACGATTTAGCTGATTGAGCACCATTGTTCTTATTTTTCTTGCGTTAGATTCATCCATCGGACTCAGAATTCCAAGCGCATCGTCTGGAATGTGTGAGTGACTATTTTCATCATTTTCGAAAATATAGTAGTCAAACATCTGCTTCCAAGCCTTTTTTTGATCATCTGGTAACTGCCTCATCGCCATAAGTGCATGATTCAAAACCGCAGAAGGATTTCCCATATATTTTGGGGATTCACGCCACCAATAGTTTACTAACACATTTAGATCATCAAAACTCTCAACATGGTGCCACCACATACTCGGTACGATAACAGCATCGCCCGGTTCCAATTCAGCAACCAACGCGTTTTTGAGAGCCTCTTTAAATCGAGGAAACTTTTTATAATCAGGCTTTTTAAAATCTACCATACTGATAGGCTGTCCACCTGGCGCAAAATCAATTGGTCCAGGATATAAATTAGAAACTTGATCAGGAGGGAATAAAGTGAATGTCCGTCTACCAACTGCGCAGCACGCGATGTTGCTAGGTAAATCAAAATGCGCTGATATACGACATTTATTCCCTATCCAAATACTAGCAAGCACATCGTCTCTATCCAATACAATATTGTTATCGTTATTAAAACCCGGCAGCCATTTTTCAATCTCGGTGGAAGCCATATATAAAGTAGGAGCTTTTGTTTCGCTTGCATATTGTAAAATTCGACTCAACAAATTATCCATACTGGTTGTTAGCGACTTAAAATTAAAGCCTGAAAAATCCTCGTTATAAAAAATACGCTGAGCAGTATCAGATTCGCCAATCACGATATTTACCGGTTGTTGGTTATAAAATTTGAGTAAATATTCAACTGCATCCGAAATTGATTTTTGAGAAATCTCAGTTAGCGGCCAATTTGAGATAAAACTTCTCAAGATAATTGGAGTTTGGGTATTTATGACCTCATCCGGCAGAGTTTGAGAGGAGTTATAGGATAACTCAGCTGCAAAATTTAGTGTCGCCATCATGCGACCTCAGAATCTTTAAAGTGAATCAACCTTTTAAAATTCTCGAAGGAAGCGATCATCATATAAACAGCTTGGAGATAACCGGACGACATTAACTTTTGAATTACGTCTAAAGACAGGGAATTTAGTTTATTTTCAGCAATCGTATAAAATCCTCGTAAGGTGTTTTTACTGCCATCGCTCAAACAAATTTCTAACGAAAAATCCTCTATCAAATCATTAGCCAGAAGAATTTCAATAAAATTTTTACTATGCTGACGCCCCTGATATATAGCCTCCAGGACGTTTCGAATACCCTCAAGAAAACTACTGTTACCGCCTTGCTCCAAAAATACCTTCTCTCCATCCGATCTGCTGACTCTTGGATGATCCATATCAATATGAATCATTGGCTCAGCGTTCTGTAACCCGGTCTCGGGCGAAGGCTCTCCTATTAGAAAAGGCCCTTTTTGAAGCATTAGTGGGACATATTGTGAACGCCAATTACCACCGACGAAAAATAGGTTTTCATTATCTTCAAATCCAAGGACTGCTGCACAATGGAATTGCCCAGTGTCGGGATCCTTACAAAAACAAATTGGAAATTCGGATTGCAGCTGACGAAATTCGTTTGGAAACGCCAATACGGTCGGAGTATTATCTCCTAGATCCAGCGAGCGATCTGCAATGACTCTCAAATCCCTATGAGAAATATTATTTAACAGTTCATGATTTGCCATTACTACAACTCGTACCTAAGACCAAAATTGTATCTTGCATGACCAATTGCAAATTCCCTCAACTGATAGGTCGATCTCCCATGAATCCTTTGGTGCTCTTCTGTAAGGTTGATACCCTCCAAGAAAATAGATAGTTGGTCATTTATCTCATAACTCATATTCATATCCAGTTGGTAATATTCCTCAACAAATAGTGGATCTCGAGATGCTGACGACAAGAACTGATCTCGCCAATTCAAAGCAAATCGCACTTGTAATCCATTCTTGTCATAGAAACCTACTAAGTTGGCGGTATCACTCATACCAGGGACAACCCACTGCTCTTCATTGAGATTAATATCATAATTTAGGTTTCCATCAACAATCGTATAATTTGCCTGAAAACCAAAACCGCTCTCACCAAAGTTGTGTTGAGCCATAACTTCCCAACCCTTAACTTGAGTTTCTCTTTGATTTATAGGGATAGTTACATCAAAAATAGCAATGGGATCTCCTGCAACACCCGTGACAACAACCTCTATATCTTCCCCTTCACCAGTTATGACAACACCATCTTCGTTAGCAAAATTTTCCGCATAATATTCGTTAAGATCTCCTGCGTCATAATCAAATCTCGGATCCCCACCAGTGAGATCTTGGACAGCTTGATTGTATAGATCACCATTAATTGGGGTAAATAAATCTTTAAACAGAGGTTGATTTTCAAAGGTTTGATTAACGATAAAATTGTCTACATCTTTAGACCAAAAGCCGATCGAAGCATAACTTGCATCGTTGTAATACCATTCCAGAGATAAATCTATATTTTCTGACTCCATCGGCAGTAACTGAGGGTTGCCCCGTCTTCCTCCTCCACCATCTGGACCGAGGTAATCAATGATTAATGCGCCTTTTAGATCGTTATACACGGGTCTTGTAACAGTCAAGCTATAGGAAGTTCGGAAAATCAGATCGTCAATCAACTCAATATCAAAGTCGAGGCTAGGAAGGTACATGCTGTAGGCTCCATCAATTTCCGAAAATCCCTGCACAGTATTTCCCTGTTCATCTTTTTGTTGATACAAATTAAATCGGTTATCAACAATGCTCCATTCAACCCTGTCATAAAGTGGTACCAAGGCTTCAGAGTGAACATCAGTCTCTTCATATCTCAAGCCATAATATAGATTTATTGGACGATCTCTGAAATCCCCAACCCAATGAGTTTGAAAGAATATGGCATTTGAAGTTTCAGTAGTAATTTCATCTAAATCAAAGTTATATGACGGGCAAAAACCAGTCAAACAAGGGCCTCCATCACCTACAACGTCACCGTGACTGCCATCTCTCAAAAGCTGCTCTGCACGATCTATAAGTTCTTGAAAATCCCACGTGAAGAAATTCATCACTTGACGAGGATCATTACTCCCAGGAAGGCTATCAAAAATACCCGCCATCGTATCAATTCTCAAAAGATCCGCTATATCACCTGGCGTACCAACACCACTCCATGCATTTCTTGCAACACCTTTAGACTGTCCTCTGTTCGCAACCTCTACTCTTGCAAATCCAAAACTTATACTATGCCCTTTATCAAAAAAGTACTCACCATCAAACTGAAATTGCTGAACATCCATCTTATTGTTAAAACTTCCAAAGGAACTTCCAGACAACTGCATATCATTGACATCAAGCTCACTGACTTCTGAAATCTGATTAAAAGAATTTCGCTGCCCTAGTTGAACTTCCAAAATAGGCATTCCATCTGAACTGAAGTAACCTGAGGTGGTGATTCGATTGAGTGCTGCCACAGCCATTGATCCGCCGGAACCATGTTTACTATTGGGTTTGGCCTCTCCACTTGAATCATGATAATCAAAATTAAGAACTAAGTTATCTGACACTAACCACTCCATATTTGCGCCTAGTGATTTATTCTCATCCACAGTCGCATAGAGACCTACACCTTGCAGATTATCAGCTGCGCATCCAACCTGCCGGTACATTATTGGAGACCAAATGTTACCTTCATTCACCCACTCACTTTCTCTAGTCGAACATCCCGGATCGAACCAAGCAGATAGATCTTGATGTTGAGTATTCATTTGGTTTTCTGCATACGTATAATCAAGCGTACCTGTAATGTTCTCCAGAGGACGCCATTGGAATGTTAGTTGCCCGTTAATTCTCTCTCTTCTAAAATCATCAAGATTGTATTGAATATTGGTTGGAATCGCGTAAATACCATCAACAACTTCATCTGGAAATCCCAATGCAGAGGGATCTCCAACAGCGATAGATCCCCACTCTGCGTCAGCAGAATTATTATCTATGTCATCTTGAGTAACAAAAGTTCTACCCATAAAATTTTGAGTGGTAACAGATTGGACTCCACCATCTCGTTCCTGACTACTCATAGACAGCGCAATACCAAATTTGTCATCAGAAAACGTTTTGCTAAATAAACCCGCAAACTCAGGATTTACCGAATTACCTGCTCTTGTTCCTGGGTCATGCACGCCCTTAGCACTGAATACTGCCTTCATACCCGGCATTTCAAGAGGTTTGCTCGTTTTTACATTTACGACGGCGCCTATTCCTCCCGTCGCCACATTTGCTCTACCTGATTTGTAAACTTCTACCGCTGAGATACCCTCTGAAGCTATATTTCCAAAATCGAACGACCTACCCCCATTTGTCGGCATTTGTCGTCCATTAAAACTTACAATATTGAAGTCAGGACCAAATCCTCTGACTGTGATTTTCGATCCCTCCCCTCTATCTCGCTCTATCGCAACTCCTGTAATTCGTTGTAGTGATTCCGCTAAATTAGAGTCAGGGAATTTGCCAATATCCTCAGCTGAAATCCCATCGACTACACCTTTAGAATCTCTTTTAATATCCATTGAACGTTGAAGACTTGCACGGATTCCAGTTACGACAACTTCATCAATTTGAGAGGGATCATACTGATTCTCGAGCACATCTTGAGCCGGAATTGAGGTGGCAGTAATGGCGCTCATGCTTGCAGCTAGTATTTTCTTTCTATATTTAAATGCTTGATTCATCTAAATTTATTTATCCTATCTATTTTTAAATATTTAACGTCGAGTTAATTTAATCCAATTAATATTTATGGCTCCACCCAAAAAGTCTAAACGCATTAATTGCTCTCCTGCCAACAAATCAACCTCAGCACTTTGCGTTATCCAACTCTGCCAATCTCCAGTTGATAGAAGGGTCTGCGTATCAACAACCACGCCACCGATAGTGTTCGTAAAACCAAAGGAGTCAACCGCACTGGCCAAACGATATTCGATTAAGTAAGTTCCATCTGATGGAATATTAATTGTGTATTCAACCCAATCACCTTCGTCAATGTAGCCAATATTTTGTCCGCCACCATCATCGGTGGTATCTTCGAGAGAAATGCCGCTTTCATCATCATAATCTTCAGCTTCAATGAAAATCTCTGTTATAGGCGGTTGAAGTTCAAACCAGTTTAAATTCACTCCACTATCGATAAAGTCTATTCGCAAGGTATATAAACCAACTACTAGATCAAAATTTGATGAGGTTATAGTCGTCCAATTTTGCCAATCGCCAGTATCTGGAATAGTCTGACTATCAACAACCTCCCCATCAATACTTACTTCAAATCCTTGGCTTCCTCCTAGGCTAGCAACTCGATAATCAATGCTATAAGGACCTATTCCAGGAGCTGAAATAGTATATACAAGGTAATCTCCAGCATTAACAAACGCAACGTTTTGCCCTCCTCCCTCATCAAGAGTATCCTCCAATCCGGTACCTGAAGCTGAAATATAGTCCTCAGCCTCATATCTGATTGGATCAGCTTTTGGATTCGCGGCAGACTGCAATGCAAATGGACCCTGAACGCAACTCTCAGAATTTATACAGCTTATATTGATATTATCTAAATAAAAGTTTGCCTCTCCCTCTATTAATAAATGCATCAACGATGTAACTCTCCGCATGTCAATTTGGTTACCTGTACCCGATTCAGTGGAAGAATTATCCAAAAATTCATGCATCGCCATTGAAAAGGTGACCCACTCTCCTACATTAATATCAGCAAACTTAAACTCCATATATCCAGCGCCAGTATTCTCAGACATCATGCTAACCGTTAGTGAGTTAGCGCTAGACTTTTTGCTAACTAGATATAGATCAAAATTTAGAGTTGGGTGCTGTCCTATAATTTCAGAGGGATTTAGATCAATTGAAAGACCGGTAGTCCCAGATCCTGAAGTAACATCCAAAACATTGTGTATCTCTGTCTCACCGATATTTGTTACATCAACACTTAATGATCCAATAATATTTAAATTAAGCTCTCTTAATTCATCGGTGTAATGCCATGACAATGGATTAAGATCTGAAATCTTCGCTCCCGTCACTTGGTCATAGTAACCACCACTGTAAGCTCGAGTCTCAATCGGTCCCACAGTCTCTATTCGATCAGATGCTAGCTTACTTACTTTCGTTTTTTCTGCGGAAGCACACTCTTCTACCGACTCCTCAACCGAAGAATTACAGCTCCAGACTCTGACATAATCAACTACTAAATTTTTTGTCGGATCCAATGAATCATTACTCGTTTCAAACACAATTTTCATTGACTGATTAAAGGGACCATCATTATCAATCAGAAGTCCATCGCCATTTGAGGTGTATGCCCATGTGTGAAGGGTATTAAGAGTATGAACATGAGAGCCGTCGATATACCACCTTATTTCGTTTATTCCCCATTCGATGGCGAAAGTATGGAATTCTTCGGATATTGTTTCTGTAACTTCATCATTCATTATGACCGCATTAAATAATCCAAAACCATACTCTGCTCCTGCCATTAAGCTAGTTGATCTCGAACCGTATGCTTGCAGTTGATTAACTCCATCATAAATATCGGAGTGAGGGACTAATTTTACGGATGACAAAAAATCTAGAGCATGGGATGATTTTAATTTAATCTCAAACCGTCCAAGGGTGAAAATCTCTGTACTTTCAACTCGACCCTCCGATTCTGAATCGGAACCCACATAAAGATTTCCTGAGGCAACCGAAGCGTTTTGACTTGTCCATTGCAAATTATCAAGAGAGTCGCCATTGAACTCGTCACTCCAAACCAACTCCCAACCATACTCTTCTACAAATTCGAAATCGTTTTCCACATTAATTGTTAAAGATGCACTATCTGACTCCCCAGATACTGAATCAGTGACATCATATGTGACACTATCACTTCCGAAAAAATCCGGATCAGGAGTGTAAACAAAGGTTCCATCAGAATTGAAATTTAGCTCTCCATTTGACATGGACGCGTTAACAGACAGAGCGAAAGTGAGATTTTCTCCAATATCGTTGGAACTAACATCTCCCTCCAAAGGGCCGCCATCTTCGACCGTCTCGAAAACATCGCCAACAGCAAAGATAGTCCTAACAACATTTTGATCGCCATCTCCTGCAGTCCCGCCACCACAATTAGATAAGAGCAGAGGCAGGATAATTCCTGAGATAATAGTTATTATTTTTCGAATCATGAAATTCCGGCGTAAGATAAAGTGCAAATTATTTTAACAAGGCTTTTGAAGTCTTTTTTATGCTGTCTTAACTGGCAAGAGTGTATATTAATTTTTAAAAAAAATCTTAATTTAAGCTCATAAAACATCCGTATTAATAAACAAGAGTCTGCATCGCTCTAGCCGGAATATTTAAGTCAATCTGTTCATCTTTAAGAAAAAAACTGTAATCGATGGGTTCATCAGATTTATTCATCACGATTGTGGCCATTGTTCCATCTGCATTTAAAAAGGATGTCGCCAGCACGACATTCCTGCTTACACTTGTGCTTATCCGCACTGAGCCGGGACCAACAAATTTTGAAAAATGACCGATGTAATAATAAGTCGGCGTATAAATTAAGTCTCCTGTTGAGGTATCCCCATGGATCGGCGCAAAGCAGAAATTAGAAACATGATTTGGTCCTCCTGTTTGATCTAATAATAAGTTCCAATCAGTCCATCCAACGGTGCCTCTATTGAAATCTCTAATCATTGAAAATCCATACCTCTCAGCATTCGGCCAATGCTGATATTTTTCAGGTGAAAAATTTTCCACCGTACCCTCCGTAAAGAGAATTGGTTTATCAGGATAAGATGCATTTACCAGTCCCAAGTTTTCGTGCATGTTTTCAAAACCATCACAATGTGGATAACATTCGGTGTACCAAGTCTCATACCAATGATAACCAATACCCCATGCATATTTTGACGCCTCAGGATCTCCAAATATGACATTTGCTCTGTGCGCCATAAGATCCCTGTTGTGATCCCAAACAACAATATTCTTATCACCATAACCACTCTTTTCCATTACAGGCCCAAGATGATTCTTCAGAAAATCTCGCTCTTCTTCAGCGGTATAAATCATTGACTCCCATCGTTGAACCGCCATCGGTTCGTTCTGGATAGAAATTCCCCATATAGGCATACCCTCAGCCTCATATGCCTCAATAAATTTGACGTAATATCTAGCCCAGGCATCATAATACTCAGGCAATAATTTCCCTCCCTTTAACATGCTTTTATTTGACTTCATAAAAGCAGGGGCACTCCAAGGGCTCGCATATAAAAGCAGCTCACCACCAGCCGCCTCGGTTGCTCGCTTGATTAAAGGAATTCTAAACTGTTTATCTTTATCTACTGAGAAAGATTCCAGTGAAGTATCCCCCTCATCTACATAAGTGAAACTTTCACTACTAAAATCTGCGCTGTGAATAGTAGTCCGCGTTAGGGTATATCCGATACCTTCTTCTTTATCAAAATATGCTTTTAAAAATTCTTCTTGCTTTTCCCAAGGCATCTTTGCAAAGACTTCGGCTGAAGCGTCTGTAATCGAGCCTCCAAAACCAAGTATCTCTTGAAACTTTTTATCCGGATTAACGAATATCGAGTTCACAGTCTCAGGAGGCTGGGAACCCGCAGAGAAAATTTCTGAACCAGTTAATGTAAGCCTCAAATCAGTATCTTTAGCAGTTGTGTATACTTTAAGCATCGGTAAGCCTCTGTCCGAGTTAGACGTGTTCGCCACTGGAGTTTGCTCTTTTGACTCTGAACAGCCAAAAAGACTGATTAAAAAAACGACTAAAAAAATAAATGGTAATTTCATCTAAGATTTCCAAACTAAGTGTTATCAGGGAATAGGAATTATAACTAACTTTTGTGCATAGTCGACGCTCTGATTAATTAGAATTTCGATTGGCATGTCTCTTGCTATGTTTATCCTAAAGCAAAATAGCGCATTGGAGGCCTGAATCATATCAGATTGGGATAAATATAAATCTACCGAATTTTTTGATGAACTAATTAGCTCTAATGGTAATCCTCGGACAAAAGCCCGAGCGGTATTCAGATTACTCTCTAACATGTCGACAAGTGAGATGCGTGCGCGAAAGACTGCCGCTGACCTCGCAATAAGAGATATGGGCGTGAGTTTTACTGTGTATTCATCAGAACGCAACATAGACAGAGCCTGGCCTTTTGACATTATTCCACGAATCATATCCGCAAAAGAGTGGGATCGAGTCACTCTCGGTTTACGACAACGGATAATCGCTTTAAATAAATTCATACAAGACATCTATAACGATAGGTTAATCATAAAAGAGGGAATCATCCCAAAGTCACTAATTGATAATTCTCCAAATTACAAATCGCAATGCCAAGGAATGACTCCTCCACATGGTGCATGGGCAAACATTTGTGGCACCGACCTGGTGCGTCACTCTGATGGAAAATTTTATATCTTAGAAGACAACTTACGTGTCCCCTCAGGGGTCTCCTACATGCTTGAAAATAGAGAGGTGACACGCCGGGTGCTTCCAGAAATGTTTCAGAACTACAGCATCATGCCTGTTGATGATTATCCATCGAAACTTTATGAAACACTTGCATCACTATCACCCAGAAAAATAAAAAAACCTTGCATCGCTGTTTTGACACCAGGAGTTTTCAATTCCGCATATTTTGAGCATGCATTTCTTGCTAGAAGTATGGGCGTGCAACTAGTAGAAGGTACAGATTTATTCGTGAGCAAAAATAACATCTTGTATATGAAGACCATTGATGGCCCAGTCAGAGTAGATGTTTTATATCGAAGAATTGATGAAGAATTTATGGATCCTGAGGTTTTTAGATCTGACTCAATTATAGGCGTGCCTGGTTTGATGCGTGCATGGAAATCTCAAAATCTATCAATTGCTAATGCGCCAGGAAGTGGTGTCGCGGATGATAAAGCAGTCTATAGCTATGTCCCAAAAATGATTAATTTTTATTTAAATGAAACTCCTATTATCTCCAGCGTGAAAACTTATCTTTGTGCTGATGACCGAGACAAAGATTTTGTTCTATCTAACATGCACCACCTTGTTGTGAAGCCAGTAAATGAGTCGGGCGGATATGGACTTTTGGTGGGCCCAAAGGCCTCACAAACCGAGTTAAAAAAGTTTAAACATCTCATCAATGAAAATCCTTCGAACTATATTGCACAACCAACCCTGAAACTATCAACTGCACCAACATACATTGATGAGTCAATCGAGGCGAGACATCTAGATCTTAGGCCATTTATTCTTCAAGGATCAAAAACATGGGTTACCCCCGGCGGGCTAACTCGAGTTGCACTAACAAAAGGATCACTGGTGGTTAACTCATCTCAAGGTGGCGGCAGTAAGGACACATGGATTGTGGAGAATCTAAATTGATCATGTTATCCCGAGTGGCATACCAGCTTTACTGGATGGCAAGATATCTTGAGCGTGCTGAGGATATGGCTCGCACAGTAAATGTCTATACACATTTTATGATGGACCTGCCAAAAGGCGCAGAAATAGACTGGAATGTTTTAATAAATATCACAGAAAATTTGACGCAAGCTACTCAGTCTAAGCGCAAGGTTTCAGAGCAAGGCGCATTGAGATATGTAATTTCATCTTCTAAAAATCCCGCAAGTATAATTTCATCTATAAAGTTTGCTCGTGAGAATGTCAGAACAAGCAGAAATATGCTCCCCTCTGAAGTATGGGAAATAATAAATGAGTTGCAAAACTATGTTGATGAAAAAGCTGAAAAATCAGTAACTAGACGAAATCGGTTTGAATTTTTATCTCATATTACAGAAAAATGTCAGCTTTTAAATGGTCATATCATGACTACTTTATGCAGAGACCACACCTATAAATTCATCAAACTCGGGCACCTAATAGAGAGAGCAGATATTACTAACAGAGTAATAAAATCATCCGCTGCTGCCGTTTCAAAAAGAAAATCTAAGAATACAACTTTTGACTCATTATTGTGGGCAAATATTCTTTCAGCGACATCAACCTTAGGAGCATACAGACAAATTATTGGCCCTATGATTGATGGACATTCTGTCATCGATTTTTTATATAAAAATAGAGATCTTCCCAGATCAATTATTTTTTGCATCCATGGCATCTTGAGGGATCTAAAATCTTTTACCGATAACAAAAAAATTCTCAGCCTGACCACAAAGATACAGACAAGACTTTTAAGATTCGACGTCAGAGGGATGGCTTTTGAGGATTTCGATGATTTCACAACCGATCTTCAAAATAAAATTGATACACTAGATACAATGGTATATGAGATCTTATTTGATGAGGGCCATGTGTGAAAAACTTTAAATGCTCATGCGGAAGTCCCGTTTTCTTTGAGGACACAATCTGTAAATGTTGTGAATTCACTCTCGGCTTTGCAATCAATTCAATGGAAATGTGTTGTGTAAAAGAAGATGGCCAAAAATTAGTAGATATAAAATCAAGAAAAACTTACAAGAAATGTAAGAATTGGAGTGAATTTAATGTTTGTAACTGGCTAGTTGAGAGCGATTCGAAAGAAGAGCTTTGCTTTGGATGTCTATTCAATCGCACAGTCCCAAATCAATCTGTAGAGAACATTCCCGCAAATAATTTACGGTGGTTAAGATTAGAGCAAGCTAAAAAACGTTTGATATTCTCTCTAATCCAAATGCAGTTGCCTTTAGAAAATGGATGGAACTCAAATTCTAAAGGATTATTATTCGATTTCATTGAAAGCCTCGATGACAAAATAGTGACAACAGGCTATACAGACGGGGTAATCACGATCAACTCTATAGAAGCCGATCATGTGGCAAGGGTAAGCACAAAATATGCGCTTAATGAACGATATCGAACTATTATCGGACATCTCCGTCATGAAACAGGACATTACTATCTGGACAAATTTAAACTCCCCAAAAAGCTTCATGAAGAAATCATTTCTAAATTTGGAAATTTATTTGAATCTAGCGGCACGAATTACAGTGAATCCCTACAACTTTATTATGCAAATGGCCCAATAAAAAATTGGGAAAATAGTTATATTTCTGCATATGCGAGTGCCCATCCGATAGAAGATTGGGCAGAATCATGGAGTCATTATTTACTTATCATGGATGCACTTGAAACCCTTCAACAAGAGGGATATTTCGAGGATTCATTGGACTCTTTAGATGTACATCAGAAACTTGAAAAATGGGAGTCACTCTCTTTTGGAATTAATCAAATTACTCGAAGTTTGGGAATGCAGGACGCATATCCATTTTCTTTGTGCACCAAAGTAAAAGAAAAGATTGTTGTTGTATCAGAATTTATTCAGTCACTTTCTGCCGGAACTTCATTCTTAAAACAAAACGATGATGATATTCATGAAAATCCCACCTTGAGTTAAGATTTTCTCCTACTACTGTCGTTATAAATAAGCTAGTTTTGTTATGAAAATCACGCTCAAGAACCAAGCACCGGTAGAAATACTTTTTGCCTGACCCGACGCTAGTTTTAGAATAATATATGAGAGAAATCCAAGTGCGATACCATTTGCAATAGAAAAAGTCAGTGGAATCATCACAATAATTATCAGGGCCGGTAATAACTCAGATGCATCCGCCCAATCTAGTTTTTCCATTCCCCCGAGCATAAGTATTGCAACATATATTAGAGCACCTGATGTCGCATATGCTGGAACCATTGATGCCAATGGCGAAAAGAAAATAGCTACAACAAAAAAAACGCCAACCACTACAGCTGTAAAACCAGTTCGCCCGCCGGCCTCTACTCCCGCGGAACTCTCAACATAGCTCGTCACGGGCGCGCAACCAAAAAAAGCACCAAATATACTTGAGGAGCTATCTGCTTTTAGCGCTTTGTCTAAATTTTTAACCTCTCCCGCGGCATCTAAAAGATTTGCTCTACTAGCAACTCCCAATAAAGTCCCAGCAGTGTCAAAAAGATTTACAAATAAAAAAGATGCTATGACTGACACCATTGCAATGTCTAAAGCGCCAATAATATCCAACTGCAAAAAAGTACTACTTACGTCAGGTGGATAGGCAAGAACTCCTTTATACTCAACCAGCCCTAAACTCAAGGCGATTAAGGTCACAGACAGAACACCTATAATGATTGCCCCTGGAACATTTCTCACCGAGAGCGCTGCTATCAATAAAAACCCCAATGCTGCCAATAAAGTTTCAGGATTAGTCAAATCTCCCATACTTACAAAAGTCGCTCCATTGGAAACAATTATTCCACCACTTTTCAAACCAATGAATCCAATGAACAAGCCAACACCTGCTCCCATAGCTATTTTTAAGTTGAGAGGAATGCTTTCTAACATCCACTTTCGCATTGGTGTAACACTCATCAATAAAAACAGTAGGCCAGCAATAAAAACTGCACCAAGGGCCACTTGCCATGAATAGCCCATCTCTCCAACCACGGTATATGTAAAGAATGCGTTCAATCCCATACCAGGAGCAAGACCGACAGGCCAATTTGCAAATAATCCCATAACAAAGCATGCCAAGGCGGCGGCTAAGCAAGTTCCTACAAAACTTGCACCATAATCCATCCCACTCGCTGACATTAACTGCGGATTTACAAAAATTATGTATGCCATTGTGATGAAAGTCGTTGAACCAGCTACGAACTCTCGATTGAAATTTGTTTCATTTTCATCAAATTTAAAAAAATTTTGTAAAAAAAGTTTCATCTGTCTTCCAAAATTGGACGTTTTAGATTAAGTTATCAGCACTAGGGTGAATAGCATATCATACGTTATATAATAAATATTACGCGAAAGTGTAGTTGGCAACGTATTTGCAATTAATTTATTAACTCCTTGAAAAAACGGTGTTTTCCGTATTTGTTGCACCAGAAAAAGGCATTACTGGTGTGCAAAAATTATAAAACGAGCATTGTAGGTGCATTAACGTTAATCAAACTTTTATTAGGTCACAAGATGAAAATAAAAACAGTCACTAAAAACCTCCTTTCTTTAGCAATCAGCGCGCTGATTTGTGGCAGTGTTGCAGCTCAAGACAATAAACTAGTGTTTGAAGAAGTAATGGTTACAGCTGAAAAGCGAACCGAAAGTCTTCAGGACTTATCTCAAGCGATTACCGTGCTAAACGGAGAGAGTTTAGACAATCGCCAGATTTCCACATTCGTAGATATCAGCGCAATCGCTCCTGGCGTAAACATTGCAAAAAATGAGGGATTTAAGACAGTTGTTACAATCCGAGGTGTTGGATATGAAACAAATCAAAACGCTATCGCGACTCCATCCGTCTCTTACCATCTCGATGGGATTTACGTTGCATCCCCTTTCTCTTTGCAAACAGACTTTATGGATTTAGAACGGATAGAGGTCCTGAGAGGTCCTCAAGGCACACTTTTTGGTCAAAATTCTACGGGCGGGGCAATCAACGTTATAACTGCAGCACCTTCAACTGACTCGGCGTTTGGATCAGCTGACTTGACATTGGGCGACTATGGGCTCACAAAAATGAGAGCATCTTACAATATGCCTTTGGGTGATAGTCTTGCTGTTCGAGGCTCAATAATAACCAATAAGAGAGACGGATTTACTCAAAATCTATCCAACGGGCAGGACTTGGATGACGCAGATAGCATGTCTGCAAGATTGAGAATCAAGTACGAGCCATCTGATACATTCAGAGCAAATTTCATGGCTCAGTATTTTGATGAAGATCGAAACGGTGCAGCTCAAAAAGGAATTATTGATCCCACACCCAATCCGCGATATTTGCGCCAGAATTCACTAACTGAGCATAAACTTAATGCCCAGCTATACAGTGCAGTTCTAGAATGGGACTATGACAATTTTACTTTAAAATCACTAACAAGCTATCAAGTCGACGATATTTTAGTTAGACGGGATAATGATAGAAATGACCTTGCGTATTTACCACCTTTCGCGCTACTACCAAGTGAATACGATCCTGAGACAAATAAGCAAACAACAGTTACCCAAGAGATCAATCTTGTTTCCTCAGAGCGATTGTTCGGAAAATTAGATTGGATCGCTGGCTTTTTCTATCTTGATACCGAGATCGAAATTAGCATTCTCGAAAGATTAGACTTTGGCTTCGATGGAGTTTTTGATCCTTTCACTATAGAGGATATTTATGCGTATTCAGGTGATGTCGGTTTTATTACTGATTCAAAACCAGAAAGAGACTCTACATCAATTTATGGTCAGGGCACATGGAACCATAGCGATACTTTTAGGACTGTTTTCGGTTTGAGATATACCAAGGACGAGGTATATAGTGCGGTAACTAATTTCTACGGTCGCGGCGGCACAGACATTCTCGAAACAAGTGGTAATAAAGTAACTGGAAGACTCGTGCTTGAAAATGACTTGAGCGATAACGCAATGTTATATGGTTCATATACAAGAGGATACAAACCTGGCGGTTCAAACCTTACCTATGGCCGTGAAAACACTATTGCTCCAATCGTAGTTTTACCTACTTTTACTGAAGAGCTTGTGGATTCCTATGAAATAGGTTTGAAGACCGATTTGATGGATGGAAGAGTTCGATTAAATACCGCAGCTTTCTTTTATAATTATGAAGGACTGCAATATCAAGCGACTGATCCAGAGGTGTTCGAAGGTGGTGTTGGTAATATCCCAGAATCAGAAATACTCGGTGCCGAACTTGAACTCTCGGCATTCTTATCCGACTCAGTAATTCTTGATTTAGGTATGGCGTGGTTAGATACAGAAATCACTTCTGATCATTTAGCCCTAGACAATGTTCGATCCGAAGGCGCAACGAATGCACTTTTAGGTCAAGGACTTGCTTTATTCAGCAATGAGGTTCAAATCGCAAGAGCTGGACAAATACAAAATGTCAACGGTAATGAGCTCGCCAAGACACCAAGCTTCACGGCTAATGTTGCTTTAAACTGGTCTAAGGATTTAGAGGACTGGGGTGAGCTTCGTAATACTCTTCAATATATCTACAGAGGCGGTTTTAAGCACAGAATTTTTAATAATTCCGTAACAGACATTGTTCCAAGCTATGACATTTTAGATTTAGTTTTAGGATTTTATCCAGATTCTGCAGACTGGCATCTTGAGCTTGTTGCTAAAAATCTTACCGATGAGGATGGCATCAATGCTCGATTTACAGATGTGTTCGGTGTTGGAGCAACTGGAGACGAGCTTATAGCACCTAGGCAAATGATGGTTCAGTTTGGCATGACATTCTAACTGATTGAATTTAGAGATTTTCCAAACTTTAGAAATTCATCTTGACAAAGATAATGCTAATAATCCAAGTATCTCTTTTTAATAAATAAAAAGAGATACTTGAGCTTATTTGTTATGGAAAAATTATTTATAAGCGCCTCATCCCTGCAAAAAGATTCATTCGAGCTGGCATGGAAAATATATGAAAGCGGATATAAGCCGAATTATATTATTGGTGTTTGGAGAGGTGGTGCTCCTATCGGAATTGCAGTGCAAGAGCTTTTGCATGTTCTAGGAATAAAGTCAGATCACATCGCTATAAGAACTTCCTACTATACCGGAATCGACAAAACAGATGATGAAGTACAAGTTCATGGATTGAGTTATATAATCAAAAAAATAGAATCTGAAGATCGAGTTCTTATCGTTGACGATGTTCACGATACCGGCATGTCGATTGATAAGGTTATATCAACGATTGAAGTCGCGTGTAAAAAAAACACACCTGAAATAAAGATTGCAACTCCATATTTTAAGCCTATCAAGAACAAAACAAACCGTGAACCAGATTTCTTTATACACGAAACAGACAGATGGCTTGTGTTTCCCCATGAGCTAGATGGCTTGAATATTGACGAGATGATCAATAAAAAACCGGCACTAGAAAAAATAATAGATAAAATAGTTCCTGTATTAAAAAACACGAAATAAACCCAGAATATGGTGTTTTCACCGGACATAACTCGTTATGCTATGCTCGATGCACAGAATAGTAGAGGGAGTCACTGAAAATGAATAATCAGCAAGAAGAACCAAAAGTAGATTTTCAAGTCTTCTCCCCTGCAGTTGTTGTTGTTCTCCTCGTCACTCTACCCTTAATGATTTTTCCACAGCCTGCCGCGCAAATTATTTTAAGTGCCAGAGCCTTTATTATGGATCATTTTATGTGGCTGTACTTGATTGCAGGTCTGTCAGCACTCGCTTTTTGTATTTGGCTCGCTTTTGGAAGATACGGCAATGTAAAGCTAGGGAAGGCAAATGAAGAGCCAGAATATTCTAATATCCATTGGATCGCAATGATGTTCACTGCAGCCATTGGTGCAAGTGTAATTGCATGGGGCTTTGCAGAACCCATCTTTTATATTCAAAATCCTCCCCTAAACTTAATTCCTTTGTCAGATGAAGCATTCGAATGGGCGCATATGTATCCTTTGCTTCACTGGGGAATTGTTCCATGGGCTATTTATGCGCTGCCAGCAGTGCCGATAGCTTATATGCTATACGTAAGGGAGTATCCTGTTCTAAGAATAAGCAGTGCTTGTGATGGCGCACTTCCTCAAAAAGGCAGAGGCCAGATAAAAACAACTATCGACATACTTATTGTGTTGGCAATTGTTGGAGGTGTTGCCACAACGTTGGGACTGGGGGTCCCACTTGTCTCTGCGATGCTCGCCACACTTCTTGGTGTAGAAGATAGCATGATGATAAAGATGGGTGTTTTAATATTTTGGACTTTACTATTTGGAACGAGTGTTTATAAAGGCTTAAAAGAGGGGATAAAGATTCTAGCCGATATTAATATTGCTCTCGCGATTCTAGCGATTCTTTTTGTTTTAGTTGCAGGTCCTGGAATCTTTATATTGGACCTAACAGTTAACAGCTTTGGGATAATGTTTAATAATTTCTTAAGGACTGCAACATGGACTGATCCAATAGGAGAAGGTGGTTTTCCTGAAGCATGGACCGGCTTCTACTGGGCATGGTGGTTTGCTTACACTGGAATGGTTGGGCTATTTTTTGGAAGAATCTCTCGAGGCAGAACAATACGACAACTAGTCTTGGGAGTTATTACATGGGGTTGCATTGGAACCTGGCTATTTCTTGCTGTAATGGGCGGATACTCACTTTATCTGGAAAATACTGGTTCTTTGTCAGTTACTGAAATTCTGAATACTCAGGGGCTTTCATTCGTGAACGCTCTAGTCATTAAAAGCCTGCCATTTGGAAACGTAACTCTATTTGTTTTTACCGTGCTATCTATAATTTTTTATGCTACTACCATCGACTCTTCGGCTTATGTCATATCAAGCATATGCGCAAAAGATTTAGCGAATACTCAGGAACCAAGAAGATGGAACCGGATAGCTTGGGCAGTCCTTTTGGCTTTAATAACTGCTGGTCTATTACAGGCAGATTCACTTCAAACTGTTTTAGCGATGACCGTTGTAAGTTCGTTGCCTATGATACCCATTTTGGTATTGCTATGTATTTCTACGAGAAAGTGGTTACGTGAGGATTTTCCGCATTTAAATACAAGCAAAGAGATTGTGAAACCAACAGCTAAAAGCACTGTTGGATAATGATTCACTTTCTATTACCAAATTCTATAAGATTGAAAATTCAATTTTAATTATGAGTAATTCAATAACCGAAGCGGCAAGACAAACACCCATCATACATAAAACTCAATTGCTTGTAGTTGGAAGTGGTCCCGGAGGACTTGCTGCCGCTATTGCAGCTTCAAGGGAAGGAGTTGAAACGACTCTTTTAGAAAGATATGGA
>CABXWC010000021.1:0-23910 GCA_902515855.1 uncultured SAR92 cluster bacterium
GTGTAAATACTGCTGTGAACAGCTCGGTTTTTTTATCAAAAAAACAATCTTCAAATCCTAGAATATCAAGAAATGGAGGTTTATTAGCTAGAAGAATCTCTTTGCTTTCATCGAATGTGCTCATTGCTAATTTCTCATTATTGGCTATTGCGTTAATTTGTTACGTTTGTCCGAGAGATGATACAGGTATCTGTTTAATTTTACCTGTTCTATTGATACCATTGTTGATCACTCTAACGGCGATCAAACGATGACAACTGAATCAACAATCATGGGACATCCTAGGGGGTTAGTTATCCTTTTTCTCACGGAGATGTGGGAACGGTTTTCATATTACGGGATGAGAGGATTATTAGTAATTTATCTCACTCAGCATTTCTTGTTCTCTGATGAAAAATCGACGGTCCTTTATGGTGCATATACTTCACTTGTTTATGTGATGACGATTGTTGGTGGTGCTTTGGCAGATCGTTATCTAGGAGCACGTAAAGCGGTTACCTTCGGTGCGATCCTCCTTGTAATTGGCCATTTTGGTATGTCTTTTGAGGGTAATGGCTCGAGACAGTTGCTAACCTTAAATGAAACGACATATGAAATCGTGCTTGATGCAAGAGGTGGAGATGCGCGCCAACAGATAGTTTCAGACAAGGGAGTTTCGTATATTAGCTTTACAACTGAAGATCTCATCATAGAGGATCCGTCAAGTGTTGACATGCCCCCGGTTATTCCTCGTGATTCTTACGTTATTTCTGTAGAAACAGAAGAGACGTATCTTAATATTTTGTATCTCTCCTTAGCATTTATCATCGCCGGCGTTGGGTTTCTAAAAGCCAATATTTCCACCATCGTCGGTTCGCTTTATGGCTTTGGTGATACCAGAAGGGACTCAGGGTTCACCATTTTTTACATGGGTATAAATCTTGGCGCATTTTTGGCTTCAATTTTTTGTGGCTATTTGGGCATAGTCCATGGCTGGAAATATGGATTTGGACTAGCGGGAATTGGAATGTTTATCGGTCTTGCAATATTTTTATCTTGTCAGAGCTGGTTGGATGGGAAAGCTGAACCTCCCTCTTTGGAAAAATTGAAAAAGAGAGTCTTTTTGTTCTTAAATGTAGAGTGGTGTTGTTATCTCGTCGGATTCTTGATTATCGTAGTCTCAATGCTGCTAGTGATGAATGAGGAGCTTGTCGGAGGCATATTGGGTCCGCTGGGTGTGATTATGTTCCTTACACTCTTGTATTACAGCTTTGCAAAACTAGCAGGAGACGAAAGATCTCGAATGCTGGCCGCGATGTATTTTATCCTCGCGCAAATTCCTTTTTGGGCTCTTTTTGAGCAGGCAGGATCTTCTTTGAATCTTTTTACAGCTAGGTTAGTTGATCGAGAGATCTTCGGTTGGTCGGTTCCAGGTCCGGTATTCCAATCCTTGAACGCAGGCTATATTTTTATATTTGCGCCAATTGTTGCTTGGTTATGGGTTTGGCTCTCTAAAAGAAATATGAATCCCTCCACACCGGTGAAATTCGCGATTGGTGTGGCAATGGCGGGACTTGGCTTTCTATCACTAGTTGCTGGAATGAAAGGTTCAGGTTCAGTCGGGATGACTCCGGTTGTGTTTATATTTTTGATTTACTGGATTCATACAATGGGAGAGTTGATGGTCTCACCAGTTGGTCTTTCAGCTGTTACGAAGCTTGCTCCTGCCAGGATTGTTGGTATGACAATGGGAGCATGGTTCTTATATTCAGGTTTATCAAATCTTTTGGCGGGCATTATCGCAAGTACAACTGGCGCAGAAACTATAGGGGGTCAAATGACAGATGTTCTTGCTGCAAAGGAGGGATATATTGCTGTCTATAGTCAGGTTGGATATATTGCGCTTGGTATTTCTGTATTAATGCTTCTGATATCCCCGAAAATAAAGAAAATGATGCGTGACGCTGACTGAGCGATAGACAACGTTATAGCAACATTATCTTAAAGTGATGATAAGATAAATTAACAAAATAAATTGTCAAAGAGGGAATTAAAATGCCACAACTAATAGAAAAATCGGAGATCGGAAATTATATTGGACACGAATGTGAGCCGACTGAATGGTTCAATGTAACCCAAGATCAAGTTAATCAGTTCGCAGATTGCACATTAGATCACCAGTTTATCCATATAGATCCCGTGGCCGCAGCACAAACCCCATTCGGAGGTACTGTCGCTCATGGATTTCTTACTCTATCAATGCTGTCACATTTCTCTACTCAATATAATCTTGTGATAAATGGGATAACTTTTGGGGTCAATAAAGGATTTGATAAAGTGAGATTTGTATCCCCAGTCAGAGTGGGCAGTAATATCAGGTGTCATGCGAAAATCAAAAGTATTACTGAAAAGAGACCAGGGCAGTTTGACTTTGTAATGGATCTCTCGGTTGAAATCGAGGGCGAGGAAAAACCAGCTTTGGTTGCAGAGTGGCTAACAGTCCAATTCGCTGGTTAATTCAAAAATAATATTAGAGGTATTTCATGGCTATAAGTTTTGAAGGAAAAGTTTGTGTGATAACTGGTGCGGGCAATGGACTTGGGAAATCGCATGCCCTGGCACTCGCCTCGAGGGGCGCAAAAGTTGTGGTGAATGACCTTGGCGGTGCAAGGGATGGAACTGGTGCATCATCTGAAGCAGCGGATGCAGTGGTTGATGAAATACATAAGCTTGGAGGAGAGGCATTTGCTCATGGTGCAAATGTCACTAACTTTGATGAAGTTCGAGATATGATCGGCCAAACTATGAAAAAGTGGGGTAGGGTGGATGTACTCATTAATAATGCTGGGATATTGCGTGACAAATCATTCAGTAAGATGGAATTAGATGATTTTAAACTTGTGATTGATGTGCATCTTATGGGGAGCGTTAATTGTACAAAAGCAGTTTGGGAAATCATGAAGGAGCAAAATTACGGCCGAATTGTTATGACCACCTCATCTAGTGGGCTGTATGGTAACTTTGGCCAAACTAATTATGGCGCCGCTAAGATGGGACTTATTGGGTTCATGAATACACTCGTTTTAGAGGGTGGAAAGTATAATATTCACGTTAATGCATTATCTCCTACCGCTAACACTCGAATGACTGAAGATATTGTTCCTCCACCAATGCTCGAATTAATGACTGCTGAGTCTGTTACTGCGGGTGCTTTAGTGCTTTGTCATGAAAAATCGCCCAATAGAACAATCTTATGTTGTGGAGCGGGAGGGTATGCGAAAGCAACTATCTATGAGACGGATGGTATTTTTGTCACCAAAGATAAGCAGAGTCCAGAGATGGTTATAGATAATTGGGAAGAATTAATTAATCCTGAAAACCAGAAGGTGCTCGACTCAGGTGGAAAGCAAACAGAAAAGTTTTTAATGAAAGCAATGGCCGCATTGCAAAAATAATATTAATCACTAAAAGGAAATTAAAATGAGAGAAGCAGTTATTGTATCTGCCGCACGAACGCCAATTGGGAAGGCATACCGAGGTGCTTTCAACAACTTAGAATCACCATCAATGGCTTCTGTAGCCGTAAAAGCAGCTGTTGAACGTTCTGGCATTGACCCTAAAGAAGTAGATGATTGCATTATGGGCGCTGCGCTGCAGCAGGGAACTCAGGGCTTTAATTTAGGTAGACAGGTTGCAATGGCATCTGGGCTACCGGTATCGGTTGCTGGGATGACAATTGATAGACAGTGCTCGTCAGGGTTAATGACTATAGCGACTGGTGCAAAACATATCATAAATGACAATGCTCCTATTACTATTGCTGGAGGGTGTGAAAGTATTAGTTTGGTGCAAAACGAGCATATGAATTCACATCGTATTGGAGATCCATTAACAATTCAGAATGCTCCGACAATTCACATGCCTATGCTCGATACTGCCGAAACAGTTGCCAAGAGATACAACATTTCCCGAGAGGCTCAAGATGAGTATGCCGTCGCTTCACAAGACAGAACAGCAAGCGCGCAAACGGCTGGTTATTTTGATGATGAAATTGTACCGGTAACCGCGACGAAGATGGTTATGAATAAAGAAACAGGTGAAGTATCCAAGCAAGAAGTAACTTTAGATAAAGATGAGGGTAATCGTCCAGGGACTACATTAGAAAATTTAGCGGGGCTAAAACCAGTTAGAAATGATGGAACTATAACTGCCGGTAATGCTTCACAATTGTCAGATGGCGCGGCAGCGGTCGTTATGATGGAAGGAAAACTTGCCGAAAAGAGAAATATTGAACCTTTAGGAATATACAGAGGTATGGCGGTTGCAGGCTGTGAGCCTGACGAAATGGGCATTGGTCCTGTTTTTGCCATCCCGAAACTCTTGGATAGGAATAACTTATCTATTGATGATGTTGGTTTGTGGGAACTAAATGAGGCTTTCGCAGTTCAAGTAATCTACTGTAGAGACCAACTTGGAATTCCGATGGAGAAATTAAATGTTAATGGTGGCGCGATTTCAATTGGGCACCCCTATGGAATGAGTGGAGCGAGAATGGTGATGCATGCATTGATCGAGGGAAAGCGACGGGGCGAGAAATATGTCGTTGTCACAATGTGCGTCGGAGGTGGGATGGGTGCGGCAGGACTCTTTGAGGTCTCATAACTTAACTTTATAGATTTATATTTTTTGTTTATGAAGAACAGAGAAAATTTCCATTTTATGTTGGTGGTGGCGAAAGAGGCATTGGTCGTTCAGAGTTAACGGGATCATTAATTGAAGAGCAAATCAAACATACAATTCTGTATGAGTAATGATCCCAGATCCGCCTACCTTGATGAAGGTGATAAGAACGGCACTCCTCTGATTTTGATCACTGGCATTAACCAACAATTAATTTCTTGGCCAGATCATTTTGTCGATACTCTAATTAAAAATGGATTCCGCGTTATACGTTTTGACAATAGGGATTCGGGATTATCGAGAAGTTATGATGAATTTACCTGTCCAAGTTTTCATAGGGTAACGCTCTCCAGGTTTTTCGGTATTCCAGTCAAAGTTCCTTATTCTCTGCAAGACATGGCCTCGGATGCAGTCGGTTTATTAGACTCATTATCTTTGTCAAAAGCACATGTTATTGGAATCTCGATGGGCGGGATGATTGCTCAAGTTCTAGCTGGGAATTATCCAGAAAAAGTTCTTTCTTTAACCTCAATAAACTCATCGACTGGAAAGTTAGGAAAAGGCTTGCCCACGTTAGAGGTATCAAAAGCTATGATCTCCCCAACACCTAAGGGTATGACACCAATTGAAAATTCAGTTCGTGTAAGGCAAATGTTCGGTAGCCCTAAATATCCAGAATCAGACGAGGAAGTTCGAAAAAGTGTTATTTCAGAGCATCAGCGAGCTAGAAATGTTAAGGGTTATTTTAGGCAGATGGCAGCTGTTAGATCGGCTCCAAATCGTAATAAATTATTAAGTCAAATCAAAGTCCCAACATTGATAATACACGGTCTTGAGGATAAATTGATCAATGTTAATGGAGGAATAGAGACAAAAAAATATATAAAGCATGCGAATTTTGTCCCCTTTGAAGGTATGGGACATAACCTTCCAAGGGAACTAAACCCCAAATTCTTGGAACTAATATCTGATATCACAAAGAAAGGTGAGCTGTATGAAGAAAATAATGCGCAATAACAGATGGCTTAATATCTTAAATCTAATTTCGGTCATGTCAGTCGCAATATTGTTACCAAACCTTGGTAACACAGCTGACAGAGTTACAGGATCTCAATTTTTAACACGATCTCCTGTATTAGCAAATAATGCAATGGCGGCCACATCTCAGCCTCTTGCTACACAGGTCGCTCTCGAAATTATGCGAAAGGGCGGCAATGCTATGGATGCCGCGGTAGCCGCGAATGCAATGTTAGGTCTTGTCGAACCAACTGGTAATGGTATCGGTGGTGATTTGTTTGCAATTATTTGGGATGCTAAATCAGCCAGGCTATATGGTTTAAATGCATCGGGCCGATCGCCAAAATCTATATCATTAGAGTGGTTTCTCGACAATGACTATAAAAAAATTCCATCTCATGGTCCTCTTCCTGTGACAGTGCCTGGTGCCGTAGATGGTTGGTTCATGATACACGATAGATTCGGCAAATTATCAATGAAAGAGATACTTGGGCCAACGATTGATTACGCAAGATCAGGCTTTCCTGTGAGTCAACTAATTGCTTACTATTGGAACAGGTCAATTCCAATTTTGAGCAAGTGGCCAGGATTTAATGAACAGTTCACGATTGAGGGCAGAGCTCCTATTGAGGGAGAGATCTGGTATAACCATAATCTAGCTAACACTTTGGAGCTACTGGCGAATGAGGGAAGAGATGCTTTTTATAAAGGAATTATTGCAGAGCAAATTGATCAGTATATGCAGAAAAATGGAGGTTTTCTCGCATACGAAGATATGAGTTCTCATAAAGGAGATTGGATTGAGCCAGTTTCCACAAATTATCGAGGTTATGACGTTTGGCAATTACCTCCTAACGGCCAAGGAATTGCAGTTTTACAAATTTTAAATTTAATGGAATTATTTGATTTATCTGATATGGATTCAATGTCACCAGATTATATTCATCTTTTTACCGAGGTAAAAAAAATAGTATATGAAGATAGAGCAAAGTATTACTCTGACATTTCGTTCAATGATATTCCGGTTGTAGAGTTAATTTCTAAGGAATATGCATCGAAAAGATCGGAGTTAATCGATTTAAAAAATGCTCGCGATAGCATTCCTGCTGGTTCACCTGGCAATTATGGGGACACTATCTACCTGACAACTGCCGATTCTGAAGGCAACATGGTCTCATTGATCCAAAGCAATTATCGGGGAATGGGTTCTGGAATGACGCCACCAGGTCTCGGCTTTATACTTCAGGATCGTGGTGAGATGTTCAGTCTCGATAAAGCACATATGAATCGATTGGAGGGCGGGAAGCGACCATTTCACACAATAATCCCTGGTTTTGTGACCAAAAATAATGAACCTTGGCTCAGTTTTGGTCTTATGGGAGGGGCTATGCAGCCGCAGGGTCATGCTCAAATCTTGATTAATATGATTGACTTTAATATGGATGTTCAAGAAGCGGGAGATGTGCCAAGGATTCATCATACTGGCTCATCTGAGCCAACTGGAGAAATTATGAAAGATGGAGGTATTTTAAATTTAGAGTCTGGTTTTCCTTATAGTACGATTCGAGAACTAATGAGAAAAGGACATAGAATTCAATACGCCAATGGACCTTACGGCGGATATCAAGCAATAAAAAGAGCAGCAAATGACGTTTATTGGGGTGCATCAGAAAGCAGAAAAGATGGTCAAGCGGCTGGGTTTTAAACCGATTTTTTTGAGTTTATAAAGAGGTGCTTTAAGTTAGTGCATAGCGATTGATATTTTTCCAAAATGCTTTTTGTCGAGCTGATATTGAAACGCCTCAGCAAGTGAAACCATTGAGAATGTGTCACTTATTATTGGTTTGAAATCACAGGAATTTAAATATTTAACCATTGCCTGCTGTGACTCGTGATTTGCCATCGCTATGCCACTTATATTTAGCTGTTTCATAAAAACTCTTGGTAAGACGATTTCACTGACAGAAGGTCCGGTCAGGACACCAATCAAAGCTAAATGACCACCAAACTTTGCAGATCTTATCGACTCATTGAAGGTCATTCCTCCTCCCACTTCGACGATGTGATCCACTCCTTTACCGTTTGTAAGTTTAAGAACTTCCTTGCCCCATTGCTTATGTTCGCTGTAGTTTATTACCTCGTCAGCCCCAATTTCTTTCAGTTTCAAGCACTTCTCATTTGAAGAGGATGTTGCAATCACCTGAGCACCCATTGACTTTGCTAGCTGAAGGGCAAAAATGGAGACTCCGCCAGTGCCAAGAGTAAGTACTGTTTGTCCAGATTTCAGTCCGCCTCGATCGATAAGAGCATGCCAGGCAGTTAGTGCTGCGCAAGGGAGTGTTGCTGCTTCTTTGAATGTCCATTTTTCAGGCATTTCTGTAATGGAGTCTTCGGAAATTGCAATATACTCAGTCGCATATCCGTCTTGATTATCTCCGATAAAACTTAATAAATTTGGCTCTGGTGCCCCCGAGATCCAATTCGGATAACAACAGCTTATTACTTTTTTACCCTCATCCCATTTCTTTGCCTTTGAACCCAGAGCTACAATTTCGCCAGCACAGTCAGAGAGCGGCACTCGGCCATCATCAGTGGGAATACCTCCTAAAGCTACAAGAAGGTCATGATAGTTTAAACTACTGTTTGCTACCTTTATTAGCACCTCATTTTCTTTTGGTTCAGGAATCTTAGTTTCGTCGACAACAAGGTTATTAAGTCCACCGGGTTTCGAAAGTTTTATTCTTTTCATTGATTCTTTCCCATCCTCTAGTTTGTGTTATGTAATATCTCGTTTAATTCGACCTTATTTGTATTGGGCAAACACTCCACATTCCCTGAGACGGAATTGCGTCTGAATAATAAATCATTTGAGCCATTTAATTCTTTCGCTTTCATTGTCTTTTGTTCACCGTTCGTAGAATCTGATACTGAAACAATTGTTCCAGCAGTTAGGTATAAACCCGCTTCAATTATACAATTATTTCCCAAGGATATTCCTGTCCCGCTATTGGCTCCAAGCAAGCAATTCTTTCCAATCGAGATCACTTGTTCACCACCTCCAGATAGTGTTCCCATGATAGATGCACCACCACCAATATCAGTTCCACTGCCACAGAAAACGCCAGCAGATATTCGTCCCTCGATCATATTTGGACCTTCGGTTCCTGCATTAAAATTAATAAACCCCTCGTGCATTACTGTTGTGCCCTCACCGACGTAAGCACCGAGACGAACTCTACTTGTATCGGCTATGCGAACTCCAGCTGGAACAACATAATCGACCATTTTGGGGAATTTATCGATGCTATGAATTATTAGTGGTGAGTTCGAGCATTTTGAATCGAGTATATGATCTGATAACTCCTCATAATCTATTGCGCCTTTATTTGTCCAAGCTATATTTTTTAAAATCCCAAAGATTCCGTTTAAATCAGTTTGATGAGGCTTAACAAGACGATGCGATAGAAGATGTAATTTTAAATATGCTTGAGGAACGCTCTTTGGTGCTACATCGTTTTTTAACACAACAGCGACAATGTCTTGCTGGGACTCTTGGAGTGAATTTAATATTCGACTAAAAGACGGGTAGTTTGTTGAATCAATTTCCTTTTCTAACAATGCTAGCTGGCCAGATGAGGGCTCAATATCTTCATCCTTTGGTTTGAGAATATTATTGATAGTGTCACTAAGGTTTTTATCAAGATTAATTAGCTGCAATGGATAGAATACCTCGAGCCATTCTCCTCGAGCATTCTTTGTACCTGCACCAATACCAAAACTGTAAAAATTACTCATAAAACAACTCTTCTTAGCATCAATTAATTAAAAATGGCTTCGTAAACATCAGAATTAAATCCTATTGTTACGATTTCCTCATAATTGAGAACAGGTCGTTTTATAAGGGTAGGATACTCCAGCAAGACATCAATAATATTCGCCTGATTAATAGTGTCTTTAACAGAAGCATCTAGATTTCGCCATGTTATACCTCGACGGTTTAAGAGCAATCCCCACTCGGTTCTTTTTAACCAATTATCAATTATTGATTCATTCAATCCATCTGATCGAAAATCATGAAATTTAAATTGCACATTGTTTTCAGTCAGCCAAACTCTCGCTTTTTTGACAGAATCACAATTCTTGATTCCATAAAGAATGACCATGTTATATCTTATTCCCTTGTTGGCGCAGGCTCTTTTAATCGTTAATATTGAAATCTCAAACTCATATATAACGTTCTTCCTAAAGGACTGTGTTGTTTGGAGTCATAACTAAAATTTGCGCCATCAATTACTCGAGGTGGAGCTTCATCGAGCAGATTTTTAATACCGAAGCTTGCTTTGATGGTATCAGTATCGTCATCAGAATTAAATACAACCGCATATTGAACATCTATAGTGTTGAATGAATTAACTTTATCTAGGTCATTTTTGTAACTGCTTACATGATTCATATTTAAAGTGGCACTTTGCGCTTCATCTGACCAGGTAAGATTTACATTAGCTTTTGTCTTTGGTAGTGATCGCGCGAAATTATCTGAATTAAAAGACCCTAACGCATCAACTTTGTCTCCGGTTGGCAGTGTTATGTCATATTCCAGCATCTGCGCTGCGTTAAGACTAAGAGCCCAGCTATCTTGGAATTCCCAATACATTTCTAGATCTAGTCCCGTGACATCAACATCTGATGAATTAAAATAATCAACAATTATTCCAGACAAGGCACCGGTATCAGTTCTCACAACATCTGGTCCATTTAAATCGGCGAGCAGTTTTCCTTGCGGATTTTCAACAGTTATTAAATCGGTATAGTTAACGTTCCAATAATCAAGTTTTAGATTAAGATTTTCGTAAGGTTTAAAAATTAAACCAAAATTTAAATTATCTGATTTCTCCCCTTCGAGCTCTGAAGACCCTGATTGCGTTACACGCACAAAAGCTGAACCCCCCTTAGCAGTTCCATCGATATTGTAGTCCTGTATGTTAATGAGCTGCACTATTTGAGCATTGACTTGGGATAAGGATGGCTGTCGAAAAGCAGTGCTTGCAGACGCTCTTAATACAAGCATATCTGATGCTTGCCAACGCAGCGCAATCTTGGGATCAATACTGGTTCCAAACTCAAGATCTTCGTATCTTAATGCACCAGTAAGCTCGAAGGTATCTGATATTGGTGCTTTAGCTTCTATAAAAGCTGAGTAACCATTACGTGACTCGTCTAGCTCTGAAATCCCACCAAGAAAAATTAAATCTACTGGAATTGCTATTCCATTCTCGTCATATTTTATCTCATAGAGATCGTCTGTTTCCGTTTTATAACCTTCATTTATAAGTTGAACGCCAATGGCCATCTCTATTGTTTTTCCAGAAGACAATAGGATTAAATCACCACTCATCACACCATCTAAAACAGTCAAATCAGTCGTTCTCGTACTATCTGTTTGATAACTCATAAAGTCATATAATGCCTGACTATTATTCTCTGGTATGAATGGATCATAGTATTCATCCCCATTTGGACCGCCTTGACCAACGAATGCATCACGAAGTCTTGATGCGATTGTATCCGGTTGGATTGCTCTGTACTCATTACTACTATGTGTCAGCGCAGTATTCCAATTCCAACCATTTTGCAGCGATCCTGTTAGGCTTATCGATGCCCGGAACGTATCATTCTCTCTTGGAGCGAGAGGAGAGGGATACCCAAAGGCAAATGGTCTGCCAAGCCATGCGAGCGGAACTCCAAGAGGATTGCTCGGATGTGATGCAGAAATTACTGGGAAAGTTAGATCCGGATAACTAGGTGATTGAGGATTGTCGCTAACTTCATTATTGCTAAGTCCTATTTCACCAAGTAGCTCAACCCCATTTTCAAAATCATGATGTAAGTTACTATACAGTTGTATTCTTTTTTCTGCATTTACCAGATTAAATCTAGGACCATAGGCGAAGCCGCAGAGAATATTACCAATTGGTCTTCCTTCAGAGTAACTTTCACACTCTGCATTTGGTATGTACTGACCGGGCTCGTATGTCCCCGCATAGACACCTGATTCAACAGTAGCCGCACCGTAAGAAATAAAGCTGCTACCAAGAGAACTATTGGCATTATCGGCCAAATTTGGACGTTTGGTGGCGCTGAGTGCTGAGCGGTCTAAATAGTTACCAGCGATTGTAAGATGCGTCGTGCCATTCCCGTTACCCCAAATAAATCCTATAGAGTTATCTGTTTGACCGCCATCATCTACTTTTTGGTGCCTGACAGACAAATCAAATCCATTAAATTCTTCTCGAAGCACAAAGTTTACAACACCTGCGATAGCATCTGATCCGTAGGTCGATGTTGCTCCCTCTTTAAGGACTTCAACCTTTTGTAGAGCCTCAATAGGAATACTACTAGTATCAACAAAAACGCTGCCATCATTTGCGAGTGCTCCTGAGATTGTCTGTCTTCGACCATTTATAAGTACTAATGTTGAGCTTAAACCAAGGCCGCGTAAATTCACATTCGCAGTGCCTTGAGTAGATCCTTGAGTAAATGAATCAGCTTGATTTTCTGCCCCTGAACTAATCGAGAGCTTAGAAATAACATCCGATAATGAATTGGCTCCTATGCCATCAATATAATCTCGCTCCAGAACTTGCACTGGCAATGCTTCATCGCTAGATTTGCTTTTCAAATATGATCCAGTTATCACAACCTCTTCAATATCTAAGTCTTGTGCGTAAGAAAGATTCGAAGGCGCCAATACAAATGCCATACACAGTAACAGAGTATTTCTTTTATCCATTTTTTATCCTCAATAGGATTAGTTGAAAATTACTCCAACGAAATCCAATCTATTTTTACATTTTTAACGATTATTATTCCTGAGTTAAACTTTAAAGATATAACAAAAACTGTGCAATCAATTTATTCTGGCCGGCAGATAACAGCTTTCATAGTGATCAGATTCTTTTTCGCATTTAATAATTTTAAGGCTTGTTAGCAATGAACTTATTTCTTCGATTGGGAAAGCATGTTTTACAAATTTCACAAACCCTTCCGTCACACCCCCTGGCAGAGCAGAATTCTCGCCCATAAAAAATAATTTGAAGGTGAAGCTTGTTCCAGCTAGCTATCGGGAAAACTTTTTTTAAGTCTTTCTCTGTTTGTTTTACATTTTTACCCTTTGATAAGCCCCATCTTTGGGCGAGTCTATGAATATGGGTATCAACTGGGAATGCTGGATATCCAAAGCCTTGTGACATTACAACACTTGCTGTTTTATGACCAACGCCTGGAAGCTTTTCAAGATCCTCAAAGTTATTGGGAACTTCACTATTGTGCTCTTCAACTAATATCTTAGAGAGATTATGAATTGCGGAGGATTTTTGCGGAGCAAGCCCACATGGCCTTATTATTTTATATATTTCGTCAATTTCTATACTCAACATCTCTTGTGGATTATCAGCTTTAGCAAATAGAGTTGGAGTTACTTTGTTTACTCGGTCATCTGTGCACTGAGCACTCAATAACACTGCTACTAATAACGTATAGTTGTTCGAATGTGAAAGCGGAATAGGCACCTCGGGATAGAGATTATCGAGATATTCTCTAACAAAATCTGCTCTTTCTTGACGTATCATTTTTTTAGCAAATGAAATGATTTTCTTTGATGAATTCTCTAATTCTTATGGCACCATCAATACAATCATTGATATCCGGAACAAGCGCCATTCGAATTCTGTCATAACCACATATGTGGCCCTCTTTGTCTGTACTCATGAAGTGACCGGGGAGCACCGTAACATTTTTCTGTTTGAATAACTCGTAGGCAAAAGTCTCACTATTAATTGGCGTTTTTGGCCACAAATAAAAACTGGCTTCCGGCTTCGGATACGAGAGGCATTCGGAAAGAATACTCTCTACGGTTTTAAATTTCTCTCGATATTTTGATCTATTTTCAACACAGTGATTTTCGTCACTCCAGGCCGCTGCAGATGCGTCTTGGATCGGAGAGGGGATACTAGCTCCATGATAGGTTCTGTATCTCTTATAATCACGTATTAAATCCTTATCCCCAGCTACAAATCCTGAGCGCATTCCTGGAAGATTCGAACGCTTAGATAAGCTATGAAAAGCAACACATCTTTTGTAATCAGTACGTCCCATTTCTGAACATACCTGAAGAAGTCCGCATGGAGGTTTCGATTCGTTTAAATAGATCTCCGAATAGCATTCATCAGAGGCTAGGATAAATTTATATTTGTCTGCGAGTTTAATTGCCTCTTCATAGTCGGTTTTGCTCAAGATATTTCCAGAGGGATTTGAGGGTGAGCATAAAAACAAAATTTGACATCTTCCAAGTATTTCTGAACTCAGAGATTTAAGATTAGCGATGGAGTTTCCAATCTCATTATTATTTATGTGAATAACCTCTGCACCTGCCATAATGGCTGCACCTTCATATATTTGATATGTTGGATTTTCAGTAATGACAACGGGGCTGGATGAAACTGTTTTAGGTTCAATTACTGCTTGTACAAATGAGAATATACCCTCTCTTGTTCCCGAGACTACGGCGATATTATTAAGAATATCTATGCTTTCTGGATCAAGAGAATATCTTTTAGCTAACCAGTTTTTTATCGATACTCTTAAATTTTCAGACCCATGAATTTTGGGGTAATGAGACATTGCTGATAAGGAGTCTTTCAGCACATCCATTACAAACTTTGGTGGTGAGTGCTTTGGTTCACCTACGGAAAAGTTGATACTTTTAAGTTGTGATGACGGAACAACTTTTCCTATCAATTGGTTAAGTCTCTCAAATGGATAAAGTTTTAAATTTTTTAGTTTTGAGTTCATTTATTCAAGATTGATGCTTTTTCATAGTTTCTCATATCTAATTCCGAGCAGATTACATTGATTAGTTTGTCGGAATCTTCTTTATTTAAGGATTGTCGGCTCTTCATCTGAGTTACGTAAAAGGTGTCTTCAACTTTTTCTCCAAGTGTTGCTATTTTTGCATTTTCTAAATTGACGTTGTGTTTTAAAAATATTTGCGAGAGATGAACCAACAAGCCTCTTCGATCGGGAGTTACCAGGTCTAATCGTGTCATTTTTTTCGATCTATCATTTGTCAATGTTACTGATGTTTTAAACTTGAATTGACGCAGTCTCCTAGACACTTTTAGAGGTGCAATCACATTCATATTTAGCTTACCTAAAAGTGATGATGACAAATCTCTCTTTAAATTCTTACACAGGATAGCATCCTCTCCAATCGGATTTTTTTGTCGATCCAAAACAAAAAATGTATCTAGTGCGTGATCATTTGTAGTTGTCTCAAGTCGCGCATCCTGAATTGAAATTTGATATCTGTCTAAAACTCTCGCTATTTTGGAAAAAACCATCTCTTGATTTTTACAATATACGAATATTTCTGTTGCAATGGGTTTATCATCACCAATGTCTTTTATGAGTATTATCGGTTTGTTGCTTAGATAACTTTTTAGTATTGCTTCACTGTAGCGTGCTAAATTATTTGGTGTTTCTTTGCTAAAGAAATCGTCACCAAAACTGAGCCATAATTCGTCTAGATATTTCATTTTTGATTCAGTCTTTGGAATCAATTTCATGGCGTCATTCTTTATTTTTTCTATACTGTTATTAGATTCTCCAACTGAGAGACCGAACTCCAAATGTTTTTTTGTTGATAAATAGAGATTTCCCATAAGCGCTCCTTTCCAATCGGTCCAGAGCTCTGGGTTCGTAGCTGTTATATCTGCAACCGTTAAAATATAGAGCAGGTCTAAATAAACAACATTTTCAACCTTTTCTGAAAATCTCTCGATTACCTCAGGATCATTTATGTCTTCTCTTTGAGAGACGGATGACATCAACAGATGATTTAAGACAAGCCATTCTAAAAGTTTAATGTTTTCGTCGCTTAGGTCATGTTCAATGGCAAACTGTCTTACAATTTTTGCACCTAATTCTGAATGATTTCCTCCTCTACCTTTCGCTATATCATGAAATAGTCCGGCAATCAGAATGATTTCTTGATTTGGTAACTTAGAGAATATACCACTCGCGCGAAGAAATGTTCTATTCTGGTTTGGCGTGCCGAAGGCAACTAAATTCTCTATTACTTTTACCGTGTGAACATCAACTGGGAAAACATGAAATAAATCGTGTTGTGTTAAGCCTATAATTTTTTTGAACTCCGGCAAATAGGAACCTAAGATTCCATATCGACTCATTCTGCGAAGTTGAAGTGCAAGATTATTCTTTGACTTCAGTAATCTTATGAACAGGCTTTTATTGACAGGATTTTTCCTGAAATTTGAATCTATTAAGTTTCGTGATTCTCTTATCTGCTTTATGACTATCGCTTTTAAACCTCTAATTTTTGGGTCTTCAGCAAGAATGACAAATATCTCGAGTAAAGCTGACGGAAACATATCAAATATTTTGGGGTCAGCAGTTGTAAGAAATCCGTCCTCGATAAGAAACTTATCATTGTATTTGACTCTTTTTTTATTTGATTTTTCTTTTGGTGCTATGTTTTCACTGAACCATTTTAAAATCATATCGGTAAGTTCGCGTGTAGAGGATACAGTTTGATAATATTTCTGCATAAACTTTTCAACGGCTAATCTCTTGGCCCCGTCTTTAAATCCGAACATTTCCGCTATCTGAGATTGATGGTCAAAAAGAAGACGCTCATCAGGTCTCCCAGAAACTACATGTAACTGGAATCTAACCCGCCATAAGAAGTTTTCATTATTTATTAAAAGCTTTAAATCTGGTTCCGATAGCACGTTCGATGAGAGAAGTTTTTGCCGATCATTGGTCTTGAAATGATGAATTGATATCCAGTCGACAAGTTGTATATCTCTGAGACCTCCTGGAGCTTCTTTTATATTTGGTTCTAGGCTGTATTCTGTATCCCCATGTCTTTTGTATCTCAATTGTTGCTCATGCAATTTTTTTTGGAAAAATGATTTTGTATTGTCAAAAACCGTTTTGAAAAGTTCACGATTTAAATCGCTGTAGTTTTTAAAGCTTCCTGCTATGTGACGACTCTCCAATAGATTGGTAGCAATTGTTACGTCCTCCAATGCAAGGTTAATACAATCTTGTTTAGATCTCACGCTATGACCAAGCTTTATGTTCAAATCCCATAAGCAAGTAACAAAAGATTCTATATTTCTTTTGTATCTATTTAACTCTGGCGAATCGGCTAATATCAATATGTCCAGATCAGAGTGGGGGTGCAGCTTCCCGCGACCATAACCACCAACTGCGATTAGAGATAAAGGTGAACTTCCAAATGATGCTTTCCAAATCAATGTAAGAAGCATGTCAAAAATAGTTGACCTGTACGATATTAATGTTGTTACAAATGTTGTGTTCGGATTTTTTGAGGCAAGGTATTGATTTACATTCTCAAGTATATTTTTGCCATTCAAGGAATTCGGATGCTCCTCAAAATCACGCCAAATTTTTGAGTTTTCGAGTCTTTTTATTAATATTCTTGTCGAGTTATTTTCTTCAGCCATAAGTCACGGTGAGTTGATTATTTTACTGTGCACTCAGAAAAAATAGATTAAAGAGTTAGTATTTCGCAGTTGTTTTTTGTCACTGCTATCGTATGCTCCCACTGAGCTGATAAACGTCCATCTTTTGTTTCAACAGTCCAACCGTCTGATTTTAGCTTCGTTGTTGCTTTCCCTGCATTTAACATTGGTTCGATTGTAAATGTCATACCCTCTACTATTTCTGCACCAGCACCTTTATTGCCGTAGTGGAGAATTTGTGGCTCCTCATGGAAACTTGCTCCAATTCCATGCCCGCAATATTCGCGAACTACCGAGTAATAGTTTTTCTCTGCATGCATTTGAATAGCATGTCCAATATCGCCTAAATGGGCGCCTGGCTTTACTGCCTCAATTCCTTTGTAAAGACATTCCCTTGTAATTTCAACAAGCCTTCTAGCATGAGGCGCGGGTTCTCCGACGAAGAACATCCGACTCGTATCGCCAAACCACCCATCCTTTATAACAGTCACATCTATGTTTAGGATATCACCGTTTCGTAAGATTTTTTTTTCATTTGGAATACCGTGGCAAATTACTTGATTTACTGAAGTGCAAATTGACTTTGGGAAACCCCTGTATCCAAGAGTGGCAGGGATAGAATCCTGCTTGGTTAGCATGAAATCATGACAAATATCATTTAACTCAAGAGTATTTGCTCCCGAAACAACAAAAGGAGTTATCATATCTAAAACCTCGGACGCTAATTTCCCAGCGATTCGAATTTTTTCAACTTCCTTTTTTGTTTTTATGATCATTACGAATGATTCCCATTTGTAGAATTGCTATTGTACGCATCTATTTAATGAACTTGTAATACTTCATGTTTTCCCCGCAACGGAATAATAGTCAGATATTAAAAATCTTTAACAATATTTGCTTATATGGTATAAAGGCGCCCGCTGTTTATGCGGAAATACTAATTCACACGCGTTTCGACACAATGACCTGGGTGCCTGATTAAAGGGTTGGTCTTTGGGAAACGCGGAGGTTTAACCCTAGGAGAAATATTATGTCAAACGTATCTATGAAAGATATGCTGAAGGCCGGAGTTCATTTTGGTCATCAAACAAGGTTCTGGAATCCAAAAATGAGTCAGTTCATATTTGGCTCCCGAAACAAAATTCATATTCTTAACCTTGAGTTCACCATGCCCGCTTTTTTAGAGGCCTTGGAAGTTTTGCGAAAAGAAGGTGCGAAAGGTAATCAAATTCTTTTTGTTGGCACAAAGAGAGCTGCACAAAAAATTATGAGAGAGCAGGCTGAAAGATGCAGTATGCCTCATGTAACGCATAGATGGCTTGGTGGTATGTTAACCAACTACAAGACGATAAATGCATCCATCAAAAGATATAGGAGCCTTGAAGAGCAAGAGAAGGATGGAACTTTCGACAAGCTTAGTAAAAAAGAAGTTCTCACGAAAAGTCGTATGAAAGGTAAACTTGAGAATTCAATCGGTGGTATAAAAGATATGAGAGGTTTGCCCGACATTCTTTTCGTTGTCGATGTAGATCACGAAAGAATAGCGATAAATGAAGCAAATAAGCTCGGTATACCAGTTGTAGGAATAGTTGATTCAAATAGTGATCCAGATGGCGTTGATTATATTATCCCTGGTAATGATGATTCAATTAGAGCAATTGAGCTGTTTGCATCTGCCGTTTCAGATGCTGTTATAAAAGGTAGAGCGGAGTTAGCGTCAGTTTCGAGTAAAGATGAATTTATCGAAGTCTCGGATGACGCTAAGGCCGATAATAAGAAAGTCACTAAAGAGGCCCCAAAGGTAAAAGTAGTTAAAAAAGTATCCAAGGCTAAAATAGCTAGTGATTCTTCTGATGAGGTTAATAAAGAAGATAATGTTTCAGAAAAAGGTATTGAAGCTGATAAAGCTGATGTTCCCACTCTAAAGGTGGAAAGTACTACTGAGGATGACCCAAGCCAAACAAAAACAGAAGACAAAGAAGACGATGATGCTCCTGAAAAGGCAGGTGAGTAAGTTTTTGTGAGTGAAAAACAAATAAATGATTTTCAAGAACAAGGGGGTATATACCCCCTTTATTTTAAATAATTGGAGATAATATATGAGTAAAGTATCAGCCGCGCTCGTTAAAGACTTGAGAGAGAGGACAGGTCTTGGCATGATGGAGTGTAAAAAAGCTCTGATAGCTGCGAGCGGTGACATAGAAGTAGCGATTGAGGAGTTGAGAAAGTCTAGTGGAATGAAAGCTGCAAAGAAGGCCTCACGAACGGCGGCTGAAGGTATTATTTTGATGAAGATTTCAGAAGGTCTCGGAACACTCGTTGAGGTAAACACTGAGACTGACTTTGCAGCTAAAGATTCATCCTTTCGTGAATTTTCATTAGACGTCTTACAAAAAGCTCATACCAATGAAGCCACTAATATTGCGGAAATACTAGATTCGGGTATCGAATCCTCACGAGAGCAGCTCGTTCAAAAAATTGGTGAAAACATTACGCCAAGAAGAGCAATCTCTTCAAAAGGGACAATAGTCGGTGGGTACATACATGGGAATGAAAAGATTGGTGTTTTAGTAACGCTGAGTAGCGGTAGCGAGAGCGTCGCAAAAGATGTGGCGATGCATGTAGCGGCAGTGAATCCAGCAGTTTTGAGTAGTGATCTTATGCCTCTTGAGATGGTTGAAGCAGAAAAAGAGATTTTTACAGCACAGGCAAGAGAAAGTGGGAAGCCAGATGCAATTATTGAGAAAATGATCGCCGGTAGAGTTGGAAAGTTTTTGAAAGAAAATAGTTTACTTGATCAATCATTTGTTAAAGATCCTGATATAACAGTAGGGAAGTTTTTAGAAGATAATAGTTCGGAAATCGTTGCTTATCATCGGTTTGAAGTTGGTGAAGGAATTGAGGTCGAAAAGACAGACTTTGCTTCAGAAGTTGCCGCACAGATTCAAAGTATTGATCAGTAATTATATTTGAGGAGTCTCTATGTCTGAATTAAAGCGAAAAACCTACAAAAGAATACTTTTAAAGCTGAGTGGTGAGGAGCTTATAGGTGATGTGGGCTTTGGAATTGATCCTAAGGTTCTTGACAAGATGGCGCTTGAAATTGGACAGCTTGTTGGTATTGGAGTTCAAGTTGGATTAGTGATTGGAGGTGGAAATCTTTTTAGAGGGGCAGCTCTCAACAGCGCAGGAATGGACAGAGTTACCGGTGATCATATGGGTATGCTCGCAACAGTTATGAATGCTCTTGCAATGCGGGATGCTCTTGAACGGACAAATATTGCATCTCGAGTAATGTCAGCTATCCAAATGAGTGGGGTTGTTGAGCATTATGATAGACGAAGAGCTATTCGTTATCTGCAGGATGGTGATGTTGTAATTTTTGCTGCTGGGACGGGCAACCCTTTTTTTACGACAGACTCTGCCGCTTGTTTGCGAGGCATTGAAATAGAGGCAGATGCGGTTTTTAAAGCAACTAAAGTTGATGGGATTTATAGCTCTGACCCAATGATAAATTCGGACGCCAAATTGTATTCACACCTTACTTATGATGATATTTTGGAAAAAAAACTTGGAGTTATGGATCTGACAGCAATTTGTTTATGTCAGGAATATAAAATGCCATTGCGAGTTTTCAAAATGTCGAAGCCTGGCGCTCTTCTCAAGGCAGTTGTTGAGGGTGATGAAGGAACTCTCGTAGAGGACACATTATGATTGAAGACTTTAAGCAAGATGCGAAGATAAGAATGACGAAGACAATCGATGCGTTGAATGTGTCGATGGGGAAGATCAGGACTGGACGTGCAAATACTAGTTTATTAGATGGTTTATTTATTGATTATTATGGAGTGAAGACGCCGATTGGGCAAGCCGCCTCGGTGGTGGTGGAGGATGCAAGAACTCTATCTGTTACCCCTTGGGAAAATTCTATTATCCCAGACGTTGAGAAAGCAATTTTAAGATCTGATTTGGGTTTGAATCCGACAACGGCGGGCACCGTCATTCGAATACCTCTTCCTCCTCTTACTGAAGAAACGCGTAAACACTATGGAAAACAAGCAAAGGCCGAGGCAGAAAATTCCAGAATATCTATTAGAAATATAAGACGTGATATACTTTCGGCGACTAAAGATCTTGTGCGCGCCAAAGATCTAAGCGAGGACGATGAACGGAGAATAGGTGATGTAATTCAACAAATTACAGATACTTTTGTTGCTCAGATTGATGAGGTTCTCAAAGCTAAAGAAAAAGAATTGATGGAAGTTTAATTTTTTTGACAATTCTCGCTACATCTTATCGTAGTTTAATGACTAAAGATGTTTGTACTTTCTGCATTTAATGGTGGCACAAGTATTGTATATTCAAGTTAACGCGACATTCACTCGATGCTTATATACCGAGTAATCACAGCAGCGCTTTTAGCGATTGCTTTGCTAGTTCTATTATTTGGACTTCCCAAGACTCTATTTGTGTCTTCATTGCTTTTTATTTTGTTCGCAGCGACATGGGAGTGGTCAAACCTCGCCGGTTATAAATACACAAGCTCTAAAATTGCTTTTATAGGAGTTTTTTCGATTTTTGCATTCTGTGCTGTCTTTTGGCTCAGTTTTACTGAATCTTTTAATGGTAACCGTGCATTGTTGTCTTTAATATTTCTTGTTGTAATTGTTTGTTTTAGTGTTGTCTTAATATTCTGTTCGCAAAATTTTAAAAACCTTATTTTAAATTCTCCGCCTCTGGTGACTGTTTTGGGGATGTTAGTCTTTTTGGCTCTTTGGATTGCGATTTTAACTATAATCTCCTTTGAAAATGGCCGTTTCCTACTTTTGTTTGGAATTTTAATAGTAGTTTTATCTGATGTTGGAGGTTATGTCGTTGGTAAGCTTTTTGGTCGTAACAAGCTTGCTCCCGAGATTAGCCCCGGTAAAACATGGGAAGGATTAGCAGGCAGTTGTTGTTTCTCGCTTGGACTACTTTTTCTACTTGGGCAGACTAATCAGATATTTTTCGCATCATCCATAGCCGGTAATCAAGGGGTTATAATTTTTCTCTTAGTAATGCCAGTTGTTTTGGTTTCTGTTATCGGGGATTTATTCGTCAGTGTTATTAAGCGATATAGTGGAGTCAAGGATACTGGGCATATTCTTCCTGGGCATGGTGGTATGCTGGATAGAATTGATGGATTAATGCTAGCAATCCCAGTATTTGCATTACTCATCTCTGTTTTAGGGTTTGTTTGATGAGAAAAAAGCTAACTATTTTGGGTTCTACTGGATCAGTAGGACTGAGCACTATCAGCGTTGTAAATCAGAATATGCCTCGGTTTGAGGTATTTGCTTTAACTGGTAATACACAAATTGATCTTTTGGCAGACCAGTGTATTGTTTCAAAGCCATCTTTTGCAGTTGTCACTAGCGAAAAAGCGGCATCAAAATTACGTAGTCTTTTTGCTGACAAAAACTTGGAGACTGAGGTTTTGGTTGGCGATGAAGGGTTGAATTATGTTTCCTCTGCACCAGAGGTTGATATTGTTATGTCTGCAATAGTTGGAGCTCAAGGGTTGCTACCAACCTTCTCAGCTGTCTGCGCAGGTAAAGTTGTTCTTTTGGCAAACAAAGAATCTCTTGTTATGGCGGGGAAAATTATCATTGAAATGGCAGAAAAATATAATTCGACTCTGCTGCCAGTGGATAGTGAACATAATGCTATTTTTCAGTGTCTTTCGCTAGATGGGATAAGTGATGAGAATCAAGAGTTTACAAAGCTTACTCTAACTGCATCTGGAGGTCCGTTTCTTAAATATAGTCAAGAATCACTCTGCTCTGTTACCCCAGAAGAGGCATGTGCACATCCTATCTGGAATATGGGGAAAAAAATCTCAATAGACTCTGCAACTCTAATGAACAAGGGTCTTGAGCTCATTGAAGCGAGATGGTTTTTTGACTGCTCTCCCGAAAAATTGGATGTTATTATCCATCCTCAGAGCATAATTCATTCATTTGTTCATTATTCAGATGGATCCGTTATCGCGCAGTTTGGTGTCCCAGATATGCGAATACCGATTTCTTACTGCTTAGGGTGGCCGAAAAGAATCTTTTCTGGGGCGAAAAATATTGCCATAAAGGATTTGTCGAATATGCAGTTCTTTGAGCCAGATCGGGAGAAGTTTAAAGCACTTAAACTATCCGAGTATTGCATCGAAAATGAAATGGATACATCGATTTATTTGAATGCTAGTAACGAAGTCGCAGTTGACGCGTTTTTAAGCTCTCAAATTACTTTTCCAGAAATCACAGATATTGTCGAGGAGGTGTTGTCTAAAGCAAATTTTGATGAACCACTTTCGATTGATGATGTCAAAGCAACTGACTTTAAGGCGAGACAGATGGCCCTAGAAATCATTCGTAAATGGAAATCCTCATAGATATGCTGACAACCTTGCTTCTTTTCATTCTTACATTGGGTATCGTTATTACGATACATGAGTTTGGCCATTTTTATGCCGCCAAGTATTTTGCTGTCAAAATATTGAGGTTCAAAGTTGGTTTTGGTACTGATCTATTTGCCAAAAAAGACAAAACTGGAACAATTTTTAGTATTGGTTGGATTCCGCTCGGAGGCTATGTCCAGATGCTGGATGAGAGATCTTTGGAATCCTCTGATGATG
>CABXWC010000022.1:0-23823 GCA_902515855.1 uncultured SAR92 cluster bacterium
CGGATACATGGATGAATATGCTGTCTCTCGCTTCTACCGAGACGTCAGACTATTCAGAATTTACGAAGGAACAAGTGAAATTCAAAAGACGATAATAGCAAAAAACCTTCTTAAACAAGCAAAAAATTAATCTTAATCCACTAATAATTAGCTCTTAAATCTAGTGTTCACACGTTGATGCATATCAGAGGCTACTTTAGCACTCTGGTTACGTTCGGAGGTTAAACTATCTTGGTGAAATTGGTTTAAGTTATTAATGAACAACTGCTTGTCCGCGAACAGCGTGTGCCAAGAGTTTTTAACAATCTTTCGAGCTAGGTCAACAGTTTCTGATAATAGATTATCATCAGATACACATTTATTTGCCAGACCTATATCAACAGCTTGAACACCATCAACAGAAAGTCCAGTGAACATCATCTCTTTTGCTTTGAGTAAGCCTACTCGCTTTGGAAGACGGACACTCATTCCCCAGCCTGGGACCATTCCCCACTTACCATGCGTATCAGACAAGTTGGCAGACTCTGCGGTGACCATCAAATCGCACGCCAAGGCCAACTCCAAGGCACCAGTTAGACAATGTCCATGAACAGAGGCAATAGTTGGCTGAGGAAGCTTCTCAAGTAAATCGATAGTTTTAGCTTGAAAAAATTTTTCTTTTGCCTTAATTCCCTGGCCGACAGCTTTAAGATCATTGCCAGCAGAGAAGCATCTTCCAGCACCCCTCAGAATTACGCACGCTACTGAATCAGTCTGATTTGAAATCTCTTGTATTGAAGTATTTAGTTCAACGAAAAGATCAGGACTCAAAGCATTTAGACTTTCAGGTCGATTAAGAGTAACAATCACTATCCCATCATCTATATTCTCTCGGAGAATCATGCTCATAGTAACCCCTCTGCACTACTCTAGCTAAAAATTACTTTGGGATTTTAAACAAAGAGGCAGCGCCCTGGCCACCGCCGCAGCACATTGTGCAAACAACCAATTTTGCTTTGCGCCTCTTACCTTCAATTAAGGCATGGCCGACCATTCTTGCCCCTGACATACCATAGGGATGCCCTATCGAAATTGCTCCTCCATTAACATTGAGCAATTCATTTGGGATTTTTAATTGGTCTCTGCAATACAATACTTGAACTGCGAAGGCCTCATTAAGTTCCCATAAATCAATATCACCAACACTTAAAGAAAATTTTTCAAGAAGCTTTGGTACGGCAAATATAGGGCCTATTCCCATTTCACTTGGTTCACAACCTGATACAGCAGTACCAAGGTATATACCCATAATATCAAGTCCCAAATTCCTAGCCTTGCCTTCAGACATGACTACTGATGCGGACGCACCGTCAGATAACTGACTTGCATTTCCGGCTGTTATCACGCCATTTTCTCGCACAGGCTTCAGGTTAGACAATCCATTTATCGTCGTGGTCGGTCGATTTCCTTCATCTTTTTCAAGCAAGAATGACTCCAAGTGCTCATCATTCGTCTCTTTATTCTTGATAACAACTTGGGATGGCATTGGGACAATCTCGTCATCGAAGTATCCTAAGTCCTGCGCTTTTGCCGTTCTTTGTTGGCTTTGCATCGCATATGCATCTTGCTCTTCACGAGTGATCTCAAATTTTTTTGCCACAACTTCTGCCGTATCAATCATGGGCATATACATATGCTCATGGAGTGCGATTACATTCGGATCTTCGGCCCTGTATAAATTCGAGTGCTCGTTTTGCACAAGACTGACTGACTCTAAACCTCCAGCGACAGCGATCTCAATTTCGCCTGTCATTATAGATTTTGCCGCCATTCCAATTGCCATCATGCCAGATGAGCATTGCCTATCAACTGTCATAGCTGGAGTTGTTACCGGCAATCCAGCAGCCATCGCACACTGCCGTGCAATATTTTTTCCTTGAGAGCCTTGAGGTCTGCTACAACCCATAAAAGTGTCATCTATTGCATCAATTGGAACTCCAGATCTTTGAATAGCATGTTTGATTGCGTGACCTCCAAGTGATGCTGCGTCCGTATTGTTAAAAGCCCCTCGATACGCTTTGCCGATCGGAGTCCTAGCGGTGGAGACTATTACTGCTCTTTGCATAAAAATATCCTCGCTAAATCAATAACCTGACAGATATGCTGCCCTATCAAGATGATATTTCCAATCACCGAAAAGCATCTGTGAGACTTTTGCTCTTTTTAAATAAAAACCAATATAAAATTCATCAGTCATCCCTATACCCCCATGCATCTGGATCCCTTCATTGGTGGCATTTTCAGCTATTTTTGATGTCTTGGCCTTTGCCATACTCGCAATCTTGTTAATATCTTCATCGATTTCGTCTAAAGATCTCAGTGCTTTAAGCACGATAGATTTGCCAAGCTCAATCTCGGCCCAAAGGTTTGCTGCACGATGCTGCAAGGCTTGAAAACTGCCAATTTTTACACCAAATTGACTTCTGGTTTTTAAGTATTGCATGGTCAATTCGAATGCTTTTTCAGCGATTCCCAGCAGCTCCGCAGATAAATAGATATTCGCCGTACTCAGCAACTTCTGAAGTATAGACTCAGAGGATTCATTAAACTTTAGAATTTGTTTGTCTGTGACCTTTACATCAGAAAAATTTAATGAAGACGTTTTTCGGCTATCGATCAATAAATTATTCTTAACGGAAATCCCTTTTTGATTAGAGTCGACGATAACAAAGCAAATATCATCTGGGTCTTTTGGTTTCTCACTAGGAATTTTAGCAATAACAATGAAAGAATCAGCTAATTGCCCATCAACAACATTAAGTTTTGTGCCATTTAAAACATACTCGCCTGCTTTCGGTGTTAGCTTTGTCTGAATCACTTGAGGATCATGGCGTGAAGTCTCATCTATCGCAATTGCAATTTTAGTTTTCCCTTCAGCAATCAGAGGTAGAATTTTTGCTTTCCAGTGATTTGAAGAAGAACTTTTTAGTAAAGTAACTCCCAAGATACCTGTTATTAAGAGAGGAGAAGTAGCCAGATGACAGCCAACTTGTTGCATTATCTGGCCCATCCCAACATGACTAAAATCTAAACCACCAAATTCCTCTGGAACCAGTAAGGAAGGCCAGCCGAGGTCTATCATTTGTCCCCATAAACTTACGGAAAATCCCTTTGAGTCAGGATCATCTCTAAGATTTCGTAAATGATCAGGGCCTGCATTTTCAACCAGAAAGTCATTGGCTGCATCCTTTATCATGGCTTCTTCTTGATTAAGAACTAAATTCATCAGCCCAATCCCAAAATTCTTTTAGCGATGATATTTAATTGGATTTCTGATGTCCCACCCTCAATCGAATTACCCTTGGACCTTAACCATTGCCTCGAAACGGGATTATCCTCCCAATGCATAGACTCACTGCCATGAATAGAAATCAGTAACTCATATTTTCTTTTATTGAGCTCAGTTCCGTAGTACTTGAGCATTGCAGACGTATTACCAACCCCACTAGAAGCTATTTCTGCATTTACTCGCTCTGACGTGAGTTGATGACAAAAATAGTCAATTTCCCAATCTATCAATTCTTTCCTTATTACTTCATCATTTAGCCTTCCGTTAGTAAGGTTAAGACAAGTAATCGCTTGTTCTTTTATGCTTCTCTCTACTGGTGAGGAGCCCATTTTACCTAATGCCTCTCTCTCGTGAGTCAGTAAATACTTTGCAACTGTCCAACCTGCATCAATTTCTCCGACTATTTGATCAATCTCTACTCGAACATCATCGAGATATGTCTCGCAAAATTGCGAAGTACCGGAGATCAACTGAATTGGCCGTGTCGTGACTCCTTTTGTCTCCATATCAAAAAGAACCAAACTAATCCCAGAGTGCTTACCAACATCAGTATTAGTTCTGACTAAGCAGAACATCCAGTCCGCATCATCGCCATATGAAGTCCATACCTTTTGACCATTTACGATTAGATGATCGCCAAAATTCTCAGCTTTTGTTTGCAGACCAGCAAGATCAGATCCAGAATTTGGCTCGCTGTAGCCTTGACACCAGCGAATTTCGCCTCTCGCCATGGCCGGCAAGTGTTGTTTTTTTAAAGTCTCAGAACCAAACTCTAATATAGCGGGCCCGATCATGCTTATGCCCATTCCACTTACCGGAGGTCGGGCCTCTATAGCGATTAATTCCTCTCTTAGAACCTTAGCTTGTTCTTTACAAAGGCCCGCTCCACCGAACTCAGTTGGCCAAGTCGGCGCTGTCCAACCTTTGCTCGCCATTCTCTCTAACCAAATTTTTTGATCGTTGCTCTGAAAGATATGATTTCTGCCACCTCTACATATATCCTTCTCAAGCATTGGTTCACGCATAGACCTCGGGCAATTATCAGCCAGCCAGGAACGTGTGCTTTCTCTAAATAAGCTCAAGTTTGTCATAATGTTTTCCTAAAGTAATGATACGAGAATTTCATGAAAAAGTCTGACTGGAAACTAGGATCAATTTTTCAAGACAAAATTGATCCCCCAAAACTTTAAATTTCTCATCAAATTTAATCCAACACTTTTCAAAAACGTAACTTAGTCATGTTTTAATTATATTTAACGGCTTAGAATTAACAGACACTATTGAAGATATTTTTAAAGACGAGGTTGTGATGCGAAACAATGATAAAAACTTGAATTCAGGTTTTCTAGGAGGATTAATAATTATACTTTTAGGGATGCCCTTGTACGCTGCTGATGCGCCAATCATTCAGCCTGGATTGCCTGGAGAGCTTGGGGTCCTTATTAGCTCAAAAGATGCATCAGAGATTGCCGATTCCTCGCACACTGCAGCAGACATACAATTTATGACCTTGATGATTCCACACCATGATCAGGCGTTAACTATGTCCAAGATGGCACCAGATAGAACCAATAATAAGGAAGTTTTGGAGATAGCTGGGCGTATTGAAAAATCTCAAGCTGATGAGATAGCATTCATGAAACAGTGGTTATCTGAGCGCGGTGCCTCTTTAACCTCAGAAGAAACACATAAGCATCAGAAATCGAATCATTCAAATCATTTGGATCATTCGAGTCATTCGGGTCATTCGGGTCATTCGGGTCGCGACAAAATGCATGGAATGGCATCCGAAAAGCAATTGAGCGAACTAAAAAATTCGAAAGCAACGAAGTTCGATCAAATGTTCTTAAAACTTATGATAGCTCATCATGATGGTGCAATAGAAATGGTTAAAGATCTCCGTGACCAGCCAGGATCAGCTTATGACTCCTCTCTCAATGAGTTCGCATCAGATGTAAGTAATGATCAAACAGTTGAGATCGAGCGAATGAATCAAATGCTCGTTGGACTCTCTGATGATCCCAGAGCCGGACTAGCTGGAGGGCTTTTTGATGCCGAGTATGCTTCAAAAAATATGAATTTAATTGTCTCTCTCCCAAAACCAGATGGCTTTTATGACCCAGACAACGTAGGTGGATTGAAAGCAGAAAAATCGGCTGATGAAGTATCAGAAAAAGAAAAAAAACAACTCAAGTCTGTAGCAAAGTCGTCAAGATCTGGTCGATATCCAATGCTTAGCTTTGATAATACGGATATGGCGTTTAATGGAAACACATTGGTAGTTGGCAACTATCATGGTTTTAATATTTACGATATTGAAAATGCGAAAAATCCGAGACTAATTTCTTCTGTCGTTTGTCCGGGAGGACAGGGAGATGTTTCAATTATTGAGCACCTGCTCATAATGTCAGTTGAGCAGTCACGAGGAAGGTTAGACTGCGGTAGAGAGGGCGTGAGCGATGATATAAGCGAAGATCGATTCAGAGGAATACGAATTTTCGACATATCCAACTTAGAATACCCAATCCAAGTGGGTGCAGTACAAACATGTAGAGGATCACACACACATTCTGTTGTGTCAGGCCCAACAGATGATGGAAAAATTTTAGTTTATAACTCAGGCACATCGAGGATTCGAGATCAAGAAGAACTAGATGGCTGTGTCGACTCAACACCTGGAGACACACAAACCTCCCTATTTAGAATAGATGTTATAGAAATCCCAATCGATGATCCATCGAAAGCAAAAATTATTGATAGCCCTACTGTATTTGCAGATCCTGAAACAGGTTCGCTTGCCGGTCTATGGCGTGGAGGAGATCATGGTGATGATACTCAAAGAACTTCGAGGACAGATCAATGTCACGACATTACGATCTTTCCAAGTCTGGGTATTGCAGCGGGTGCATGCTCGGGAAATGGAATATTATTTGATATAACTGATCCAAGGAAACCCAAGCGCATTCACGATGTGCAAGACAGTGGTTTTGCGTATTGGCACTCAGCAACATTTAATAATGCCGGAACGAAAGTTTTGTTCACTGATGAATGGGGTGGAGGCGGAAGAGCTCGATGTAGGGCTTGGGATCCTATAACCTGGGGTGCAGATGCTATCTACGATATTGTTAACGGGAAATTACAGGCAAAAAGCTATTACAAGATGCCAGCCCCACAATTAGAAACAGAAAACTGCGTGGCACATAATGGATCAATAATTCCAATTCCAGGTAGGGATATATTTGTTCAAGCTTGGTATCAAGGCGGAATATCCATTATGGACTTTACGGATTCTGAAAATCCTTTTGAAATAGCATACTTTGATCGAGGGCCAATGTTAGAAGAAACTCTCTTATCAGGAGGATTTTGGTCTACTTATTATTACAAGGGATTCATATTTGGTACTGAAATGGTAAGAGGGCTTGATATTCTGGAATTAATTCCTAGTGATCACCTGTCAAAACACGAAATAGCTGCCGCAATAACTGCATTTCCTAAGGATGGGCCGACTAATATTTTTAATCCTCAACAACAGGTAGAAATGACTTGGCCGATTACACCAACTCTTGCACTGGCATATTTGGATCAAGTTGAGAGGGAAGGTAACATTGGAAGACAAGATGAGAAAGAACTAAGAAATAGTTTATTAATGCTTGAAAAAGGCGACGCAAATAATACTGGAAAGACGTCAGCACTAATCAACAGTTATACTCCCGAACTCTCTGACAGATTTATCAAGCACACTGAAAAAACAGAAGCGCTTCAGAAAGTTTTACGCGAAATATCTTCAATATAAAACTATATTCGCTATCAAAGAATCAAGTTTTTTGATCATAAAGCCGGACTTTTCATTGGTCTTCTGGCTCAAGTAAAGAACAAAAATCTTTAAATACGCCTGAGTCGAAACTAAACTATGGTTATGTTTAAATATTGTTAACCATATGAATATTTTCCTACTTTTCTTGACCATGAGCATGCTAGTCTACTTATTCGTGGGTTGGTATGTTGGACGAAAGATTAAGAGCCTCGATGACTACTATGTAGCTGGAAGAAACTCACCAACCCTTCTCATAATCGGGACATTAGTCGCTAGTTTTATGAGCACTAACGCGTTTATTGGCGAGCTAGGCATGTCATATTCAGGACATGCTCCACTTATAGTAATTATGACTGCGGGAAATTGTCTCGGATATATTGTTGGTGGTCTGTTTTTCGGTAAATACTTACGTCGAAGCAGAGCGCTTACTGTACCTGAATTCTTTGGCGCAAGATTCAATAGCCCTCGAATCCAGCGATTTGCTGGTATAACGATTTTGGTAGGACTGACCTGTTATTTATTAGCAGTTACCTGGGGTGTAGCATTGATTGTATCTGAAGTAGGACAACTTAATTACTCGATTTCGATCGTGTTTGTCTGGCTTGGATATACCCTCTTTACTCTATATTCCGGATCAAAAGGGGTTATTCTTACCGATACAATAATGTTTCTCATATTCAGTTTAGTGGCACTTGTGGGAATAAGTTTTATTATAAATTCTTCGGGTGGATGGTTTGAGACAATTCAACAACTAGCAGTTTATGAGGACAAGCCGAATATCATTTCATGGCATGGCGTCGTCGGGCCAGATATGACATGGAAAACCCCAATTGAGGGGCTAATATGGGCGCTAATATTAGGGCTGGCCTGGGGACTTGTTGTCGCTGTTAGTCCTTGGCAAACAAGCCGATATTTAATGGCAAAGGATGAACATATTGTGATTAGATCTGCATGCGGAGCTTGCATTGCGATGTTTCTTCTATACCTTATAAATAACTACAGCGCTGCCGCTGCAAATCTAATAAATCCGAACATAACCCCTCCTGAAAGCGTGATTATTTGGATAGCAGTAAATGTCATGCCAACTTTACTTGGAGTTCTCCTTGTGTGTGGAATTCTAGCCGCGGGATTATCGTCAGCTTCGACTTTTTTGTCACTAATAGGCTTTAGCGCAACTAATGACATAATGCCCAAAGATTCAAGTACTGAAGTTAAACTGAAACAAACAAGAATAACAATGATCTGCGTCAGTCTTCTTGTTGTGACTTTATGTCTTACATTGCCGAGTAATATTTTCTGGATTACTTACTTTGCAGGCCCAGTATTCGCATCTTCATGGGGTGCTGTCGCATTTATGAGTATTTGGAGTAAAAACATCACGGAGTCAGCAGCTTTTTGGGGAATGGTTTCAGGATTTTTCAGTAATATAACCGCTAGTTTAGTTGACTACCTCACAAACATAGACCTCCCTGTTTATTTAGATCCAATACTTATTGGAATAATAGTAAGCTTAATAACACTCCTATCATTATCCAGAAAAGGGTCAGGTTCTGATAAATTATCAAACTATCGTAATAAACTTCATGAAAATGCGCCCGAATTAATCCTGAAAGAAGTCGCGCGCACCTTGGTCTGGCCAAAAATCATGGTGGTGATAGGCTTTATCACATCATCGAGTCTAATTCTCTTTTATGCGATCCCCTATCATGAAGCTATGGGTTCCTCACATAGGCTGTTAACGTCAGGAGAATTTATCTTGTCATTAGGTTATGGACTAGTTTTGATCTTGGGTGGAATTTTTGTAGAGGTTGTAACTAGATATCAGAACAAGAATACCTAAAATTAATCTGATTATTATGAAACTCTCTATAAAAAATCATTCAATTTTGAAGGTAACTCGAAGAAAAAATGAAAAAACTTCAGTTAACTAGCTCCCATTGGGGTGCCTATCGTGTCGAGACATTAGGGGGAAAAATAACTAATCTTTTCGATTTTGAAGAGGATAGTGATCCATCACCTATTGGAAAGGGAATGCTTGATACGCAGGAGGATAGTTGTCGAATTTCATCACCAATGGTTCGAAAAAGTTGGTTAGACAAAGGCTTTAAATCAAATAGGGCTCGAAGAGGCAAAGATCCTTTTATAAAAATCGATTGGGATGAAGCATCAGAGCTTGTCAGTAATGAACTATCTAGAATTAAGAATTTCCATGGAAATCAAGCCATTTATGGCGGCTCTTACGGATGGGCAAGCGCAGGACGTTTCCATCATGCACAGAGTCAACTCCATAGATTCTTGAATTGCATTGGAGGTTATACAAGTTCAAAACATACCTATAGCTTTGCGGCAGCTGAAGCAATAGTTCCTCATATCTTAGGAAGTTTCAGAGATTTTCTAGATTCTTGCACCAGCTGGTCGTCAATAAGAAGAGACACAAAACTGTTCGTATGCTTTGGGGGGATCCCTTTAAAGAACGGTCAAATATCACAAGGGGGAACAGGCAATCACTATCAAAAATCAAATCTTAATAAATCCATTAATGCAGGTATCAAATTTGTAAACATAAGTCCTATTCGGTCAGATCTTAGTGATAATTCATCAGTTCAATGGATTTCCATAAGACCAAATACAGATACTGCATTAATGCTAGCGCTAGCTCACACATTATATTCAGAAGATTTATATGATAAAAATTTTATTAAAAAATATACAACCGGATTTAATAGTTTTTTACCCTACTTACTAGGCAAGAACGACGGAATAGTAAAATCAGCACAATGGGCTTCACAAATTACCGATATTGATGCGCAATCAATTATTTTGCTTGCTAGAAAAATGTCGGAAAACCGAACGATGATTTCATTAAGTTGGTCTCTTACAAGACAAGACCATGGAGAGCAGCCCATATGGGCAGGAATTATGCTTGCTTGCATGTTAGGTCAAATAGGTTTATCCGGCGGTGGCTTTGGATTCGGCTACAGCGCAACAAATTATATTGGCGGAGATTTCACTGTTTTGCCTTGCCAATCATTACCTCAGGGAAAAAATTCAATAAAAAGCTTTATCCCTGTTGCTAGAATCTCGGAAATGCTTTTAAAGCCCAATAAAGAATTTCATTTCAATGGAAAAAAATATAACTATCCTGAAATTAAACTCATGTACTGGGCAGGAGGTAATCCATTTCATCATCATCAAGATTTGAATCGTCTTCTCAAAGGTTGGGAACGCCTAGATACTATAATTTCGCACGAGTGGTGTTGGAACTCACTGGCGAAATATTCTGATATTGTTCTTCCCTGCACTACCCCGCTCGAGAGAGAGGATATTGGAATGACGCCCAGAGATCCATATGTAATTTCTATGGCTAAAGCAAAGGAACCCTTTAAAAATAGTTTGAATGATTTTGAAATATTTACAAAAATCGCAGAAAAGTTAGGTTTAAAATCCAAATTTACAGGCAATAGATCCGAGCTTGAATGGCAAAAATGGCTTTACAAGCAAACAAAAGAAAAAGCTGGAAGTGCTGGAATAAAAATCCCATCTTACGAAGTATTTCGATCAAAAAAATGGTTTAAATTACCTTCCCCCAAAAAATGCACAATCATGTTGGAATCATTCCGAGAAGATCCCAAAAAAAATCCATTGCAAACACCCAGTGGAAAAATTGAAATCTTCTCATCAACCGTGGCCAATTTTCGTTACGAGGATTGCCCGGGTCATCCGACTTGGATGGAGCCAGTGGAATGGTTGGGAGGAGATAAAAAGTCATTCCCTCTTCATTTAATATCTAATCAACCAAAAACGAAGCTACACTCGCAACTTGATCATGGAAGTCATAGTCGGGCACATAAAATAAATGGTCGAGAACCAGTGAAAATTAATCCAACTGATGCTCGAAAAAGAGGTATCAAAAATGGAGAAATCGTGAGATTATTTAACAAGCGTGGCTCTTGCCTGGCCGGCGCAATTATTGATAAAAATATTCGCACTGGTGTCGTTCAAATAAGCACTGGTGCTTGGTATGATCGATCGAGAAAAACTGGTGAGGAAACAATGTGTGTGCATGGGAATCCAAATGTATTGACAATTGATAAAGGCACTTCAAATTTAGGTCAAGGACCTTCAGCTCATTCTTGCCTTATTGAGATTGAACGATATCAAAACTCGCCTGAAGAATTAAAAGCCTTCTCGCCACCCGAAATAATCTAAATTTTCTATTTAATCTGAGCAGTCATTAATGGGCAATTTTCAAGAAGCAACAGATTTAAACTCAACCGTTAAAATTAGCGGTAGGAGATTTGAAGAGTCACCTTTTATTGAAAGAACAAACACGCCAGAAATGGTGAGAGGTATTTATGCAGGTCGCTTCTTCCCCGTATCAATTGGCGAAGATCGCATAGAGGCTTATTGGAAACTGCGTCAAAAAGCATTGCTTTTTGATGTTCCAGAAAAACCAATAGAAATATCAGGACCTGAGGCCGTTACACTCCTTAATAATATTTTCACTCGAGATGTCATTAGAATGAATATTGGCCGAGGCTATTACGGAATAGCTTGTGATCATAGTGGCGGCATAATTATGGACGGTGTTCTTTTTAGACTGGAGGAAAATAAGTTTTGGTACGTCCAAGCAGATGGTCCTTTTGAGACTTGGCTATCTGCTAATAAAGGAAACCTTGATGTATCAATTTCGGATCCCAAAAGTCGTGTTCTGCAAATACAAGGGCCGATGTCCCTAGAAATCATGAAAGAAGCCTCCAACAAAGTGATAGACGAATCTTTTAAATATTTTCAATCGGGATATTTTGATATTGGAGGCCAGAATGTCTTTATATCTCGAACAGGATTCACAAACGAGTTAGGCTTTGAGATATACACTAATGTGAACACAAACCACCTAATTCTCTGGGACTACTTGATAGATATTGGAAAACCATTTGGAATGGAGTTCTCATCTACAAAAGCGATGACAATGAGGCGAATTGAGGGCGGAATTCTTGGCAACTTAACTGATATGACATCCGATATGTCCCCTTATGATGCAGGACTTGGGGGCTTTATAGATCTGAGTAAGGATCAATTTATTGGTAAGGAGGCTCTCTTAAATCGTGAAAAAAGATGTAGGCTTTTTGGTTTAACATGTAAAACAAAAATACCTGTCTCAGGAGCTAAAATAATACTAGAAGGACAGGAAGTTGGTTTTATTACAGCTGGGACGCCCTCACTGACATTAGATCTGGGTATTGGCTATGTAGTCTTTGATCATCATGATGACTGGCTTGAAAAAAAGGTTCAACTTTATCATCCTGATGGAACAAAGCATGAGGCAACCGTGGTTGATATTCCTTTTATTGATCCAGCCCGTCTTATCGTGAGAGGAATCGAAAAAGAGATACCACCTGTAACGAAATTAAGGAACCTAAAAAACTTAATATAAGAAGAATTTATGAGCATATTGATTGATAAACCAAAAAGTTTTTTTACTACAAATCAAGATTGGACATTTCCTGTGCCAATTGCTTATGGACCTGGGAGACTTATGGAAATTGGAGAGAAATACTGCCTTCTTGGAATAAAAAATCCATTGGTTGTTACTGACAAGGGCAGCGCAGATCTTCCTTTCATAGAAAAGCTAGAAACTTATTTATCTAAATCAAATATTTCATTTGCTTCATTTAAAAAAATCTCACCAAATCCGTTAGATACTGATATTGCGGCTGGTAAACAGCTTTTTTTAGACGGAAATCATGATGCTGTAATCGCAATTGGTGGCGGTAGCGCAATGGATGGAGGAAAGGGAATCTGCATGACTGCAAAAAATAGTCATGATCTTTGGGATTTTGAATTCGAAAAACCATCTCCAGTGATTTCGGCAAGTGAAACATTTCCAAAATTAATAACAATACCGACTACCGCAGGCACTGGCGCTGAGACTGAGAGCACAGCTATGGTCACTGATACGTCCAAAGCAATGAAATTTTGTGTTTGGCATAAAGATCTTAAACCAGAATTAGCCTTACTGGATCCTGAATTAACGATTGGGCTGCCTGAAACTTACACGGCATGGACTGGCGTCGACGCAATGGTCCATGCAATAGAAGCCTATTTAGTTCCTGATTTTCACCCTCTTTGTGATGGAGCAGCTCTCGAAGGCCTAATGCTAGTAAACACTTGGTTGCCAGTTGCTGTTCAAGAGCCAAAAAATATTTTTGCGCGAGGAGGTATGTTGGTCGGATCGTGTCTTGCAGGTATCGCCTTTCTCAAAGGATTGGGACTAGTGCACGCTATCTCTCACATGGTAGGCGCGGAGTTTGATACTCAGCATGGTTTAACAAATGCCATAATCCTCCCAAGTATCCTAAAATATAATCTCCCAGATATGCCAAAATCTACAAAAAAAATGGCAAAGGCAATTGATCTAAAAACAACGAGCATGGAGAGCTTTATCGAACATACAGAAAAAATGCTCGATGACTTTAAAATACCGAAGTCACTAGCTGAGATAAATGTACCTAAAAACTGTGCGCACAGGATAGCGAAAAAAGCGATGCAGGATAGTGCAGCGCAAACAAATCCAAAATCAATATCTCTCGAGCAGCTAGAAAATATAATAAACACAGTCATAGTAAAGGCAAGGTAAATGTCATATAAAATAAACTTAGAGAATTTGCCCAATCATTACGTTAATGGAGAGTGGGTATCGGCGATCTCTAATAATCAATTTAATGTTCAAAATCCAGCTACTGAAACGATCATAGGTAACATTTTCCTGGGCAATTCAAAAGACGTTAACCGAGCTGTCCAAGCTGCAAAAGATGCGTTTCTTACCTTTTCTATGTATTCCAAACAAGAAAGGCTATCACTATTGAAGAGTTTGAGAAAAGTGACTGAAAAAAGATTTGATGAATTGGCCTATGCAATGACATTAGAAATGGGTGCCCCAATTACGATGTCTAAAGAAGCTCAAGCTGATGCCGCAATTGGACATCTGGATGGGTTTATCAATGCTTTAGAAAAACATCAAGAGCATAAAAAACTGGAAAATGGCGATGAAATTGTCTTTGAGCCAATTGGCGTATGCGGACTGATTACTCCGTGGAATTGGCCAATTAACCAGATTGCATTAAAAGTCATCCCATCACTTGCAACCGGATGTACCTGCATTTTAAAGCCATCAGAGCATACTCCAGTATCCGCTATGATTTACGCGGAAATAATTCACGAAGCAGGATATCCAAAAGGTGTCTTTAATCTCGTGCATGGCGATGGTCCTGAGGTCGGGTCTGCACTGTCGTGTCATCAAGATATCCAAATGATGTCATTTACAGGATCAACAAGAGCGGGAAGAGACGTCACTTGTGACTCAGCAGAGACTGTAAAACGAGTGACTTTAGAATTGGGAGGTAAATCACCAAATATTGTTTTTTCTGATTGTGACTTATTGACCCGCGTCACCGAATCCGTCGACGAGTGTATGTTTAACACTGGCCAATCTTGCGATGCTCCAACCCGAATGCTTGTTGAACGTAATTGCTATGAAATGGCTGTAGAAATTGCGAAACAAGCCTCAGAAAAAGTGTTAGTCGATAATCCTCTCAATGAAGGTGCTCATATAGGACCACTTTTTGACAAGATCCAATTCGACCGAGTTCAGAAAATGATAGAAATTGGAATTAATGAAGGCGCTACTCTCCTAACAGGGGGTTTAGGCAAACCTGATAACATGAATGAGGGCTGGTTTGTTAAACCTACCGTCTTCTCGGATGTTTCCAATGATATGCAAATTGCGCAACAGGAAATATTTGGGCCTGTACTGGTTATGATTCCTTTTGATTCGGAGGAAGATGCAATTAAAATCGCAAATGACTCACCTTATGGACTTGCAGCTTATATTCAAACAGATGATGAGCAGAAATCTAGACGTGTTGCCTCACGTCTTCGCGCCGGTGCCGTGCATATTAATGGAGGTGCATATAACTACGGTTCCCCATTTGGAGGTTATAAGCAATCTGGTAATGGAAGAGAGGGCGGAGAAATGGGGCTGGAGGACTATTTAGAGATAAAAACAATACACATAAATTGACAGAATTTAGTTATTTTTAATCATCACAGTCACATTTTGTCATAAATTTTGATATCAAATTAAGGGACTCATTCGACTCTGGAAGTTCTGGGAACCATTCAAAAACATGCCACATGCCTCCCCAGATTTTTAATTCAACATTAACATTTGATGCAACAAGAATTTCGTTCAAGCGTTCTGATTGACTGCGCAAAAGATCTTTTTCACCTGTGCTAATAAATGTTGGTGGAAAATCGGATGTAAAAATACCATGAATAGGGGAAACAAAAGGATCAGAAAATTTGTCCGTCGGCGCATAAGTTTTAGCCGCAAAATCAAGATGTTGATTCGACAACATGGGATCAAGTCCATCATTAAACTCTAAACTATCACCTTTATTCGAAAGATCAATCCATGGAGATATCAATGCAATTGCTCTAGGCATTACGAATCCCTCATGTTGCGCCTTCTGTGCTAAAGCAAGCATTAAATTTCCACCCGCAGACTCGCCTAGCATCATAAATGGTTTTTCACAAATTGAACTATAAACGTCAAATGCTTCGTTCAAAGCATTAGGCCACGGAAACTCAGGCGAAAGTTTATAATTTGGGATGATAACTGTTGCTCCAAGCTTTTCAGAAATCGGGACTGCGATGGTGAAATCTTCATAAGCACTTCCAGACACAAATCCACCACCAAAACCATACAAAATTTTTGTTTTAGTTAAAAAAATTTCTGGATTTATACAAGTACAACTTACTCCTGAAATTATTTCTTGAGTAATCATCACTGAAGAATTATTGATAACCGACTCAACAGAGGATTCAATTGTTTTTCGTGCTTGAATTCTGATGTCATTCAAAAAATCGAAAGTTCTGGGCACCAGAGGAAAGCTAGCTCTTTCTAATACACTTTTTGCCGCTTTGCTAATTCCCATAGATTTTTATAAAAAATTAGTTTATTTACATCTACAACTTTTTTAACTGTTTAATATCAAATTCGAGCGCTAAATCATCAATTTCTGTTACAACACCATTGAAATTTTTTTCAAATTTAACACTCTTACTCAAAGTTTCATTCATGATGTAATCAAGATGCTCTTCAATTGCCACAGACAATACCTCTTCTGCTTTATAAGTTAATGTAATTCGATCACTCACTTCAAAATCTCTATCTTTCCTTAATCTTTGAATTCGATTGACAAATTCACGAGCGTAACCTGCACGCTTGAGCTCAGGGGTTAACGTGCAATCAAGATCAATACTTATTTTGCAATTAGATATAGTATTGGAATTTTGTTTACCTTCTTGCAAAATATCGATCTCTTCCGTCGTGAAGATTTCAACGTCATTGTCAACTTCAATTTCAATTTTCTCTTCGCTCATCAGTTCTTTTATTTCATTAAAATTTAAACTCGTTATTCTGGATGCAAATCCCTTCATTTTTTTACCTAGTCTCTTCCCCAAAATTGGAAAATTCGGTCTTGCTTTAAATTCAATAAAGTTTTCCTCATCTGCTCGGTAATCTATTTCTTGAACGTTCAGCTCTTCTTTTAAATATCCTTCCAGACTTCTCATGTCTGATAGCAATTCTTGATTCTTATTTATTATTATCATTTTCTTTAGCGGAGTTCTTAAACCCACTTTCACTTCTTCGCGCCTTTGTCTGCCTAATAAGATTACCTGTTGCATTCGGTCAACGGCTAATTCAAGACGCGTATTAACAAACCCTAATTCCGCAACCGGATATTGGCATAAGTGAACTGATACTGCTTGATCTTGTTCTTTAAATGAGGATAATTTTTGATATAGATAATCTGATAAGAATGGTGCGAAGGGAGCCATCAATTTACTAAGATCCACCAAAACAATGTAAAGCGTGCTGAAAGCTGAAATTTTGTCCTTCCCCAAGCCAGCACCCCAAAACCGTGTGCGGTTAAGTCTGATATACCAATTCGTTAGATCCTCAATGAAAATAAAAAGCTCGGGAACAACATTATATAAACGATATTTCTCCATCTCTGAAGCAACGTTGGTTTTTAATGTTTGGATCCTTGATATTAACCATTTATCTAAAATGTTTGTCCTCTCTTTACTCAATTTATCAACTGACCAGTTATCTATGACCGCATAAGTGTTAAAAAAAGAATACGCGTTATACCATGGTAAAAGTGCCCTTCTGACCATGTCTTTTACTCCTAAATCAGAGAATCGCTGCTCTTCGCCTTTAACCAATCCTGAATTAATAGAGTAAAGTCTCAAAGCATCAGCTCCATATCTCTCCATCAACTCATCGGGAGCAGTATAATTACGAAGACTTTTGGACATTTTTTTACCGTCTTCAGCCATTACCATGCCATTAACAATGACATTTCTAAAAGCAGGTTTGTCAAATAGTGCAGCACCGAGAACAGTTAATGTATAGAACCATCCTCGCGTTTGATCTAAACCCTCAGCAATGAACTCTGCTGGAAATCCTGCTTCAAACAGTTCTGTGTTTTTAAAAGGGAAGTGAAGTTGGGCATAAGGCATTGAGCCCGATTCAAACCAACAATCTAGAACTTCTTCGATTCTTTTATACACACCCTCCTCACCTTCCAAAGAGAATGACAGATCGTCTACGTATTCTCGATGCAAATCATTTACTCTAACACCGGTATACTTTTCTAATTCATCAATAGAACCAATGCATATAGTCTTTTCGGTGACATCATTAATCCAAACCGGTAGTGGTGTTCCCCAGACTCGATTCCTAGAAATCGCCCAATCTATTGCACCCTCTACCCAGTTACCAAAACGACCGTCTTTAATATGTTCGGGGACCCAGTTGATTTTGCTATTTGCATCTATCATTTTGTTTTTAATTTTAGTGACTTGCACATACCACGAGGGAATTGCTCTATAAATCAAGGGAGTATTTGAGCGGTAGCAATATGGGTAACTATGTTGAATTACCTCTTGACGAAGAAGGTCTTTATTGGCTTTCAAGTGGTCAATAATTTTCTTGTCTGCATCCTTTACATACATTCCAGCAAAATCAGTAACATCATCAGTAAATTTTCCATGTAAATCCACTGGGCACACCATTGCTGCAATGTCATGTGATTGAAGCACTCTTAAGTCATCCTCGCCAAAGGCAGGAGCTTGATGAACAAGGCCAGTTCCACTCTCAGTAGTTACATAATCATCACTTAACACTACGAACGCACCTAATTCTTTTTGATCAGCGAAATAAGGGAAAACCGGGTGATAAGTTTTTCCTACAAGCTCTGAGCCTTTAACTTCACTGAGAATCTTTGCATCTTCTCCAAAATAATGCGCTACCCTTGTTTGAGCCAAATATATTTTTCGTCCAGTTTCATTATCTTGCACTAATTCATAGTCAATATTTTCTCCAACGCATACTGCCAAATTGGATGGCAAAGTCCATGGTGTTGTTGTCCATACTGCTAAAAATGCATCCTCTCTTTCCAATTTTAATAGAACAGTTACTGCAGGATCCTGAACATCCTGATAATTTGAAGTAGCTTCAAAGTTAGCTAATGGAGTTCCCAATGCTGTTGATAGCGGCATAACTTTGACACCTTGGTAGATAAGTCCTTTGTCCCAAAGCTGCTTAAAGACCCACCAAACAGATTCCATATACCAGGCATCCATCGTTTTGTAGTCATTGTCAAAATCTACCCAGCGTCCAATCCGAGTAATGGTATGTTGCCACTCTTTAACATATCGCTGAACTATCGATCGACATTCGTCATTATAGCCAGCAATACCCAGCGTTTTTACGGCATCTTGAGCCGACATGCCTAATTTTTTATCTATTTCATGCTCTATTGGCAAACCATGACAATCCCAACCAAATCTTCTGATTACATGAAATCCTTTCATTGTCCAATACCGAGGCACGATGTCTTTAATCGTGCTGGCGACAAGATGACCATGATGAGGAAGCCCAGTCGCAAAAGGAGGGCCATCATAGAAAATAAAGGGGTCATTATGCTGATTTTTTTCTAATGACTTGGCAAAGGCGTCTGTGTTAGCCCAAAAGTCAAGAATCTCGTGCTCCATGTCTACAAATGAGAATGGTTTTTTAACGGAAGAATCAGTCATTTTTTACATCTGCGAAATCTTAAGGAATACTCGATGTATTTTTACATATTTTTTAAATGATAGTATCACTTTTCACTATTAATTTTACTGACGAATAACTAATAGACGTTTAAAAAAATTAAATAAAAAAAGGGACCAAAAACTTGGTCCCTTTAATTTTATTCTCCCTTTACATGATGCAGAGAGAGATTTTGTAACTAATATCGATTAGTTATACTGAAAGTTCACTTTCAACCCGATATTTCTGCCTGGTAAAGGCACTTCATCTTTCACAAACGACGAATGATTTCTAGCTACCTCATCAAGGATATTTTTAGCAAAGACCGTTAATGACAATTTCTCGGTGTCTGAAAAAACGAAACTTTTCGTCATATTGAAATTGAGCATTTGATAACCGTCAGTTGCCATCTCACCAATCGCGGTATCCTTTTGACTTTCTACATCTTTAAACGACATTTTAAGTGCAAGTGAATCCTGCGTATACTCAGCTGAGAAGATGTTCCTCGGTGGGGTTATCCTGGGAAGATATCCACCAGCTGCAAACTCAGCTTTCAACGCATCTCTCGCAAATGACAACTCAAGCTCTCCCGCACCAAGATCGAATAACTTCCCGACCTCTAGCTCATACCCTTGGAGCAAGGCATCAGCTTGCAGATAGTCTGCTCTAATCAAACCACCATGATCATGCTCTTCTTCATGCTCCTCGTGCTCCTCTTCAGTTTCATCCATGAGATATATATAGTTATCTACCTCATTCCTGAAAAATGATAACGTACCAAAATATCCGTCATTGTTATAAACAAAATTAAGATCAATATTGTTTGAAGTTTCCGACATCATATTTACATTACCAACTTCATATCTACCAGTAGCCATATGAGCACCATTCATGAACAATTCAATTACGGATGGCGATCTTTCGACATTCGACAGACCCAAGGTAAATGATAATGAATCAGTGAGCTCATTACTGATAGACAATGATAAGCTAGTATTGTTGTCCGATCGGCTATAGTACTCCATCTCGTGCTCATCATCGTGATGCTCATCTGCATGATCCTCATCTGCATGATCTTCATCTGCATGATCTTCATCTGCATGATCTTCATCTGCATGATCTTCATCATGATGCTCCTCTTCATGGGATAGAGAGCCCTCTCTATCTATAAAATCAAAGCGCGCACCAAAGTCGACAGTGAATTGACCAATGTCAGTAGAGGCATAATAACCCAGTGTAACCTCATCGCTAGTTGCAGGATTCATAAATGCTTCTGAACCAACAATAGAAGCTTCTTCACTAAGCATATTTATAGATACTTTTTGAGCAAAGTCATCAGAGCTTAGGTCAAAAGTAGCACCAATTTCATCTGAGTCATTAGAGAACACTGTCGGTTCCCCATGGCCATGCTCGTCATGATCATCTGCGTGATACTCATCTGCATGATCTTCATCTGCATGATCTTCATCTGCATGATCTTCATCTGCATGATCATCATGTTCCATTTCTTCATGCCCTTCAGTTAATTGATACTCACTTTTTCTGTAGAAATAATCAACCGAATTTACAAGGTCGCTATCGAAGTTAAATGAACCAGCAAGATTGTAGGCATCCGAGATCGTCATAGCAAAAATTCGCTCTTCCTCTCCGTGACCGCCATGCTCATCACCGTGCTCGTCATGATCTTCATCTGCGTGATCTTCATCTGCGTGATCTTCATCTGCGTGATCTTCATCTGCGTGATCATCATGTCCTTCATCACTATGATCATCGCCATGGAAAGGGATGCCATAAGTACTTCTAGAGCTATTCTGAGAAATTCCTATATAACCCCAGTCACCAGTCTTAGATATTCCAAAACGCCTAGACGAGTTCATATAGTCAGAGTTTGCCAAAGAAGACGACTCTTCGTCATGATGCTCTTCTTCGTCATGATGCTCTTCTTCGTCATGATGCTCCTCTTCGTCATGGTGCTCTTCATCGTGGTGTTCCACTGCACCTTCAGGCACCTCGTAATTACCCAACTCTGTGTTCCTGTAAGATCCAGTTACATTAAAACCACCCATGCTGCTCTTGAATGATATGTTTCGTGAGTCTCCATCATTCACTGACTGATTTCCGAATCCAACTTTGACCTGAGTTTCAGAAACATCTTCACGCATGATAGTGTCATCAACAATATTGATGAGTCCACCAATTGCTCCGTTAGAATATAACAGCGAAGATGGCCCTTTAATGACCTCAATTTGCTGCACCGAGCTCATATCCACTTCATTCGGATGATCCGCACCAAGGCCACTGACGTCCCGAACACTTACTCCATTATTTAGGATTTTAACTCTATTTCCTGACATACCTCGTATGATCGGGTGACCTACACCTTGTCCGTAGTCAGACATCGAAACACCACTCAGATCTCCCAGTACAGTACCCAAACTCGCGCTAGGTGATTTTTCAACATCATCACCTGACAGCACGTGCAACGGCTTTTCGATATTAGTGGATGTCAAAGCAGAAGTAACCAAAATCTCTTCTATGCTCTCTGAACCAACCACACTTGAGACGCTCAAAGCGCCAATAAAACAATATAAAACACGAAAATAATATTTCATGTTACCTCCAAAAATTAAAAAAATTTATATGATGATTTTTAAAAAAACATTTGGAAAGGTGGCGCTCGGGCTAAGAAAAATGAAAAAAACCGAAAAAAGTAAGACGCGCTAGTCAGAGAATTATGCGTATCTGCTAACGGAAAGTCTGGAACATTATCAAATGTTTCTATCTGCGTATCTTGTGCACTACAAAATTGGCAGTCTTCTGACTCTATCTCAAGATCTGCGAGATCATGGTGAAAAACGTGTAAAGAAGCCGCCGAGGCGATTACGCCAACAAGTGCAAATAATAGAAACGAATGGACAACTTTCATAGCGCGTGATTGTGCTTCAAACAAACAGTTAAAGTCAACAGAAAAGGTAGAAAAATTAGAGTTTTACATCAGAAATAATGTACAGATTAATGGAGCGCGAGATAAATTAAAACTCCATGTTTGTAACTCAATGCGCTCTAGTTTTATTCCTGGTTTTTTTATCTTTAAACCAGAATAAACGTTTCAGCTCTTAAGCGCTTTAAAAGATGCTAAATCATCCTTTATATCGTTCTTTAATGCTGAAAACATACTCATATTTAAATCAGGTTTTTCATTTCGAGCCATACGCTTTATTTGCTGATAACACCATGCTTGTGTTCCAAAACCGTTTATAGCTTGAATTAAACGAAAAGGACTGGAAGGTGAAAAAATCCATGGGCCAAGAGATAGGGATTTTTCATAAGTTGATAGCTCTTTCATCTGATCTGATAATAATTTTCTTATTGACTGAGGATCTGCGCAAAGAGGTCTTCCCACCCCAATCATTTGGCAAGCATTACTTTTAATCGAGCTCTCCATGGCATCCTTTGTTCGGAATCCTCCGGTAACCATAATCGGAATAGAGATGGACTTTTTAATTTTCTCTGCATAATCCAAAAAATACGCCTCTCGGGCAATCGAACTTGATTTCCTATTTTCTGATCGCTCAGGATTAATACTCAAATTATCCAATCCAAGGAGCCTTGGCTGCTCATATGTTCCCCCAGAGATCTCTAAAAGATCTATACCTGCCGACTCCATTATCCGAGCAGACTCCAAAGCATCAGCAGGCGAGAAACCTCCTTTTTGGAAATCAGCGGAGTTCAATTTGAGAGAAATTGGAAAATCATTTCCTAATGCTTTCCTTATTCCTTTAATTATCTCGACGTGAATTCTTGTTCGATTCTCCAAACTTCCACCCCACTCGTCAGTCCTTTTATTGATATCAGGTGACAAGAATTCAGATAGCAAATATCCGTGGGCGGAGTGTATTTGAATTCCAGTAAATCCAGATTCTCTCGCCACCTTTGAAACAAAAATAAATCTCTTAATAACCTCGCTGATGTCCTTGACAGTCATGGCAACAGGAACCCCAAATTTTTTCCCTGGAATCTTCAATTGAACTGATGACGGTGCTAATGGTGATGAATTCATTTCCCCAGGGGTTTGCCTACCTGCATGGGATATTTGCATCCATAACTGAGTATCATTTGTTGTCCCCACTTCTGCCCATTTTTTTAAAACTGATATTTGCCTTTTGTAGGAGGATTCTTCGATGCAAATATTTGCGGGCCCTTCCATATGATTTCTGTCAATTTGCACGTTACCAGTGAGCAGTAATCCAATATCACCACTGGCCCATGTCGTATACAAGTTAATATGTTTTTGATTACAAAAATTGTTTCCCTCTGCTATTCGCTCTGTCATAGCAGCTTTGCAAAACCTATTTTTGATAACCTGACCACACGAGAGCCGAAGTTCTGTTTTCAAAATAGTCATATTTTCTTATTCAAGATTTGATGTCGATCAAGGATACTCTATTTTAAAAATAAGAGTCTAACAAAAAGGGTCTAATGGGTTGTAATACGATCCAATCAGTTAAGGAC
>CABXWC010000023.1:0-22137 GCA_902515855.1 uncultured SAR92 cluster bacterium
TAATGCAATGAGTGAGGCATTTATCACTGTCAACAAAAATGCCGTGCCTAATGATCCAAGATCACCTTTTGTGACCTCTGGTCTGAGAGTTGGGACACCAGCAATCACAACGAGAGGATTTCGAGAAGCTGAAACGATCGAGCTCACTCATTGGATGACTGACATTCTGGAGAGCCTAGAGAATGGTACTTCTGACACCGTAATTCCTGAGGTGAAAGCTAAAGTATTAGACATCTGTTCGAGATACCCGGTATATAAATAGATATGGATGATTATGTTCCCGCCAAACCCGCAGGGACTTTAGTGCTCCTGCGGGCGTCTGAACAAAGTTTTGAGGTTTTATTGTTAAAAAGAAATCCAAAGCTCGCGTTTGCGGGCGGTGTGTGGGTATTCCCAGGGGGTGCTGTTGATGAAGACGAGACTCGGGCCTTCGCAGATGAGTGTTCAGCAGCCAAAGTGGCTGCCAGAAGAGAAATATTTGAGGAATGTGGTTTGGATGTGGGTGAGGTTGAATTGCGTCATTTTTGCAAATGGACAACTCCACGTGAAGAAAAAAAGCGGTTCTCTACCTGGTTTTTTGTGGCTGTTTCAGATCAAGCATCCTCTCGCATTCTGGTCGATGGCAGTGAAATTATAGATTATCAGTGGATCAGTCCTAAAAGCGCGATTCAAAAACATCAAGAGGGTATGATAAGTTTTATGCCGCCAACTTTTCTTGTATTGCGTCTGCTATCCCATTTTGATAGTACGGAAAAAGCCTTCTATGCCTTAAAGAATAGAGCGCCTTATGATGTCACCCCTAAAATGATTTTTGATTCGAAAAGTTGGATGTGTATGTACCCTGGTGATGCAGGCTATGAGATTGGCGATCTTGAAGTAAGTGGCCCTAGACACAGAACTTATTACTCGGAGGATGGGATTCAATATGTTCACTCAGGAGATAATGTTGGGTTCCCAGCCATGGATTTGCCATGAGACCAGTTGTTCAAATAACGGGTATGCTAAACTTAATATTTTTAGGATAGTTCAATGCATTGTCCTTTTTGTAATGCGGATGATACCAGGGTAATCGATTCAAGGTTGGTGGCTGATGGCGGTCAAGTTCGACGGCGAAGAGAATGCGCATACTGCGGAGAAAGATTTACTACCTATGAGCTAGCTGAATTGGTGATGCCTCGGGTTATTAAAAGTGATGGTTCCAGGCAGCCGTTCGACGAAGACAAATTAAGAGCTGGATTGCAGAGGGCTTTGGAGAAACGTCCTGTTTCGACAGAGCAAATGGAAATATCATTGTCCCAAATAAAGCATTTTCTTCAGGTTACAGGCGAGAGGGAGATTTCATCTCGATTAATTGGTGAGGAAGTGATGAAAAAATTACAGAATTTAGATGAAGTCGCATACATAAGATTTGCCTCCGTATACCGAAGTTTTCAAGATTTAAGTGAGTTCCAAGACGAGTTGAATCGATTAAGTAACTCAAAGCCGGAAACAAAAGTGTAATGGAAGATTTTTCAAAATTTGACCATGAAATGATGAGCAGAGCGCTTCATCTTGCTAAAAAGGCTATTTTTTCATCGGCGCCAAATCCAGCAGTCGGGTGTGTTATATGTGTAAATGGTGAGGTTGTGGGAGAGGGTTTCACGCGTCCTACAGGACATAATCATGCAGAAGTTGAGGCACTGGATAATTCTGAAAACACCGAGAATGCTTGCGTATACGTGACTCTTGAGCCATGCAGTCATCAGGGAAGAACGGGAGCATGCGCCAAGGCCTTGATTGACGCAAAAGTTGCAAAGGTTATTATTTCCACTATCGATCCTAACCCGCTAGTGGCTGGAAAAGGTATTCAAATGTTACGCGATGCCGGTATTCAAGTTAGTTGTGGATTATTGGAAGAGCAGGCGATTCATTTAAATAGAAAGTTTATTAAATTTGTAACGCAAGGTATTCCTTGGGTTACCGTTAAATCGGCATCGAGCATCGATGGTCGTACAGCGATGAAAAGTGGCGAGAGTCAATGGATTACGTCGCCCAGTGCAAGAGCTGATGTGCAAAAGCTGAGAGCTGCTCATTGTGCTATTATCACGGGTGTTAACACGGTTATGCTGGATAACCCGTCGTTGAATTTGAGGATAAGCAACAATGATTTGAATGTCCTAGATCCAATAAAGCATCCTGCGAGAGTTATTATTGACTCTAACCTTTCGGTGAGGGCTGACGCTAAATTATTTCAAAGCGTTGGACATATTATCATTGCAACACTTGAGGGCGACACACAAAGACAAAGATCTAAAGCTTTTAATGAACTAGGCGTAGAGGTTTTATTTTTTGAATCTGAAGATCTTCAAGTGCCTATAAACAGTTTGCTAAAGCGACTAGCTAAGAAAGAGTTTAACTCTGTTCTGGTGGAATCCGGCGCAACACTCGCAGGCTCTTTCGTGAGAAAAGGACTAATGGATGAGTTTGTTTGCTATTTTGCGCCAAAAATTTTTGGCGATACAGCGCTTCCGATGCTTAAGTTATCAATAGATAGTCTGGATGCGCATCTTGCGCTATCTTTGGAAGATATCAGGCATATTGGCCCAGATATACGTATGACTTTTACCCCAGATAGAGATTATTAATGAATCACCTAAATGAAAACAGCTAAATTTAAAGCTTAAAGGATAATTTTAGAGAGATAATAAATGTTTACAGGAATTATTGAAGCAGTTGGGAACGTTGTAGAGATTGAAGAGAAGAATGGCGATGCGAGGTTAACAATCGAAGCAGATCCTTCATATATAGAAACAGCAAATCTTGGAGATAGCATTGCGTGCAATGGTGTTTGTTTGACTGTGGTTGAAAGAGCAGATAATAAATTTATGGTCGATGTGTCAGTAGAAACTTTGAGCTTGACAACTATAGGAGGCTGGCAAGTTGGAACAAAAGTAGATCTTGAGCAAGCAATGATTGCAACAAGTAGATTTGGCGGTCACATTGTCTCTGGGCATGTTGATCGTATAGGAGAAATTCTTTCCATCGAGGAAGATGCTAGATCTTGGCGTCTAGATATCCAAGTTCCAAAAGATATTTCACACTACATTGCAAAAAAAGGATCAGTCTGTGTTGACGGAGTAAGTTTAACTGTAAATTCGGTAAATGATTGTGACTTCAGTATTAATGTTGTTCCTCATACTCTCAGTAACACTATTATTGGAGAGTATAAAGTCTCTCAAAAAGTAAATATTGAGATCGACACTATTGCAAGATACATTGAAAGACTTGCGGCTGCGACAACCATTGATCGCAGTAATAATAATTAAAGAGTATGACAAATGAAATTTAATAGTGTGAGGGAGCTTCTTCAAGATTTTCGAGAAGGGAAAATGATTATTCTTCTTGATGATGAAGATCGCGAAAATGAGGGTGATTTGGTTATGGCCGCACCCATGGTGCGTCCTGAAGACATAAATTTTATGGCTAAAAATGCTAGGGGACTTATTTGTTTGACGCTCACTGAAGAGCGTTGTTCACAGCTGAATTTGGCAATGATGGTTGACGATGTTAGAAACAAATCGAGTCATGGGACGCCCTTCACATTATCTATTGAGGCTTCTGAAGGAGTCACCACAGGTATTTCTGCTGCCGATAGAGCAACAACAGTGCAGGCAGCTGTGGCAAGTAATGCAAAGCCGGAAGATCTTGTGCAACCAGGCCACATTTTCCCTTTGAAAGCAAAGGCAGGAGGCGTATTGAGTAGAGCTGGGCATACTGAAGCTGGTTGTGACTTAGCAAGAATTGCTGGTTTTGAGCCCGCATCTGTGATTGTTGAAATCATGAATGAGGATGGTTCGATGGCGAGAAGGGATGACCTAGAGTTATTTGCAAAAAAGCATCAATTAAAGATTGGAACGATTGCAGATTTGATTCATTACAGACTTGTCAATGAGAAATCGGTCAATTGTATAGATGAAAAGAAAGTTCAAACGATCTATGGTGAATTTGTATTGAAAACTTATGTCGATGACATTTTGAAAGAAAAGCATTTTGCTTTAGTGAAAGGTGATGTTTCAGACGGGAATCCCACCTTGGTTAGGGTTCATGTTAACCGTTCTGCCCGAGATATTCTCTCGATTGAATCGGTTAGCGAGTATAAAGTTTGGTCATTTCAGCGGGCGCTTGAAAAAGTGGCAGAGGAAGGTCGTGGTGCTGTGGTGCTGCTTTATTACCCAGAAACTGCTGAGGAAATTAGCCAGAACATTCAAGCGATACTTGATCCAACTGCTCATACAGCACAGTCACCCAGTGATGTTGTATATCATCAAGTGGGAACGGGTTCGCAGATTCTGATGGATTTGGGTATTAAAAAGATGAGATTAATGAGTGCTCCATTCAAGTTTACCGCAATATCAGGGTTTGATCTTGAGGTGGTAGAAAACATCAATTATGTGTAGATTAAGTGGAAAGAAGAGTATCTAGTTAATGAAATCGAGTCCGAAAGAAATTAAACGATCCTCGCAGGTGCACTCGATTGCAATTGTTGTTGCAAGATGGAATTCAGAGATTACAGAGGGCCTCTTAAATGGTGCTATGCGATATTTTGAGGAAACATTTTCGAATCTTGATTCTATAAATATATTCCGAGTCCCTGGCGCTTTTGAAATCCCTATTGCATGCAAAACTGCTGCTGAGACTGGCAAGTATGAAGCGATTTTGGGGCTCGGGTGTGTTATTAAGGGAGATACGCCACACTTTGATTATGTTTGTGCGGAGACTACTCGCGGCATAGGAGCAGTTAGTCTCGAGTCAAATGTACCGACATCTTTTGGTTTGTTAACTGTTGATAATGTTGATCAAGCACTAGAGAGATCAGCGGATAATTCTCAAAATAAAGGTAGAGAAGCTGCTCATACTGCCATTGAAATGATTTCGGTTTTGGGTGAAATTAGAGCTACGAATAATGAAGAATGATAGGCAGCGACAAAATGCTCGAAAACTTTTGATTCAGGCTCTTTATTCTCTAGACCTTGGAGGATCAACTCCTGCGAAGATCGAGAAAGATTTCCTTGCTGAAAAGAGTATGTCTAGGGTTGACGAGAAATTTTTCCACAATGCATTACACTTCATAGCTAAAAACCTTTCTGAAATAGATCATGCATATGCTGATGCTTTGGATAGAGACAGTATTGAGCTCGATCCGATTTCACGTGCAATATTGCGATTAGGCTCATATGAGATGATTAAGTGTTTGGATGTGCCATATAAAGTTGTTATTAATGAAGGTATTAACCTAGCTAAAACTTATGCTCCTACAGATGCATTCAAATTTATTAATGGGGTATTAGATCAGCTAGCGCAATCACTCAGAACTGTAGAAGCTGAGATTGCATCAGCTCAATAATGAGCTCCTTGAAATGATTATGGGGTCAACCATAAGATACCTCGATCCGTTTGAAGATCTAGACCAATACTGATTTTTATCGTGAGATCTATTTTTGAGCGAATTTGAAATTATAAGGAATCACTTTTCGAGAGATTACGATAGATCTGACATCAATGTTGGGGTCGGTGATGATGGCGCGATATTGAATATTGATCAAATGATCGGTTCTCAACTAGTTGTTAGTACTGATACGATCGTTGAGCAAACTCACTTCCCAGAGGGCACCATTGCTGGGAATATTGCTAGACGCGCTATGTGCATCAATCTAAGTGATATGGCTGCAATGGGAGCTTTGCCATTATGGTTTACACTCTCGTTAACTCTGCCTGGTGATAAGGCTAATGAGGAGTGGCTGCGTGAATTTTCTAGTGGGCTCTTTGAAATAGCGTCTAGGTATAATTGTGCTTTGATAGGAGGAGATACCACCAAGGGACCACTCTCTGTTACGATTTGTATGTTTGGTAATATACCATCAGATGCAGGTTTGAAAAGATCTTCAGCGAGTGTTGGAGACATTATATATTTGTCGGGGAGTATAGGAGGAAGCCGGGCTGCCCTTGAGCTAATTAATTCCAAAGGCAATATTAGTAAGCGCTTACTTTCAATATTTTATGCGCCAACTCCAATGATTGATTTGGGCATCAAATTAAGAAATATCGCGACATCATGTATTGATGTTTCAGATGGACTAGTTGCAGACTTGAGTCACATATGTCGAGCAAGTAGAGTCAGTGCTAAAATGGATTTTGCGACTTTGCCTTTTGATGAGGAGGTAAAAACGTTATTTCCTGACAAATATATAGAGTTTGGCTTAAGTGGGGGAGATGATTATCAACTTTGCTTTACGGTTCCGCCACATCTGGAGAAAAGCATCCAATCATTATCAACTCAGACAGGTATAACTTTGACGGCAATAGGCGAAATTGTGGAATTTGATCACTCACAAGCCATTACAATAAACGGATTAGAGGATCAATTGAACTTTAGGGGTTATGATCATTTTGACTAGTCAGTTGAGCGCTCGCAAAGTGATGACGGATCCCAAGCTATTCATAGCCTTTGGTCTTGGGAGTGGTCTCTCAAAATTTGCTCCAGGTACGATTGGATCTCTCTTTGCGCTCTGCCTTTGGTACCCTTTAAGTTTTTTATCTCTGTGGGTGTACATCTTTTTTTTAGTAGGTACGTTTTTGCTTGGAATATATGTATCCAACTACGCAATTGAACAAACAGGTGTAAAGGATTATGGGGGAATAGTAATCGATGAGTTTTTAGGTCTTTGGATCGCACTTTTAATTTTTCCCGTAACATTGTTAGGATCCATATACGTTTTTTTGGTCTTTCGATTACTGGATATTTTTAAACCTTGGCCGATTGGTCTAATTGATAAAAAAGTAGAAGAAGGATTGGGAGTAATGTTAGACGACGTAATTGCAGGCCTTTTGGCTTTCTTATTTTTTGTCTTGTTGAAATTCATTGGAGTCTCTATATGAAACCTTATCTCGGAAATTTGAAATGAAAAGACTATTACCTTTTGCTCTAGTTATGTTTGCGCTTGGAGCTGCAGGAATTCTTCATTTAATGAAACCAGAACCTGTACGGGCGCCAGTGACTATTGCAACGGTCGCTGTGGAGACAGCAATCCTTGAAAGTGAATCAGTATTTCTGACAGTTGAATCTCAGGGTACGGTTGAGCCGAGGACACGTACTAATCTTGTCTCTGAAGTTTCTGGCACCATTTTGAGTGTTTCTGATAAATTCGTAGTAGGCGGTAAGTTTGAGGTGGGTGAACTCCTCCTTCGAGTCGATCCTACAGATTACCAAGTCGCTCTTCAAAGAGCAGAAGCACTCCTCAAGGGTGCTGAGGCTCAGCTTATTTTTGAGAAGGCTCGGTCAGCTCAAGCCAAAAAAGAGTGGGAGTTTACTGGGCGACCTTTGAGTGAGGCGCCTTTGCTCGCCCTCAGAGTGCCTTATTTAGCAGAGGCAGAGGCCAATATCGAACAGGCGAAAGCCGAGGTTGAAAGAGCGAGAGTTAAGTTAGAGAAAACGGGGATAAAAGCACCTTACAATGGAATTATTTCTAGAAAGAACGTTGATATAGGACAATTTGTTTCCGCTGGAATTCCGTTAGCTGAAACTTTTGCAGTAGATTTTGTTGAGATCAGGCTTCCATTATCAGATCAAGATTTGTCTAAGATGAGCGATTCGGATTTCACTGAAGCGTTGAAGGGTAAGAAGGTCAGCTTGCTTGGCTTCGCGAATGGTCGAAGCTCTTCATGGGAGGGTCGAGCAGAGAGGTTCGAGCGTATTGTCGAGCAGACGAATCGCTCGCAATACCTGGTTGTGCGGGTTGGTAATCCATACGATCTCATAGACTCCAATAGCCGATCCAATCCTTTGCTGGTTGGAACATTTGTGACGGCGAATTTTTTGGGCCGTGAGTTGCCAAATGTTTTTAAGCTCCCAAGGAGTGGATTGATCCAAGGCGATCGGGTTGCATTAGTGAAAGCAAACAGCCGACTCAAGCTTGTCGACATTGAACTGATGCATGCTGACGACAATTATTATTATGTATCTGGGCTTGATGAAAATAGTGAAATAGTAATGAGTTCACTTGGAATCCCTGTTGATGGAATGGTAGTGGAAGTTAAGAATACTTCGAAAGGAGAATCTCTAAGTCGTGGATAAAAATTCAGGTTTGATCAGTTGGTTCACAAGAAATCCGGTCGCAGCAAATTTAGCAATGTTCCTGATTTTTTTTGGTGGCGCCTTATCTCTGGGCAACCTCAGTAAGGAAATGTTTCCAAGGGCGGAGATGCCTGTAATAAATGTCAACGTCTATTACCCCGGTGCAGCACCGATCGAGGTTGAAAAAGGAGTTATCTTGCCTATTGAAGCGAGTCTAGACGGCTTAAAAGGTATTAAACGAATTTATTCAAATGCGTATCGGGACCGAGCGCAATTCGGCTTGGCGCTCGAAGATAATGAAGATATCAACGAGTTGATTACTCAGGTTGAGAATCGTTTAAATTCTATAACAAATTTCCCGAGTGATATAGAAAAGCCAGAAGTAATTCGGATGGATCAAAGAGCCTGGGCGATGGGTGTTGTCGTTCATGGTGATATGTCCGAAGTGGAGAAAAAGACAGTAGGGGAAGAAATTAAGAGTGACTTATTAGAACTATCCTCAGTGAAAGATGTTCAATTGTGGGGAGCGGGAAGATATGAGATCTCGATCGAGGTATCTGAAGACAGACTTAGAGAGCTTGACTTGACTCTGGATGAGGTTGCAAACGCTGTTAGATCCTCATCAATGGACCTTCCGGCGGGTCTAATTAAAGGCGATGCTGGTAACATCTTATTAAGAACTGAGGGTAAAGCTTATACTGGTTCTGAATTCGAAAATATTGTGTTAAGAAGTAACGTTGATGGTACTGAGTTGAAATTGTCCGAAGTTGCGAACGTTAGAGATGCATTTTCGGATGATCCATGGAACACAAGATTTGATAGAAAACCTAATATAACGCTCGGTGTTTTTTCTTTGGAAGGACAGAATGTTCTTGATATAAGTGATGACATTCATGAGTACGTCACCCAAAAACAAGAAACTCTTCGTGAGGGATTGAGTATCGTTACGTGGAATGATACTGCTTTTTACCTGGAAGGAAGGATAAAAATGATGTCTGAAAATCTCCTGCTGGGCTCATTACTAGTCACGCTCGTATTGGGTTTATTTTTAAATCTTCGGGTGGCTTTTTGGGTTGCTGTTGGAATCCCTGTGAGTTTTGCTGGCGCGTTTTGGTTAATGCCTTTTGGTGATGTAACGGTTAATGTTCTAAGTTTATTTGGTTTTATGATGTGTCTCGGAATTGTTGTAGATGATGCTATTGTTATTGGAGAGAGTGTTTTTAGCGCCGCTCAAGAAGAGTTTGAAGCAGCAAACCCTTCTAAAAATTCTGGCTCTAATGATCATAGAGCCTCCGTTGAGGCGGTTATTTCTGGAGCAAAAAGAGTCGCGACGCCAGCAACAATAGGAGTATTGACGACCATGGCGGCCTTTACGCCATTAATTTTTATTGGTGGGAGTTTCGCAGCTATAACAAGTGCAATTGGCATTGTGGTGGTTTTATGTTTGGCGTTTTCACTGATTGAATCAAAACTTATTTTACCTGCACATCTTGTCGGGCTTAAATTTACAGCTAAGAAAAATCCAGTTTCGGCGAAAATACATGTCCTTCAACTCAAAATTTCTAAGAAGCTTAAATACTTTATAGAGGACGTTTACCGACCACTTTTACTTAAATCACTTAGAAACAGGTTTGTGACATTGTCGGGGTTTTTATCACTGCTTATTTTAGTTTTTGGCATGATAAATGGTGGAATAGCAAGGTTTGAGTTCTTTCCTCAAGTTCCTGGTGACAACCTAAGCGCAGACTTAACGTTGCAGGAAGGTGCGTCACCAGATAGCCTTATGGAATCTATTTCAGTAGCAGAGGATGCTATATTCCGAATCGATGAGAATTTTAGGCGCGACAATCCGAACTCAGATGGTTTTCTTAAGCATGTCGGTTTCTTCATCTCAAACGATGCCAGTGCAAACTTTCGAGTTGAGCTTGTAAAGGCCGAAAATCGGACGATATCAGCCACTGAAATTGCCGAGTTATGGAGAGAAGAAGTTGGTCTTCTTCCAAACATAAAGACTCAAAAGTACGCAGTAGACGGTGGCCCAGGTGGAGGAGGGGATATTGCGCTCATGCTTTCTGGCCAAAACACTAGAGAGCTTTCTTTGGCAGGAATTGATTTGCAAGAATATTTAATCCAGTTCGATGGGATATACGATGTGTTCAATTCTGAAGGCGGTGGGAGCAAAGAAATTTTAATAAAGTTAAAGCCCTATGCTAGTCAAATAGGTGTTCGATTATCTGATGTTGCAAGACAAGTGAGGCAAGCTTTTTATGGAGAAGAAGCGCAACGAATTCAAAGAGACTCTGAAACATTGAGGGTTATGGTTCGTTATCCGAAAGAAGATCGTCAATCATTGTCTACTTTGGAGAATATGTATATTAGAACTGTTACTGGCCAATCAATTCCAATAAGAGAGGTGGCCTCGATATCATTAGGCACTGGGCCAGCGAGTATAAACCGAGAGGAGCGCAAGCGAATTTTGATGGTCGAGGCTTATCTGGATCCAAATAAAGTGCAAAGCGGCAAGGTGATAGCGGATATTCAGAAAAATTTTGTTCCAATCCTTACAGAAAGATATCCATCTGTTGAATTTGGCTTCGGAGGTAAGAGCGAAGAGACTAATGAATATTTTGATAATATGCTAGTTGGATTTCTCATTGCGATGATTATGATTTATGGACTATTAGCGGTCCCATTGAGATCTTACTTACAGCCAATTGTAATTATGTCTGTAATTCCTTTTGGAATTATAGGTGCGGTCATTGGACACGTACTTTTTGATTTTACGCTTAATATGTTATCGGTCTTTGGTATCGTAGCGCTTGCGGGAGTAGTGGTAAACGACAGTTTAATTCTCGTTGAGTTTACAAACCGTGGGCGTTCAGAGGGAATGAGTTTGGAGTCAGCAATAGTCAATGCGGGACAAAAAAGATTTCGAGCTATTTTGCTGACTACAGTTACAACCTTTGTGGGTTTATTCCCTATTCTGTTTAACACAAGCGTGCAAGCTCAATTTGTAATACCGATGGCTCTTTCTCTAAGTTTTGGTATTGTTTTCGCATCAACGATTACGTTGATTCTCATTCCCTGTTTATACCTTGTGGTAGAGACAAATCAACGATTCGTATCTTCAATTCTCGTTGCACTTCTTCTGATTTCAATTCTCTATATAGCTGTTTTTGCCGGTATTATTGGAATTGGAGTAGCTAATGTAGTGACGGGATTACTTTTAATAATTAGCCTAATCATTTCGATATTAAAAGTATTTGGTAGATATCCTGAAAAACAACTTGCTTTTAGTGAGTCGTCTTATTAAATAATTTTTCTTAACACTTCGCTTTAAGCTGATACCATATCGACACTGTATTTTTCTGAATAGGAAGAGAATGCTTAGATTTATAGAGCAGTCCAAATTGCCAACTCGTTGGGGCGAGTTCAATATTCATGCATTCGAGGACCCTTTTAAGGGAAAAGAGCACGTCGCAATCACGATGGGTGATTGTAACTCTGGTGAACCACTTCTGCTTCGAATACATTCGGAATGTCTGACTGGTGATGCTTTTGGAAGTCTAAGGTGTGACTGTGGTGAACAATTAGATCAGGCACTAAAGATGATTTCAGATAGAAAACGAGGCGCGATTCTTTATCTAAGGCAAGAGGGCCGGGGTATTGGTCTTGTTAATAAAATAAGAGCTTATAATTTGCAGGATCAAGGGGCAGATACAGTGGAGGCTAACGAGCAACTAGGTTTTGGCGCTGACATGCGCGATTATTCAATTTGTGGACCCATGCTTAAACACATTGGGGTGAAAAGCGTTATTCTAATGACCAATAATCCCCGCAAAATTAAAGCGTTGGAGAACATGGGCATTGAAGTATCGGGTAGAGCCCCCATCGAGACAAAAAGAAATCCGCATAACAGTCGCTACTTGTCTACGAAATCAGGCAAGCTCGGTCACTACTTACCTAAATAGTCTAGCTATCAAGCTATACCGGATTTATTCTCAACCAGGGCTTCATTAAAAAGCCGAACGGATTAGATAACTTGATAGGTGCCTCCAAGGCAGAGAGACAGATACATTCACCATTTTGAGCGCCAGTGGGTTGATGTTCATCCCCACCCTCACGGAGGAGGAAATCACCCTCAGTGTACACAGACATTTCATCTGAAAAGCTTCCTTTGAGCACAACGGTGTACTCTTTGCCACCATGACCGTGCTTTGGTGTTTTGCCACCGGCACAAATTTTGTGTAGCGCTACTTCATAATCTGACTGTCCAGTCGTAAGTGTAGCTTTTTCTACGGCACTAGACATTTTCTTCCAGTCTAGATCGGCCATTCGCTTTTTTTGCATTAGTTTTGAGACGAGATGAGGAATTCTCAAATCAACGCTAGTATCCAATTGCTCATTTGAAGCCTCTGTTGGAAGTTGATCGATCGACTTCTCTATCTTTGCTAATAAGTCGGCAGAAACTTCCGTGCACCCACTGCTACTCATGAGTTGCGACGCGATTTGGTCTAACCTAATTAATTCGCTTCTACACTGCTCACAGTAGTGGAGGTGCGCAGAGACACATATCGCTACCGCTGGAGGCAGGACCCCCGCTGAAAACTCAATAAGCGTCGCAGTGTCAGGGTGGTGGTTTATTTTACTCATATTAATTCATCTCTATATTCTGGAGCCACAAGAACCTGCATCTTTTGAAGAGCTAACCGAACTCGTGACTTTACTGTTCCCAAAGGAAGACCTAACTCATTTGAGACTTCAGCATGTGATTTACCCTCTAAATAAACTTTTCTTAATATTTCATCTTGTTCTTTTGGAAGCTCGCTGAGCGACGCCTGAATCTTTACTTCGCTCCTCTCCTGTCTAAGGAGCGACACTGGGGTTTCATCGTCAGGTTCGTGCCAAAAATCTTCATTCTCAAGCGGAAGGTGTTGCGTATTACTTTTACGACGCAACATGTCTATTCTGCAGTTTCTCGCGACCGTGTATATCCAGGTTGTAGCTGAAGCCTTCTCTGGATTGAATCCAGCGGCTTTTTGCCACACCTTAATCATAACTTCTTGAACAAGATCTTCAGACAATCCTGGGAACCAACCCTCATGCTTGCTGGCCTGCGCAAAACTTTTCAGAAGAGGTGCGAAGTGATCAAAGAGTTGAGAAAAAGCACGCCTGTCTCTCGTCTCACCAACCGCTACGAGTAACAGGGACCATTTGTCTGATCTTTTTTCCGAACGAATCGGTTTTACTGTCATAGCATCGCTTCTACGGGTTTTGAATGATGATTGAAACATATAAACTCCCCAATTTCATATTTTACGTTAAACTCATGCTCTTGGACTTCTCACTGTCAGATCGAGGAATTTGACAGTTATCTATTTTTACTTCGCTTTTAAAATCTGATTTACTCGAGGTAGCTTTAACCATCGTCTTGATGCAGTTAAGTACAGTTGCAGTAGTCCATAATTCGTCTATTATCTGAATTTCAACGTACACATTCATTAAACCTTTTTAACAGACAAATGAAAGCGTACTTTAAAAATCCCAAGCATTCACTCGGAGTTGGTATCGACTTCGGCACTAGTAATAGTGCTGCTGCAATATTCGATGGAAAGAAAGTAACAATGGTTGAGCTATCAGCTCAGCAAATCATGCCATCAGCAACATATATCGACAAAGATTTTTTAAGTTTGACGGGCGAAGATGCGATAAATATGTATATTTCTGCAAATCGGGGTAGAACAGTAGAGTTAGCGGGAGAACTGCTTGGGGAAGAAAGAACGGGAACGGGAGATAACAATGGCCCAGACAACGACAATGAGACAAATAAGGTGTATGGACATGCCGTGCATGATTTCGGGCTACCAGGGCGTTTGTTTAGGGGAATCAAACGGCTCCTTTCAAGTCGCAGTAACGAAAAGATTATGATTTTTGGCAGACCTTTCCGCCTCGTAGCTTTGATAACACCAATCCTTTTGAGGGTTTGCACGTCGATTCAGACACATGCGAGAGAGCTAGGGGAAAAGTCGCTAAAACATGCGTCACTTGGTCATCCTGTGAATTTTGAAAGTATTGATGCATCTGGAAATCAGATCGCCCTTGAAAGGCTTGCAGAGTCATATAAGTATGCTGGAATTACGAAGCAAAATTTCTGCCCAGAACCGATAGCGGCTACGCTAAGTTACCTTTTCACAAACGCAGTTGAGTTTCAGGGGAATATTCTAACTGTAGACTTTGGCGGTGGTACGCTTGACTTTGTAGTCTTGAAATCTGTTGGAGATAGTTTTGAAGTAGTAGCGACTCATGGTATTTCGCTTGGTGGTGACAAAATTGATCAAATGATCTATACACATTTAATATTTCCTTTGCTTGGCAAGGGTGAGCGTTGGGTGAGGACAGTAGATGGATTATCAGTTGATACGCTCTTCCCATTTTCTGATTACGAGGAACTATTGATTAATTGGCCGGTGAGTTATATGTTGAATCAGAATAAATATACCGGGCCTGTGATCGATAGAATGAACAATACAGATAGTTCGGCTACCAAATTTCGGAGACTTTATGATGTTATTAAGCAGAATTATAGTTTTCAGATTTTTCATGCTATTCGAGACCTAAAATCTGATCTTTCCTTTGGGCATGAGGCAGTTCTTGACATCCCTGAGCTTGACATTAATGTTCAGATAACACGAGATCATTTCGAGCAGATCATCTCACCCTTGTTAGATGACTTAAATCAAGCTATTCAAAACACGTTAATGAAAGCAAATATTGCGAATAATCAAATTGATCTTGTCATAAGAACGGGAGGATCTTCTCTAATCCCAGCCGTGAACAATATTTTAAATGAACATTTTTTAGGTAAAGTAATTGATCACGACCCTTTTACTAGCGTCGCAGCCGGGCTGGCTATCTCCGATTATTATGGATTTGAATTTACGGGTTAAACCTAAATTCTTCATTTTCCATACCTTCTATCACGCTGTTGCCACACACGAATAGCTCTTAAAAAATCAATTTTTCTGAAGGCCGGCCAAAATGCCTCGCTAAAATATAATTCAGAGTACGCACTCTGCCAAATCAAGAATCCAGACAATCTTTCCTCTCCAGAAGTTCTGATTATGAGGTCAGGATCAGGAAGCCCCTCAGTGTAAAGATGATTTGATAGAAGATCTTCATTGATATCTTCCACTGAAAGAGAATTTTCTTTAATCTGCGATCCAATCCTTTTAACAGCGTCGACAATTTCAGCGCGTCCACCATAACCGATTGCTACGTTTAATAAAAAGCTATCGTGCGTTTCTGTTAATGATTCGACTTTTGAGATTTCTTTTAACATTTCGGATGAAAATCCATCGCGCCTTCCTATTACTTTTATTCTGACATTCTCTTTGTCGATAAGTGGGTTAGTTTGAAGTGTCCGAAACTTTTCCAAAATGACTGACATGAGCTCCTCAACTTCTTCATTACTTCTCTTGTAATTTTCAGTTGAGAAACCATACAAAGTGACAATTTTCACATCGAGTTCCAAGCACCACTCAAGAAAGTCCTCGAGTCGATCTGAACCTGCCATATGACCTGCTTTTCTCGTTGAAAGACGATTTGCAACGGCGAATCGTCTATTGCCATCAACTATAAGGCCAATGTGAAGAGGTTTGCGACTTGAAGATAATTGTTTCTTTAGAAACCTCTCGTAGATTAAATAAAGTAACTTTAGAAATCGCATTAAATAGCTCCAGCCTTTGAAGAGGTTTTTAGTTAAGTATTCCGTATCAAACTCTATTGAGGCTTATGTTATCATTAAACTCTTTAGAATTAGTTACAAAACCTGTTTTTGTAGAGGCAGATAAAAATCAATATGCAAAACTTTTTTTCGTTTCTTGATCCTGAGCTCGCGCATAATTTATCAATAAAATTTTTAAGTACAACAGGTTCATCGCCCTTTAATATTCTCTACAAACAGGCACTCAATCATTCTCCAATTAGTGTTATGGGAATTGAATTCAGAAACAAGATTGGATTAGCGGCTGGGCTTGATAAAAATGGTGAGGCAATTGACGCTTTTGATGCTATGGGTTTCGGTTATGTTGAAGTTGGAACCGTGACCCCAAAGCCACAACCTGGAAATTTAAAGCCACGAGTTTACCGCCTTAAAAAGTCGAGGGCAGTTATTAATCGGCTGGGTTTTAACAATAAAGGTGTAGATAACCTTCTTAAAAACCTGAAAGCACGTCGTTCGCTGATCCCAGTTGGAGTGAATATTGGTAAGAACAAGTCAACCCCTATTGAAACTGGAAAGACTGATTATTTAGAATGTATGGAGAAAGTATATGACCATGCGTCTTATATTTCAGTCAATATTTCCTCTCCGAACACTGAAAATTTACGCTCATTGCAAACTGGCGATTTACTGAATGATTTATTATCTTCATTGAAAGAAAAGCAACATGCACTCGCCAGTAGCTCCGGAAAATACGTTCCATTGGTGCTTAAGATTGCCCCAGATTTGATTGTTGATGAATTAAGAACGATTTCCGAGGCATTAAGGCAGCACCAGTTTGATGGAGTAATAGCGACTAACACCACAGTTGATAAGACAAGTGTCAAGGGAGAGGAAAATTCTGAGCAGGAAGGTGGGTTGAGTGGGGCGCCATTATTTCTTAAATCGACGGAGATTATTAAAACCTTGCATCAATTATTGGGTGATGAGATTCCAATTTTAGGTGTTGGAGGTATCAGTTCAGTTGAAGATGGTTTTGAAAAAATTCAAGCGGGCGCAAAGCTTCTTCAGCTGTATACCGGTTTTATCTATGAAGGATTACCACTGATAAGAGGGCTATCTCGACTGTAATAAAGATAAATTTTCTTAAATCAAATTTTACACTTGAGATAAGATTGCAAACAATCCAACGAGAAAACAGTAGAGTGAGAAATATTTCAGTTTAGCTTGCTTCACTAATGAGATCATCCATTTACAAGCATAGAAACCTGTTATGAATGCCGCGAAAAAGCCACCTAAAAGAGTTTCATATTGTGACTCATTTATAAGCACTGCACCGTCGAGTAAATCTTTAATTATCTTTCCAAAAATTAGTGGCACCACCATGAGAAATGAGAATTTTGCAGCTTTCTCTCGGTTGATGCCTAATAAAATTCCAGTGGATATCGTAGCGCCTGAGCGTGAAATTCCAGGCAGAATTGCTATAGCTTGGGAAAGCCCAATGATTAGTGATGTTGCAAAAGAAACATCTTTTTCCTTATTCTTAGGGTTGTCAGCAATTAGCAATAAGCCCGCTGTGATTATCAACATCGATCCAACGAGTGATATTTGTTGAGAGAAGAATAGCTCTATTTTTTCAGAAAAAATCATTCCAATAAAAACGGCAGGAATCATGCTTAATAAAATTTTTATGGAAAATGCTCTGTATTCTCTCTCCTTAGAGATAAAGGCCCCTTTTAAAATATTTGCCACGTCTGTTTTGTAGACTAAAAGAGTCGCAAGTGCAGTTGCGGCATGAACCACAACTGTAAAAAGCATACTTTCCTTAGGTAAGCTCTCATCACCAATTAATGCCTTACCAAGTTCTAAGTGGCCACTGCTGCTTACTGGTAAGAATTCTGTAAGTCCTTGAACAATCCCTAAAAGTATTGCTTCATATAATTCCAAAAATTTTCCTCAAGTTTATTCAAAAAGATTAAATTCACTCATATCTTAATGCGTCAATTGGATCAAGATTGGAAGCCTTTGCTGCGGGGATAATGCCAAATATCAATCCAATGAGTGCGCTGAACCCAAATGATAGAGCAACTGCCCAAATTGGCACACTGGCCGGAGGTAAATTCGCAACTGAACTAATTATTGAACCACCTGCAAAACCGAGTATTAGTCCTACAAGTCCTCCAAGTAAACAGAGAAATATAGCCTCAATTAAAAACTGTAACAATATATCGAACTTGGTCGCGCCAAGCGCTTTCTGGATTCCGATCTCACGAGTTCTTTCAGTTACAGACACCAACATAATATTCATTATGCCGATTCCACCCACAAGAAGTGAAATGCTAACTATTCCGCCAAGTACGAGTGTCGTTCCTCCAATAATTGAGCCGAAAGTCTCTAGCATTTGATCCGCGGAACTAATTTTAAAATCATTAGGGTCTCCATCTTTGATGCTGTGCGAACGACGCAAAACATTAGTTATTTGTCGTTTAACTTGAGTGAGTTGATTTACGTCATCAACGGACATACTTATCGTAACATTTGTACGCCAACTTCGATCACCTAATATGGATTTTGCAGTGGTAAATGGCATCAGTACAAAATCATCTTGATCAAAGCCAAATAACTCTCCCCGTGTCTCAGCGACACAAATTATCTTAAACCACTCACCTAAAATTTGAACATGTTGCCCTACTGGGTCACCCTGGATTTCCAGGCTTGAGATCAGGGAAGACCCAATTACCGCTACACGTCTTCGACTGTCATCATCAGACTGGTTGATAAAACGACCATACTCACAGTAAACAGCATTAAGGCTTTGATAACTTGATGCACTCCCAAAAACCTGAGTGGGAACTGATTGATCTCTGTAGGTTACGCCTCCTTGCGAGCCCCAAACTTGAACGCTTGGCGTTACATAACTGACGCCAGGTATGTTGTGTTTAATTTTCAAATAGTCTTGATAAGTCAATCGTGACCATTTTCCCTGAAGTCGAGATTTTGGCGGTGTATACCTCTCAATATTAATAACATTGGCTCCAATGCCGTCAAATTGTGAGCTTATATACTTGCTAAAACCTTGCAGTACCGAAACGACTGATATCACAGACGCGACACCAATGATGATTCCAAGTGTAGTGAGAAAGCTTCTGAATCGATGAGCCTTAACCGATTGCGCCGCCGAGCGAGTACTTTCTATAATTTTAAATTGGATGGTTGCCATTTCTACTTCCTATTCTGATTCAATTTATCGGATAAGAGGCAGCCATCTTTCAAAGTAATCACTCTCTCGCATCTATCCGCGATCTCCTGTTCATGCGTAACAATTATTAACGTCTGCCCACTATCATGGAGCTCTTCGAAAAGAGCCATTATCTCTTTGGTGGTATTTGAGTCTAAATTACCTGTTGGCTCATCAGCTAAAAGTATTGAGGGTTTGGTGACCAGAGCTCTGGCTGTAGCTACTCGTTGACGCTGTCCACCCGATAGTTGATTTGGGAGATGCTTCATTCGATCATTTAGCCCGACTTTTTCTAGTGCGTCACTAGCTAATTTGAGTCTCTTTGATTTGGAAAGTCCTTGATAGATTAAAGGCTGCATTACATTCTGAATAGCAGTGGCTCTCGGTAATAAATTAAAATTTTGAAAGATAAAACCAATTTCCTGATTTCGGATTTTTGCAAGTTCATTTTCACTCAAATTTGCGATATTAAGATTCTTTAATTTATAGTCACCTTCCGTTGGATAATCTAGGCACCCGAGTAAATTCATTAGCGTTGATTTACCTGACCCTGATGATCCCACAATGGCCATGTAATCGTTCTCTTTGATATCAAGATCGATTCCATTAAGAGCCCAGAAACATTCCTCTCCCATGTCGTAGCTTTTTTTTATGTTTCTTAACTCAATAACAGGGTCAGCTTGCATTTTTATTTCTTCGCTCAAATTTGTTTACTTCATCGCCATCTTTCAGTTTGGCAAGAACTCTTGGCGGACCGACTATTATTTCGTCACCCTCTGAGATACCAGATAGAATCTCTTGAAGCTCATCATTCGATATGCCGAGTTTTACCTCTTTTATTAATGCCTTGCCTTCAGAATAGATAAAGACATTACTACTTGTATTTAAGTTCATTGATGTGCCAAATCTAGGCCCACCACGACCTCCACGCATTGACATATCCGCGCCATCATCGTCGATTTCCTCAAAGACCACTGCTTGCATTGGTACGGCTAACGTTTTTTCTCGAGTTTTGATAAAAATTTCAGCTCTACAAGTCATGCCAGGTCTTATATCTATCTTGCTTTCCTCCAATAATATTTTAACTGTAAAGCTTAAACCCTCTCGATTACTTGCTCTTTTTGCAGAGGTTGCAATTGTTTTTACGCTGCCCTTAAGCGCTTCTTCTGGGAAAGCCACAGCATATACATCGACATCTTGTTCTAACTGAACGTTTGCAATATCAGCTTCATCTACCTCAACTTCAACTAAAATTGATGAGGGATCCGCTATTGTCATCAAGTTTGAACCTGCAATGTTTTGTGTTCCACTAATTGCGGTTTCACCAACTTTTATATCCACTGATGTGGCAACCCCTGTAATAGGGGATCTGAAAACAGTTTTGCTTAAACGCTCAAGCGCTTTTTCTAGAGTGGCTTGCGCTTGACTTAGAGCTTCCTCTCTTGAGCGAAGATCAATCTTTGCGAGTTCATGTTGATTATCGATAAGTTCAAACGCGTCTTGACCAATTATCTTTCTTTCGTATAAATTTTTATTCCTCTTCCATTGAGCAAAAGTATTCTCAAGCTGTTTCTTCTGTCTTTCAATTGCTATTTTTTGCATTCTTACATATGCATTTTGCTCTTCTACATCAGCTTCGAATGTTTTCTGATCCAACTGCATTAGAATTTGGTCTTGTTTTACTCCATCTCCTTCCTCTATAAAGAGTTCGCTAACTTGCCCTATTACCTCTGACCGGAGTTCTATTTGATCTTTATATATCAGTGTCCCCGAGGCAAGAATAGAGGTCTTGATCTCTTCTGAGGTTGCTTGTTTTGTTCTCACTGAAATTTCAGATTCGTCACCTGAAAATATAAAGTAAACAATTAAAAGTGCCAAAAAGGCGACTGCTGCGATTAAAATTTTATTTTTCATTTACTAATCCTGGGTGGTATGCACTCGGCGTTTTTAGTTTTTGTCAACCGTACACCGAGCATTATATGTGATAAGTTGACCAGACATAAGCCACAAAATTTTACTGGCAAAAGAAATATTCTGAATCTTGTTTTGAATTTGGTTGCATGATTCGATTGTCAGAACTATGCTCTCAATAAATTCGAAATATTTAAGGTATGGAGGGGAAAATGTCAGATACTAATCCTGATAACGGATCAGCAAAAATCCCAGAGGCACAACAAGAGACTCAAAAGTTTGCATTTTTTGCAATGACTTTTTTATTCTTTTTCTGGGGATTTATAACGGTTCTAAATGATCTGCTGATTCCATTTTTGAAGGAGACCTATGAGCTCTCCTATACGCAAGCAAGCCTGGTTCAATTTTGTTTTTTTGGTGCTTACTTTATTATCTCGCCTATCGCCAATCGTATTATTGATAAATTCGGTTTTCAAATGGGCTTAGTTATCGGGCTTGTTGTTACAGCTTCAGGATGTTTTCTTTTCTACCCGTCAGCTAATTTAAATATTTACATACTATTTCTTGGATCTTTATTTATTCTAGGAAGTGGGATAACGATATTGCAGGTCGCGGCGAATCCATATGTATCTGCTTTGGGTCCTGAATCAACTGCGGCTAGTCGCTTAAATGCAGCTCAATTTGCTAACTCATTCGCCACATGGATTGCGCCATTATTGTTATCAGGCCTTATTCTCGGAATGGTCGGAGTGGGTGCATCTGTCGTCCAAATGCCTTACTTAATTATGGGTGTTATTTTGGTGGCAGCAGCAGGCTTGTTTAAATTCATAAAGCTTCCAAAATTAGCGCATGTTGAAGCTGGCGAAGGTGACACGTCAAGTAGTTTAACAAGCCACATAATATTTTCCGCTGCAATAATAGCTGCCATGGCATTTGGCTTGACTTTGGTCGCAGGATTAATAGTCCTGGTAGCTTTAGCTTATAACTTTTACGGCTTACGACAGTACCGTTCAATGGTGCTTGGTGCCCTAGCAATATTTCTGTATGTCGGTGGAGAAGTAGCTATCGGGAGCTTTTTGGTGGATTATTTTGCTGAATCATCAATTGCTGGAATGGCTAAAGCAGATGCTGGTGAGATGATTGCTTACTATTGGGGTG
>CABXWC010000024.1:0-22018 GCA_902515855.1 uncultured SAR92 cluster bacterium
CTTTCTATCCTGACGTTTTAAAGCAAATAATTGAAGATTGTGAATTACAACACTTAGTCGATAGAAAATTTAATACGCTCTCTGGTGGAGAACAAAAACGTGTTCACTTTGCCAGAGTTCTATTGCAACTTTGGATCCCAGAGGGTGATATTCATCCAAGATTTATGCTTTTAGATGAGCCTCTTGCGAATCTAGATATTTACCATGAATTAAAAATGTTAGAAATTATAAAGAGACACTTATCAAAGAATATTGGTGTTCTTCTTATTCTTCACGACTTGAATACCGCATCTAAATTTGCGGACAATATAGTCTTAATGAAAAACGGAACAATCGTGAAAAATGGCTCAACAATCGAGGTCCTGACTGAGTCAATTCTATCTGAAACATATGAGACTAAAATAAAGGTTAATGACACATCTCCGAAAATAACGTATCTGTGATATGAGTAAAGCAAAAGAAAAATATGAGTCCAACGCTGTCGAGCTCTTCAGAACTTCTGACACAGCGGTTCTGTCAACAATTTCGAAAAGTAGTCAAGACTACCCCTTTGGTAGCTTCACAACATTTGCATCAAATATGAATAGAGAACTAATTATTTATGCGAGTGATTTAGCCGAACACACCAAAAATATTTGGAAAGATTCAAGAGCATGTGCGACGATTTTCTCGCTTTCCACAGAAGACGATAAACAGGCGAGCTCCAGACTTAGCTTAATTGGCGATTTTTCAAAAATAAAAGAATCTGAACTAGAAACATATGCAGACAGATTTATAAAATTTTTGCCAAAAAGTGCTTCATATGCGCAGATGCATGGATTTAACTTTTATAAGCTGTCAATTATCAAAGCAAGATGGATTGGAGGCTTTGGAGAGATCGCTTGGTTAGATACATCAAACTGGACCCGAGAGGTCCCAAAATGGGGAAAAAATGAAAAGGAAATGATCAACCATATGAATGAGGATCATCAAAATGTTATCGCCTCAGCATTAAATCAAAAGTTTGCAATACAAGATGAAAAATCAAAAATACTAGCGATGTGCATTGATGGCTACTACGTCAACTCTAGCAATAGTTTGTACTTTATCCCCTTTAGGGTACCCTGTTTCTCAGAAAAATCGATAAGGGCAGAACTAGTCCGACAAGCACATCAAAACCGTCCATTTGAAATATGAATCACTGATCAGTACTCGAAGAGGAAATACGAATCAGTTTTCCCCTTTTCCTTTTTTCATCAGTCAACAATATCAAACTGCCATCTGGAGCCTCTGACACATGTCTTATGCGACCAAATTCAGAAATTATAATTTCTTCGTTTGTGGCAGTATCACCTTTAAATTTCAATCGCCTGACATCTCCCGGTTTTAGAGCGGATAATATTAAATCTCCGCTCCACTCTTCGAACATTTTCCCTGAGTATAGAATCATAGAAGAGGGAGCTATCGAGGGAACCCAATATTTCACTGGCTGCTCCATATCGGGATGTTCTGTAAATGGGGATATAACAGCGCCACTGTAATCAACACCATAAGTGATGGCCGGCCATCCATAATTTTTTCCTGGTTCGATAATATTTAACTCATCTCCTCCCTTCGGACCATGCTCATGAGCAATAACAGTCCCATCATCCATCACTACAAGTCCTTGTTGATTTCTGTGCCCAAATGACCAAATCTCTGGCTTCAAATCTGGTTTGTCCAAATAAGGGTTATTTTTAGGAATACTGCCGTCATCATTTAGTCGAATAAACTTGCCGAAATGATTATCCAGTGATTGTGCTTTTTCTCGGTAATTAAATCCATCGCCTGAGGATATTAAAATCGAGCCATCGGCCATAAAAGCTAGACGGCCACCATAATGGGCTCGAGTCTTTCTAACAGGTTCTGATTCAAAAATTGTCTCCACATTTAAAAGATCATTTCCATCAAGCTCACCTCTGACTACTTTCAAGAAATTTAGTTTTTTACTATCTGGATCAGATGCCGACATCGTTAAATAAACTAATTTATTTTCTTTAAAATTCGGATGCAAGACGACGTCTGATAGTCCGCCTTGCCCAGAATAAAACGCTTCTGGAACACCAGAGACCGGATCATCCTGCATTTCACCATTGATAACTCGTCTTAAGGAGCCCGATAACTCAGTAACAAGCCATTCAGATTTGGAAATAAAAGCTATGCTCCAGGGATTATCAAGATTATCGACAATAACTTCAGACTTATAACCCGCGGAGTAAACTGAGATTGAGGAAAAAAATCCCAGAAGAGGGCACATAAACAAAAATACTTTTATAAATTTACTTCCCATTTTTGGATCTCTCCACAAAAGAACCGAAATACATACCGGCTATTGCCCCAATAATAATTAAAGTTAGCTTGCCATTAGACGATCGAGCATTGGCTATTAGATCAATATTGTTAACTAAAAGAGGCAAAACGAGTGTGATGATTATGAAGGTAAATGCTCCCGCAACGGCATACATCATTCGAGCCGGAAAGACTGTCCATCTTCTAATAACAGCTGTAAATATAAACGTGATCGCATAAAGCATTGAGATTAAAATTGGTACGGGAAAAGCGCCGTTAAACAATAAACCCTCAACATCACCAATAAACATTGTTAATGACGCTGATATCGTGATTGGCATCTTTATTGAAGCGAGCCAAATTAAATTTAATAAGGAACTGTGGAAAGCTATCAAAAACATTGTTAATACAAGAACAATTAAAAAGTGAAATAAACTTTTAAAGATTGTCTTAAACATTTTTTTGGATAAACTCAGTTAGAACTTCAGATAATTTTTTAGCTTTAGTCCATTGAAGAAAGTGCCCGCCGCCAATATTAATATGGTCTTGACCTTTTGTACCAGGCACTCTTTTTATAAACTGTTTTTCAAAGCCATTGGTGACTGGGTCATTTCCAGCACCAACACACAAAAATGGCTTTTTGAAATTACTAAAAAACTCCCACGCTGCCAATTGAGCACCTAGGGATTCATCTGGAATTAATGGTACTTGACTAGGCATTGCTCTGACAGCCATTTTATAGGTTGGATCTGGATAAGGGGACTCATAAGCGAGTGACAATTTTGATGAAAATAATGCCGATGTACCAAATCCTAGTTTTATTGCTAAAAAATTTATAAACATCGAAATTGCATTTCTTCGCTCCATCATCGCTGATGCAATAATTCCCGATGGGACATTAGTAGTATCCCAAGTATATTTTTGCCAGTAAGCAAACATTTTAATACCTAAATGCGGATCATTCCCTGAGAACCCATCCATTGACTTCAACTTTTTAATCATCTTAAAAAAAGAAACCTTTTCTTTCGATTTTCTAAAAGATAGGACTTCCTTAACTATATCCTCAGGGACATCAGGATTACAGGGTAACCCAGTATTCCCAATAGCAACTCGATCAAATCGATCGGGATTGTCGGCAATCATTCGCAGTCCGATCAATCCACCCCAATCTTGACCGAAAAAAGTGAGATGCTTTAAGTCATTTACGACTAGCCATGAATTCATCCAATCCACCTGTCTTTGATAAGTGTAATCCTCTCTCGCCGCGGGCTTATCAGACTTTCCATACCCTGGAAGATCAGGAGCAATTATTCTAATACCCGCATCCTTTAAATAAGGGATCATTTTTGAGTAAAGGTAGCTCCATACAGGTTGGCCATGCATGCACAGTAAGATCGGTCCATCTTTAGGACCTTCGTCAAGGTGATGAATGCGCAAATCTGATCCATCGTATGTCTTTATAGTCGTGTAATTTGGTTTAAAAGGATAATCTTTGATTTTGGTGAAAAATTTTTCTGGCGTTCTCAAAATTTTCATTGGCTATTTTCACTACCCACAAGGTTTCTCTCTTGCCAATCATATCATCTCTCTTAACTAATAATTAATTAAGCGTTATATTAAACATCTATCAACTTGGGAAATTGGATATCAATTGAAAAATACAGTAATAATTTTTCTGCTAATAATTATGTGCATCGGTTGTACGCAAAATGACCTCTCTTCAAATCTTGACAATCCCTCGCTTCATAATAATTCGTCTTTCCCTTTGGGAACAGCAGTGAGATTTAAGCCATTCCAAAAAGATGCTCAACTGAGAAGATTACAGCAACATCATTTCGATAGTTATACAGCTGGAAGCGATATGAAAATGAATCAAGTAATGCCCACAGAGGGGCGATTTGATTTTTCAATTGTTGATTCAATCATTGCGTATGCAGAAGAACACAATCAAAGAGTTTTTGGCCATAATTTAGTCTGGCACAGCTCGACTCCAGAGTGGGTTCGACAAAAAGCAAAGCAAAATCCTAAATGGCTACTCCCTTTTTTAAAAGGGTATATTCAAAGCTATGTTGGTCGATACAAAGGCAAGGTCCATGGTTGGGATGTCGTAAATGAGGGCCTCAATACAAAAGGAGCAGGGTTTAGAACAGACACTATTTGGTACGAAACTATTGGACTTGAATATATTGAAAAGGCATTCGAATATGCGCATGAAGCCGACCCTGATGCAATACTTTTTTATAACGATTTCAACATTGAAAGAGATTTAGAAAAATTCAACACCATGATAGAAATGGTGCAAGATTTTCAAAAAAGAGGAGTGCCTATATCTGGCATTGGCTTTCAAATGCACATTAGAATGGATATACCTAACGACATAATTGCATACACCCTCAAAACAGCGGCGGAAACAGGATTACAGATTCACTTATCTGAGGTTGACATAATCTTCAATACTCACGATGACACAAGGGGTGGAGGTATTGAACGATATACAGAGATCACTCCTGAAATGCTCGTTGCTCAAGCTAAAAAATACGAAGAACTCGTCAAAATATATATGACGACTGTTCCAAAAGATCAACAGTATGGTATTACTTTTTGGGGATTTAATGACCGTGATACTTGGATCAGGCGCTTCTTTAAAATGAGGGACTGGCCAACAATTTACGATGAAAATTTAAAGCCAAAACCCGCTTTCTATGGCTTTCTAGAAGGACTCAAATCTAATCAAATTTCCTCCAAGTCCAATTTGAATTAATCAAGTAATTTAATATTGCCCCTAACAAAATTCCAAACAAATTAGCCACAAGATCATTTATCGTAAATATGCTTATCAGCATAATAAATACGCCATAGTTGGTAGCACCAGAGAGCGCAGCTATTGAGTGGAATTTAAATAATTTGCTAATAAAACTCTCTTGCAAATTCCTACCTTTAAAAGTCCAAAAATTGTTCAATATGAAATTTGATAAAACTGCGCATTCTATCGATATGATTGGCGATACTATCTGGGATATTCCAAGAAACCGTGTGAGGATATAGTAAATTCCTAAGTTAACGAAAACACCCGATACTCCGACTATTGCATACCTTATGAAGTCTTGATAATTTCGAAAGCCTAATCTTGGAATATTCATTATGAACTCAACTTGATCTTCCCACGATAACTTAGATTCTCCTGATATCCGCCTGGTGAAAGTTATTGGTATCTCTTTCGTTTTAGCGCCTTGTGAAGTGAGTTCGCAAACTAAAGAGCTCTGAAATGAATATCCCCTGGCAGATAACGACTTTATACTATCCCGCTTTAAGAAAGACGCCCTTATACATCTATATCCAGAAGTACAATCTTTAATTTGTGATACTCCGCCAACATATCGAACAAGTAGATTTCCAACTTTACTCAATATCTTTCTTCTTAGAGAAAATTCAGGAGTGGAACCTCCCTCCACAAACCTTGATCCAATGATCAAATCAAATCCCTGTTCAAAGACACTTAAAAAGTGCGGAATTAGTTTCGAATCATGCTGCCCATCAGAATCCATTTGAAAAATAATATCTGCATCTAGTTCAGACAATGCATAATCAAACCCTCGTTTATAAGCTTCTCCAAGACCTTTTTTTTCGCCTGTTATCATTTTTAAATTCTGATATTGGCCCATTAGATCTTTTACAATTTGTTGAGTTCCATCTGGAGAATTGTCATCAACAATTAGTATAAAAAACGTCGCCTTATTAACATGCTTTTTTTCCAAAAAAATACTTTCGATAGTGCTTCTAATGTTATCTGCCTCATTGAATGTAGGCAGAACAAAGCATACTTTTTTAATCGATTCAGAAGGTTTCATATCCATGATTTAAACCACATTAATCGGTAAAAATAGTCGCTTGTTATGCTCAATCCTAGCTGAAGAGGGATCCAGTAAAAACCTGATAGACAAATCATAATGAGTATCAATAGATAAAGCTGCGAACCAAATTGCTTTTTATCTTCAATTAACTCCGTCATTAAAAAAGCAAGAGCCAAAAATGCAAAACCTGAAGATGGCTGATAATGATAAATAAAGGTTGATCTTGAAACTAAGCTCCATGGAAGAAAATTTCCTAAATATCCAAGGGTGACAAAAAACATAAAAAGATAATTAGAATCAATTAATTTACTGTCTATCAGTTTTGCAGTCGAAAGCATTAATCTTCCCCCAAGAATAATCACGGCAACAAATGAACACCAATATAAGACTGGATTTGGAAGTAAGTGAACGGAAGTGAAAACGGTTTTTTCGTCCAGTTCGATCATTGAATTCTCTGCTGATTTAAAATAGTAACCCATAGGTCTTACAACCAACGGCCAGGTAAACCATCTAGATTCATAAGGATGTGTTTTTTCGTCTGTATTTTCTGCATGGAAAGATAATAATTGGGAGTGTTTATCCAAATAATCCATTTCGCCGACCTTCGAAAAGTAGGGCCCCCAAGCTGCAAAATACACAAGTGTGGTTAAGGCTATAAGTGGGATCAAAGCTTTTCTCTGAGAGTATTCTCCTATCACTTCTTCAGTTGTAAATTTATAACCTCTTGATCTAGTAAAGCTCAGAATCAACATAAAGCAAACAGCCACTGCCAAAAATCCCAAACCATTCCATTTGACTGCTATTGCTAAACCTAAACACAATGAGGAGAGCAATAAATGCCATGAGTTGCCAGTAGTTTTAATCATTCGCAGAAAAAATAGCAGACCTAAAAAACCAAAAAATACTAGGTAAATATTTATTAGCCCAAATCGTGAATCCACAAGCATGGAACCATCGACGCAAAAATAAAATGCTACCAAAAGGGCAAAATTCTTATTCGAATGGATCTGCAAACACACCAAATAAGCGATATATGTAAGAGAGGAGCCAACCACCGCTGGAAACCAACGATAACTGATTGAACTCAAATTTTCTATTTCAAACCCTGTTGATATAAGCGAATCAGTCCAAGGTAATACTGAATAAAGATAAATGCTGATTGAAGTTAGATAAACTCCAACTGGGGGATGTACAGAAAAATAATCCTTACCCGATAAAAAATCAAGCGCAAATACTGGATAATAAACCTCATCAAAGGCTGGGCCGGGTATAACTCCAAGATTAAAAAATCTTAGAAAGATACCCAGTGTAACTAAAAGAATTAATATGTAATTTCTCTCAAGTAAGCTCTTAATATTAATTAGCCTTTGCTCCTTCAAAAAATTTATTCCCTTCTTTTTGTAACAGTAGCTTTTTTGTTTTTATACCACCCACTCCGCTGTAACCGCCTATAGTTCCGTCCGATCTGATCGCCCTGTGGCAGGGAACTTCAATGGGCAAAGGATTTTTACCACAGGCATTTGCTACTGCTCTAGAGGCGGATGGATATCCTATTGAAATTGCGATTTGCTTGTAAGACCGAGTTTCACCATACGGAATAGCCTTTAATGCATTCCAAACTTTCTGCTCGAATTCTGTCGCTTCTTTCATATACCGCTCTCAAACTCGTTAGATTTTCAGTGCATATAAATGCTAAATAATATTAATGTTTAATAATTTTCTGGTCTCTTTGCAGTAAAAGCACTGTAGTAATCCTTGAGAGCTTGAATATCTTTCTCACTATTCCCTGTAGGCACAAAAACCTTACCAAATAGAATCTCTCTCTTTTTAAAATCTAAAGACATCGGAATAATATCAGCGTTTAAATCCGCAGCTAATCGCAAGAATCCTGTCTTCCACTCTTTCACTTTTGATCGAGTCCCCTCAGGTGATAGGGCAATTATGGCTCCATCAATGCCTCTTATCTGATCAATTGCATTTTTAATGATCCCCCCTGGTTTTGATCGGTCGACCGGTATACCGCCCATGTAACTTAAAAATTTTCCTAACCCAAATCTAAAAACTGTATGCTTGCCGATAAACGTAATTCGCGCATCGAGTCCTGCTACTGCGGCAACACCGAAGATTCCGTCCCAATTTGAGGTGTGTGGCGCAACTATCGCAACCAAACGTTTATTATTGTATTCCTCACTGATCGAGCCACATACCCTCCAATCAAATACTGTTAAGATCGCTTTACCTAACCATTGAAGAAATTTAGGTCTATTCGCCCAAAAACATTCAGGAATTTGTTGTTTGCTTACACGCGTCATAATGTCTAAATCCTGAGGCAGGTTATGCGTTTAAATATTCGATTAATAACATAGGGATATTGTGATTATGAGACTTTACGGTACATACAATAGTGTTTTCTTTCAAGCCAGGTTTCATGCTGCTCAACTCTACACCAATTCCGGAAAGTCTATCATGTGCATCAGACAAAGACTCAACCTCCAATGCGATACCCCACAAATAATCCATTGATTTTTCTTGATCACTTGATTCAATAACTTCAATAGTTGTTTTATTTAACCGAAAAAACAGCATCCTTCTCTTCCAATGTTCGACGAACTTATCGAGCGCCAACCTTATTCCAAAGGCATCCCGATAGACCTTGATAACAGCATCTACATCACTTGTCTTGATAACAACATGATCTAATCTATTTACTACTGAAGGCGAACACTCTTTAGATTGAGGTAAGACACCGCCCTTATGCTCTATAAGAAATGTGAAAATACCTCGAGTTAGCTCAAAAGGTAATAATTGAGTAATCCATTTTCTTTGAGATCCAGTTTCATTGCAGTGGCCTACTCCTTTTGTAATGCTTGGCAGAGAAAACCCTTTGCTAGAGAGATTAGCGCTAGTCGAATATAGATCTTTTGCGCCATAGGCGATCCCCATCAATCCTTCGCCATGTTTTTTTAAGAAATTTTTAACTAATTCAGCTCCAGCTCCCTCTCCGTTAGCAGTCAATAATTCAAGGTATGTATTGCGTAATAAAAAAATAGAATTTGAAGTGCCGAGGTCCTCATGTGAACCTTGCCAGACAGGGTTAAATCCAAGTAGTTTTATGAAATTATTTTCTGCAATCTCAAGATTTTTAACTGCAATGATCAAATGATCAATGACTTCAATCATGATGAGAATAGGTCTTAGTTTTCAAAGCCATCTTCTAACTCGGCTTTTACAAGCAATAAATTTATCGTTAAACAATTTCACCATGGCAATCTCTTCTGGGACAATCTGATATTTTGTGATGTAAATTACAAAGCCAAGGGCTACCAAACTTCCACCAATTAAGTTAAATCTGAGCGATATAAAAATTAAAATGAATAACATTCCGAGATACATAGGATTTCTTGAGTATTTACAAACGCCTTCTGTCACCAAAAACGAAGCTAAATCAGGTTGTAATGGATTTATCGTTGTTTGCGCTTTCTTAAACGACTTTACGGCGAAAAACATTAATAAAAGGCCCGACCCTAGGATCAAGATACTCAGAGCATTGAATAGTGGAAAAGTATAACTAGGAAAGAATAATGAGGAAAAATAAATTATAAGGGCACAAATTAAGGTGACTATAGGTGGTGGAATCTTATTGTTCATCATGTCAGTAGCGCCTGCTGTTTGCCATATCGTCGATCCAATCTCTAACCATTTGAACAGCCTCTTTGTGAGTCAATGATCTTCCTGATTCGGGCATCATAACTCCAGGATCCATTGATTCCATCCGATGAACTAAAATCGACTTATCTGCACTACCTGGTACTATAGAATATTTTAGACCGCCACTGCCTCTTCCAGTAGCAACTGGTTTTTTGTACATTCCCAACTGTGTATTTCGAGTTTCATTTAAATGTAGATACAGACCAGTTGAATTCGCATTCCCTAATGGAGAGTGGCAATGTCCACAATTGATATCTAAGTAAGATCTCGCCCTGTCATCTATGTGTTTTGAGTTGTCAGACCAGTCAACTGGTGAGATTAAATTGTTTGGCACCTCTGAGATTATCTCTTTTTGCATCCAATAAGCTAATTGATTATATCTCCCTTCTGTAAAATCAATATCTTTATTGATATTTCGAGCCTTAGGGCCAATCGGAATAATCTCATCAGCTAAAGCATGACATTCTTTGCACTGATTAACATTCGGTACTCTGTAACGTACCTCTTTTAATTCACCCTCAAAATCTATCCAGTTAACATTAATAGATTTGCCAGCAATTTTTTTAACCGCTTCATTTTGTTCCGTATTCCATACGTAAGACACCGCCTTCCATCCGCTGGACTTGTTCAATAAAACACGGGTTTCAAGCAGCTGTTTACCCTGACTCTGGTCTCGCTCATCTATTGGATAATAAAATGTCTTTATTAGTGCAGAACCAACAGGAAACTCAAAAACTTGATCCTCAACATATCGAGCAAACTTATTTTGCGGAACATAAAGCCATCTTTGTTTATAAGAGTAATCAGAAAATAAAGAGGAAATTAACTCATAGGGTAGCACTTTTTCATGTGGTGTTTGAGCATTATTATCTAAAAAGAAACCAAAATCGGACAGTTTGTCAGGAAATGAATCTGCTAATATTGATTCTTCATTAACAGCATATACATTAGTGCTTATAACAAGAAAGACAAATAAAAATAAAATTTTCATCTCATTCAAAATGGTTCAATCTGGACGGGCGGTAAAGGATTAATGATTCCTTTGAACTGGTGGAGATCTTTGTTAATTGGAGCCGAAAATCCTAACAAATATTTAATGGGCTTGATTGCCAGAAAATCTGTACCGTTGTCTTCGTTCACCACTAACCGCTCATTCTCTGGCTGACCAAAAAACATTTGGGAAAAGGGAACAACACCATCCCAAAAAATATCTGTCATTTCACCATCACTGACTTCAAACAACACCTTAGCTAAATCACCAGTACCTAAATCAGGATTAAATCCGCTAGGGCCAAAACTATTGCCGTGAACTTGTATTCGCTTTGGGTGAGGATAATAATTTGAATCTTCCGTATCATCACCATAAGAGACAATTGACAGGTTTACTGTTCCATTTCCACTTATAACATTACCGAAAATCTCAACATCTGAATTTGCCATGACTATGATGCCACTCCCTCTTGGTACCTCTCCAACGATGTTGCCCTCAGGAGCAAAATTGTCGGTATCATTATCTATAGATTCATTATCAAAAACCCTGACATGATGTCCTCCTTGCTGAGGTAGATCAGGAAGATCAAAGATAAGAATCCCCGCCGTGTTATGGGAAGCTAAGTTCCCATAGACATCTGCATAGTAAGAATTTTCGATTTCTATTCCTGCGACATTATATTGAGCAATGCTGTTTCGGACGATTATATTTTTTGACTGGCCAACATATATTCCAGCATCTGATGCGCCTATAGCAACACATTTATCGATTAGCACATTTTCTGATTCGACAGGATAGAAGCCATAAGCTCCATTTGTGCTCTTTGGCCCTCCCGTCCACTCAGTTTTTAGCCCAATCATGCTGATTCCTTTTGCACCAATTACCTTCAATGCATCACCTTTAGCATTTAAGATTGCAAAATCTTTTAAAGTAACCGCATCGGAAGTTACTAAGAGACCCTGTGCGCCAGATTTTTGGTCATGGAAGTCAAGAATAGTTTTATCCATTCCCTCTCCTCTCACTATAACTTTGTCAACGTCGAGAGAGAGACTATCTTCAAGCACATATACTCCTGACTTAATTACAAGCGTATCTCCCGTTTCCATTAGAATCATCGCCTCCTGGAGTTTTTCCTGAGCATTTGGACCCGGTTCAATAAAAACTTCTTTTGCATAAGCCTTTAAAAAAAATGCAAGTAAGAAAAGAAAAGTTAAAATTCGTGATAATTTCATACAACCATTATATCGGTGAAAATTGTCTGACAGTCAATAGTCTAAATTAAGTGTTCTCATTCTATCTTTTAAAAAAGATGTTAAACCCTAATAATTAATTTAATCAATTAGTTAAACAAGGCTTCAGTTAACGCTTTATAGTGAGTGTCTCGCGCTATTTTAGCTATTTTGGTTTTTCTTCCTAAATACTCAAATCCATGGAATCCACCATCAAAAATTTCTAGCTGAACCTTAACACCACTATCTTGCAATCTCCTCGCGTACTCACAATCTTCATCAACAAAGGCATCAACCGACCCTACCGCGATATAGGTTGATGGAAGGCCACTCAGATTTTTTGCTCGACTCGCCGCCGCGTATTGAGACACATCTTCAGATATTTGATTTTCCCCAAGATAACACTTCCAACCCATTAAATTCGAGTGACGATTCCATATTCTTTTATCGAGAATCATCGAGCTAGAGGACGTAACGCATCGATCATCAATCATTGGGCAGAGTAGATATTGGAAAACTAGATTAATTTCGGTCGAATCTCTAACTAGCAAGGCTAAACCTGCAGCCAATCCACCGCCCGCACTTATACCACCAATAGACAATCGGTCAGGATCCACTGAAAGCCTATCCGTATTCGATACGAGCCACTTTAATGCCACCATACAATCGTCTAATCCTGCAGGAAATGGATATTCAGGAGCGAGTCTATAGTCTACTGATACAATCACACACCCTACAGATTTGACCATTTCACGAACAACATAATCATCACTTTCCATGCTACCAAAACAATAACCACCTCCGTGAATCCAAAGAAGTGCTGGTAAAACCTCAGTCTGACTTTCAGGACTATAGACTCGCACCAGAACATCTGTCTCAGTTTCACGAGATATCAATTGGTCGAACGAATTAACACCTTTTATCTCAGGTAACTTACCCATAATCTTCTCTCTCATCTCGGTAGCACGAGACCTCGTTCTCTTTAAATCTGTCCAGAGATCTTGGTCTGGGAATGACTCGATTACTGTCAGTAATTCTTTGTTCAACAAATTCGTATCCATATATTTATCCTCAGTTTTTACTATTGCTCTTTAACTAATGGCGGAAGAGGTAGGAGTCGAACCCACCAGGCACTAAAATAGCACCTCACTGGTTTTGAAGACCAGGCACCCCACCGGAGGTGTCTCTCTTCCATTCATTATTTTATTTTACGGTATCTGTTTACTACTTCTGAATCGTTAATCACTCTTTCAGATTCAATCCTTCGGGTAAAACCTATCTGATCAAAGTACTCCATAAGATCAATACAAGAATTGCGGCCTAACCCCAATACGCTCTTAACGTCAGAAACAAGAAAACGAGGTTTTCTTGCCACAAGTTGTTTGATTTTGTCAGCAAATTGAACCAGTAAGTCGGGCAAAACGACTCTATTGCCTCCAAGCTTATAAACTCTCCCTTCTTTGAGTGCTTTTTTTAAAACTAGGTCAACTGCCATCTTTTCAAGAGACAAATCGTCCTGAATATTGGAAAATGTGGGTATCTGCTGGTGGTACGCTCTCATTGCTTGCTCAACGATTTGCCACGCAGCCGACTCTGCCTCTAATAGGATTGGAACAAAACCTGGAATACCTATGTAACCATTGGTTTGAATCAATACTTTTTCATCTTTTAATTCATTAACAATAGTTGTTATCAACACTTTGTCAGGAACCTTATTAGGATCAACAAGCAATCGATCCATATCCGCACCTGGCAAATCTGGATGACTCCTGTGATAGTCTTTTATGCAATTTATTATGTTATGCCTGCATTGATCCCAGTTTTCTCGTGAAACCAAATAAGTATGATTAGCATTCGAGAAAAGTCTGATTTTTTTCTCTAATTTCTCGTCTTTGAGAATCGTTTCCAAATCATTTTTATTAAGATTTTGCAACAACTCGAAATGCGTAAGGTTGACTAAACATTTACCTTCAATTGCGAGTTTTATTAAAGTTTGTAACGGCGTTGGTAATTCTAACGCCTCCAAGTAGCTTCTTTTATTATCAGCAAAAACAGGGTCATATTCAGCCCATGGTTCTAAAACAGATCCACCTCCCAAAGTAACTAGTTCACTATCATCACGAAGAACGAATTTGTCTCCTTTACAGCAACTAACTTCTCCTTCGATAATAATTTGGGCATATACTCGAGATCCTGCAGCAAGAGAAAATCCATCTGTTTTTCGCGCCAACAAATAAAGCTTGGCACTTATTAGTTTGGCTCCGATATAAAGTTTCACAGGACATAAATGTTTCACTGCGAAATTCAAATAACTGGATATCTCAAGCCTAACATTAATTCGATTTGAATTGAGAATATCAAACCGACCATGAAGCCAATCTCCTCTTGATATGTCTTTCTTCTCTATACCTGAGATTTGTAATGCACAACGTTCTCCAATCTGACTTACTCGAGATTTTTCATTTTGAGAATATATTTCTCGTACCCTTACATTTTTCTTATGTGGCAATAAAACTAAATTTTCACCTTCTGACACTCTCCCAGACATCACGGTTCCAGTCACTGTTAAGCCGACGCCTTTCAATAGGAAAGTCCGGTCAATAGATAATCTAAAGTATCCATTTTTAGAGTTGGGAGAATATTCTTCAGCAACAGTTAAAAGATAATCCCTTAACCTATCAATCCCAGTGCCCTTCATGTTGTCCACTTCAAAAACTGGCGTTCCCAAGCCAATGGCTTTTTGCACTTGTTTTGCTACTAATTTGCGCTGAGTGGTATCGGTTTTATCTATGTGGGTCAGTACTATCAAGTAACGTTTGATATCAAGTAAGCGCAGAATTTCTAAGTGCTCGATAGTCTGAGGTTTTAAACCTTCATTAGCTGCAACTGCTACCAGTGCTAAATTAATATTGCTAACACCAGATATCATAGTGTTAATAAAACGGCGGTGGCCAGGCACATCAATAAAGCCGATACTTTTGTTATCGTTAGCTAGGTAAGCATAACCAAGATTGATCGAAAGACCGCGCTGTTTTTCTTCCTTCAAGGTATCTGTGTCTACACCGGTCAGCTGTTTTATTAGAGAGGTCTTTCCATGATCAATATGACCTGCGGTAGCTACAATCACTCCAGCAGATCTCGTATTTTCTTGATTTGATAAATAAATTGGTCCTCGCAATCGAGGCATCTTAAATCCAATAATAATTTCTTGTCATTTAATCTGCCAATTACTGGTCTTGGCAACAATCGAAGAGCTTTCAATAAAGCACGCAAGTCGGAGTCTTTTTTTGCAGTGATGGCAATACCAAAGCTTAGAATATTTTGGATTGGCAAAGCGCCACTGCCTATTTGGCTCAAGCAAGACTCTGTTTTAACCGAGTAAATTGGTGGCAATAACTTTTCAATAATAGTTTTTATGGAGTCTGCCTGCTGCATAATCTCATCAACATTTCTTACCAAGAATCTCAAAGTAGGTAATGCGTCAACTAATTTTTCTGGAGATCGATATAATTTAAGCACCTCACTCAAAGCAGCTAACGTTATTTTGTCAGGTCTTAGTGCCCTTTTTAATGGGTTGCAGCGAATTCGATCAATCAGATCTTTCCTACCTGCGATAATTCCACTTTGTGGCCCGCCAAGGAGTTTATCTCCACTAAAGGTGACTACATCTGCGCCGTTTTGAATGGCATCACCAACCATTGACTCCTTGGGAAGTCCATACTGAGACAAATCAATTATATTTCCACTGCCTACATCACACACAAAAGGAATTCCCTCTTTTTTTGCTAATTGCGCTAACTCTTTCTCTTTAACCTCTGCCGTAAAACCTTCTATTTTAAAGTTACTTGTGTGTACCTTCATTAATAAAGAAGTTCGGGAATTGATCGCTTGAGAGTAGTCCTTCAAGTGTGTCCTGTTCGTGGCACCTATTTCAACTAGTGAGCAACCAGACCGCTGCATTATGTCAGGAATTCGAAATGATCCACCTATTTCAACTAGTTCACCCCGAGAAACTGGGATTTCACCATTTTCAGCTAAAGTATTAAGCACGAGTAATAACGCCGCTGCATTGTTATTTACAATAGTCGCAGCTTCACTCCCAACTAGCTCACACACCAGTTGCTCAACATGATCATCTCGCTCACCCCTGCCAGCATCGCTTAAATCATATTCTAGGTTAGTCGGTGACTCCGCGACTCGATTAATTGCATCTATTGCTTCTCTTGGGAGCACAGCGCGGCCAAAATTGGTATGAAGCACGGTTCCAGTGAGATTAATTATCTCCTTAAATGAAGATTTATCAGCAGCGTTCAGAGTTCGCTCAACTTCTTCAACAAGAAATTCAACACTAACTAAATCGCTATTGTCTAAACCAAGCTTTGTTCTGACATCATTAAGTATATTACGAGTAACTGCCGTAACTCTTTGGTGTCCCCATCGATCAATAAGTTTTCCAGAATTATTAATAACAGTATCAACAGAAGGAATATTCCGTCGGGTATCATCTGCATTGATTTTTTTAGCAGTGAATTTATTCATGTGGCTTTCTTAAATAATTAACTCTTAATGTTACAGCAGAGTATAGCTTAATGTAGGATGTAACAATTATTACCATGTATCAATATAAGCGTGTTTCTTTCCGTCTCGAATTGGGGTAGGAGGCAATCGTTTTAACCCTTGAGCAATCCAAGACCTCGTGTCAGCTGGATCAATAACATCGTCTAAACCACCGCCTGTAGCGGCATTTATAGCTTTAGCAGACTCATATTGCTCTTGAACTTTTTCATTAAAAATCCTGAGCTTTTCATCAGGATCCTCTATATCCATAAGTTCTTTGCGAAAACCTAACTTTACCGCACCTTCAATATTCATCGCCGCAAATTCAGCAGTAGGCCAGGCAACCATCGATAAAGCCACAAAAGAGCTGCCTCCGCACATAGCTTGGATACCCAAACCATAGGCTTTTCTTACGACTACTCCGAATAATGGAGTCGTCAAATTTGCCCCCGTATTGAACATCCTCGCAGAATGGCGCACAAGTGCGGTCGCCTCAACCTCAGGTCCTACCATCAAACCTGGACAGTCCATAAGACTTAAGATTGGAATATCAAAAGCATCACAAAGCTTTAAAAATCTGGCACCTTTATCGGCGCCGTCTGAGTCAATGGCGCCAGCAAGATGATGAGGATTATTTGCGATAACTCCCATTGGTTTACCTTCGATTCTAATAAATGATGTGATAATGCCAACGCCAAATTTTTCTCTAACTTCTAACACTGAGTCAGCATCTGCTATGGTCGATATAACATCTCGCATATCATAAAGCCGGAGACGATTTTCGGGTATTACATGCCTTAGCATTCTCTGATCTGGCGTTTCCCAACTATCAATAGAGCCTTGAAAATAAGATAGATATTTCTTTGCAACCTTCACTGCTTCTGCTTCGTCTTCAACCAATATGTCAACGACACCGTTTGGGACTTGAAAAGACATAGGTCCTACTTCCTCAGGAGCATAAATCCCTAATCCGCCACCTTCAATCATCGCAGGTCCACCCATACCAATAGTAGAATCCTTTGTTGCTATAATCACATCACAACTAGCCAGTAACACTGTATTACCGGCAAAACACCTACCATGATTAATACCCACCATAGGTACTGCACCCGATAATTTTGAAAACTGCGTGAATGTAGTTGTGTCAAACGATACCCATGGACCCAAATTGTCCTCCCCTGGTCTTCCACCACCACCCTCGCTAAATAACACCAAAGGGAGTTTGAATCGCAGAGCAAGCTCAAACATACGATCTTGTTTGTAATGCCCTCGGCCACCCTGTGTCCCAGCTAAAACCGAATAATCATAATGAATTAACATCGCTGAAGAAGCCTCGTCACCAAATAGCTCCGCGTTAATAGTACCAGTTCCAGCAATTACACCATCGGCAGGGGTTTTCTTTCTTAATGTCTCCATATCATGTCGCTGGTGCTGTCTGGCTACAACTAATGGCCAATATTCTTTAAACGATCCTTCGTCCATTAATTCGGCAATATTTTCTCGAGGCATACGACCCCCACGAGCCACTCGTTTAGCAACGGCGTCCTTTCTATTTTCATCAAGCGTAAACGCATGACGATCTATGTTTTCTTGGAGATCCTGCCGAATGAAATCTGGATCAAACACTTCTTCCTTCACTTTAGCGCCCGTCGAAGTCTTGCCTTCCTTGATGAATAAAATAGAAAATCCCTCTTTTACAACATCACCAACCTCCATAAATATCTCGCCAACAATGCCATCACAATCAGCAGATACTAAATGTTCCATTTTCATCGCCTCTACGACAACTACAGGCTCTCCTGCTCTGACACTGTCTCCTGAGGCAACATCAATGGCGACGATTGTCCCTTGAATTGGGGACTTTATCGCAAAATGACCTACTGGTGTCTCAATCTGAGAGTTAATATCTTCAGAATTTTCAGTGTTTTGGAGCGGTTGACTGAATAAAGCCAGAGGATCTGATGAATTTACTCGGGCACCAGCAAAACCTTGCCGATTGGCATTTTTTAAAGTGCTATCAACAAATAAGTTGGGACCCTGCCAATCACTTGTAAGAGTTTCTAAATTCTCATCAACCCATCGAGTATGGACATCTCCACCAACAAAACTGTCATGTGCAAGTATATTTTTTAAAAATGAAATATTGCTTCTTACACCCTCTAGACGAAATTCTGATAACGCTCTTATAGATTTTAATGACGCCTCTTGAAAATTTGCGGTCTTTGAATGAACAATAACTTTAGCAAGAAGAGAGTCGTAAGCACTGCTAGTTTCATAACCGACGTAACCAAATCCGTCAGTACGAACACCTGGACCGGTGGGTACATCATAGGAAGTCAAAACTCCTGAACTTGGCATTACACTGCCATCTGGTTTAATTGTCTCAAGATTAACTCGAGCCTGAATCGCGAAACCTTTTGGATTGATCGCATTATCCAAATCCAATCCAATTTCTGACAATGAGCCACCCAAAGCAACCTTTATCTGACTAGCCACGAGGTCAATATCAGTAACTTCTTCAGTGACTGTGTGTTCAACCTGCAGACGCGCATTAGCTTCAATAAAAACAAATTTAGAACCCGGCTCATTTCCATCAACTAAAAATTCAAAAGTTCCAAGACTTTGGTACTTTTGTTGTTGAGCAAAAGCAACAGCAGATTTAAGAATCTTTTCACGAAGAACTGATGAAAAATTTGGCGCCGGTGCTATCTCTATGACTTTCTGATTTCTGCGCTGTGCCGAACATTCACGTTCGCCAAGGTGGATTACATTGCCCACAGTGTCACCAATAATCTGAACCTCAATATGACGAGCACAGTTCATAAATTCTTCAATATAAAGATCTCCAATGCCAAAAGCTGCTTTAGCTTCAGATTCACATCGAGCAAAGGCACTCTCTAAATCTTTTTCACTTTTAACAATACGCGTTCCCCTGCCACCACCACCTGCGACTGCTTTAATGATGACACTTCCCTTTATCGATTTAAAAAATTCTTGAGCTTCGCTCAATGTAACGCCACGATTAACACCTTTTAAAACAGGCACCCCTGCTTCTATGGCTGCGCTTCTGGCTTCTCCTTTATCTCCAAATAATCTTAAATGTTCGACATGTGGACCAACAAACGTAATACCCTCAATTTCACAGCGTTCAGCAAAATCTGCTCTCTCAGATAAAAATCCATATCCAGGATGCAACATATCGCAGCCCATTTTTTTTGCTGTAAGAATAATTGAATCAATATCGAGATATGCCTTTGCCCCCATTCCAGGGATAAGAGCTGCCTCATTAGATATTTTAGTATGCAGACTATTCTTATCATCCTCAGAATAAATAGAGACCGACCGAATCCCCAGATCTGCTGCAGCTCTGGCAATCCGTACAGATATTTCCCCTCGGTTTGCAATTAATATTCCTGATGATTTCAAATCATTCTCCAAATTAACTTTTATTTCGAGTAAGCAAGCTTAGGCTTAGTCCCAATTATCCCATTTTCCTCAAGTGACGCTAACGCATCATCGGATAGTCCTAATATCCCACCTAAAACTTCTTTATTATGTTGGCCTAATGTCGGTGCAGAACGTGTAATAGGCAGTGGAGTCTTTGCAATTCTCCATGGAGAGCTGGGATGAGGTTGAGAGCCGACAAATACTCGTTCTACCATTTGCATATAACCCCTGGCCAATAATTGTGGATCGCTCATCAAATCCGAAATCGCGTTCAAAACTGTCGCTTTTATACCAATCGATCGTAATGCATCCATTAATGACCTTGCATCTTGTTCCTTTGTCCAACCCCATAAAGTTCTCTCAACATTACTCGCTTCTACGCCAACCTCGTCAGTCATCATAGGCTTTGCTAATTTTAATTCGGGTATTTGGTTTATTGCTTTTTCCCAGTCACTTTCAGAATCTATTTGGATAAGTAACCATTTATCAACGCCTTTACAAGGAAATAGACTATGAATGAAATATTCAGAACGTTTATTCCCTTGCCTTTTTGGCGATTCGCCCGTAACCGATTGATGCAATACTCCATGAATTGCTGACGGAAGTAAGCATTCGGCCTGGCTCAGGTCAACAAATTGACCTTGTCCTGTATTTTTCTTATGGAATAGAGCTGTCAGTAATGCCGAACTTCCATAAAGACCTGCTATTGCATCACCAAAAGCAACATGAAGCATGGTTGGGGGCTGGTCCTCACTGCCTTGGAGATGAGGCAATCCTGCTGCTTGTTCAACTGTTGATCCATAAGCCCTAAAGGCGGACCAAGGCCCTGTGCTTCCAAAAGCGGGCATTGATACCATTACAAGTTCTGGATTAACCTTCTTTAGTGACTCATACTCAAGTTTAAGTTTAGGCAAAACTCCACCAGAATAATTTTCAATAACCGCATCAGCCTCTCCAATCAGCTTAAGCAATAACTCTCTACCAGCCTGTTGTTCAAAATCGAGAGTTACATCCAGTTTGTTTCGGTTAACATAAATAAAATTAATAGCTTTTTCGGCCCCATCGTCATCAATCCACTCCTGGCTTGCCTCCCAATTTCGAAACCAGTCAAATCGGACACATCCCTCTACTTTTATAACAGTCGCCCCCAAATCAGCAAGGTTTCTCGCTGCGAGAGGTCCTGCCCACCCCATTCCAAGATCGATAATTGTCAAACCTTGGAGTGGTAATTCTGATGGCTTCATTGAAGTTTCGTCTTTATTTCTGAGCTCGTGACTGTTTAAATATTTCCAGTCTGGGGTATGAGCTCCTAATTCAGCAACCTTGCCACCAAACTTTGGTGGCGTATCGAAAAGCCTAACTGGTTGAGATGGTGCTTTAAAACTAAATTCACCATCAGTAATCGTACTAAATGCTTTTCGGTGAATGTATTGATCAACGTCAAATACTTCAGCCATGGTAGGAACTCGCGCAAGTGGAATTCGCATTTTTTGACCTTTATAAAAAAGATCTTCGGCACAATGATTTGCCAACGCTTCTAGAATTCTTGGTTCTATAATATCGACATCTTCTAACCTTTTAGCACTGCTGCCATACCGTTCAATCGCAGCGAGATCCTGTAATCCAAGTAATTCACAGAACGCCTGCCATTGCGCGGGACTCAATACCGTCACGCCCAACCAACCATTCTTACATGGCCAGATACCTAAAGGGTAAGTTGGAAAAAATCGATTGATACCCATGCGTCCAAGTTCTGGCACATTGTTGTAACACGTAAGAGCGCCAAGTTCTGTCAAATACATATTTGCTTCGAAAATCGATGCATCGATCCTAAAGTTCGATGTTCTGATTCCTCTTTTTGAATCCTCTGCTTTAGCAATAAGAAAGCTTAAAGCACCATTAAATGCACTCAACCCGCCCAGTATTTG
>CABXWC010000025.1:0-20959 GCA_902515855.1 uncultured SAR92 cluster bacterium
TTGTATGCAAATGAGTCTCACCAACACTTTCAGGAGAAACACGTATAGAAGAGGTCTTACCCAAGTCTGTCCTACAAAATACTATTCCAGTATCTGGTGGAGAAGCGCGCAAAGTTAAATAAACCTTTACGCCAGAATGCAGGCCCACACCAGACGCAGATACAGAATTTTTAATTGTTCTTTGCTTAATCATTGCATTATCAATATAAAGCACTTATTACAAATAACAAGCCAATTCCAAGTTTTAAGCTATTCCATGTATTTAAATTTGTTTAATCCGCTTGTCTCCTTAAAAATGCTGGAACATCTAGGTAGTCATGCTTGATTTCATTACTCTCAGAAACTTGCATGATTTCAGATCTATTTGATTGATCGTGCGCACGTCTGGCACTTGTCGGTCTCTCAAGCGCACGCCAGTCGGGTTCACCTTGTTTTCGAGGAGTAGTAATTTCAGGGACTATTCTTGATACTGATTTGGATGCCGCTGATCTTAATCCAGTCGCCACCACGGTAACTCTCAGAGTCCCTTCAAATTCAGGATCAAATACACTACCGACGATGATCGTTGCATCATCATCAGAAAACTCGCGAATTATATTTCCAACCTCTTGAAACTCTCCGAGAGTAAGATCGAAACCACTTGTTATATTAACTAATATTCCTTTCGCTCCTTGAAGATCTGCATCTTCCAATAACGGACACCTTGCCGCTCCTTCTGCGGCAATGGCGGCTCTATTATCTCCCGTTGCTTCGCTGCTTCCCATCATCGCCATACCCATTTCTGCCATCACAGTTTTTACGTCAGCAAAATCCACATTCATGAGACCATCTAATAAAATCAAATCAGTAATGCCTTTAACAGCTCCAAAAAGAACGTCATTAGCATGTTTAAATGCAGAGAGTAAATTCATATCTTTCCCAAGAACTTCTAATAATTTTTCATTGGGTACGATTATCAGAGAATCGACACTCTCTCTGAGTAATTTAATTCCTTCATTTGCTACCTCCATTCGCTTTCTACCCTCAAATGAAAAAGGTCTAGTTACCACACCTACAGTAAGAATCCCCATTTGTTTCGCTATCTCAGCAACTATAGGGGCTCCACCTGTGCCAGTTCCACCACCCATACCCGCCGTTATAAACACCATATCCGCTCCATTGAGAACTTGTGATATTCGCTCTTTATCTTCCAGGGCAGCTTGTCGTCCAACCTCCGGATTTGCACCAGCTCCCAAACCTTTGGTCAAAGCATTACCCAATTGAAGTGTTGTAGCACCGTCTACCTTTTCCATAGACTGGGCATCAGTATTCGCGCAAACGAGATGGACACCTTCTATATTGCTGTCCAACATGTGTCTAACAGCGTTGCATCCTCCGCCACCGACGCCAATAACTTTAATTTCCGCATTTTTTGGAACGCTTTCTACTAATTCGAACATGCTGTTCTCCCTTTTTAGTATTAAGATTAAATTAAATGTTTAAAACTTTTACACCTCATTTCGAAACCAATTGATAATATTCTTTAGTAACGAAGTTTGACTTTTGCCATTTCTGCCTTTTGATTTGCTCTTATGCACTTGCGATCGACCGTAATGAAGTAACCCTACAGAAGTAGAATAAATCGGATTATTTACTATGTCAGACAACCCACTTACATTGTGCGGAGAAGCAATTCTAACTGGCATATGAAAAACTTCTTCAGCGAGCTCAGTGACACCCTCCATTTTCGAGGTTCCGCCAGTCAACACTATCCCAGCTGCTATAAGATCTTCATAACCACTGCGCCTCAATTCAGCTTGAACAAGAGTAAATAGCTCGTCATACCTGGGCTCTACTACCTCTGCCAAAAGTTGTCTTGACATATTTCTTGCACTCCTTTCACCCACAGAGGGTACTTTGATGGTTTCATCAGATTTAGTAAGTTTGGCAAGTGCACATGCGTACTTGATTTTTAACTCTTCTGCATATGCTGTGGGTGTGCGCAAGGCCATCGCTACATCATTAGTAACCTGATCTCCTGCTATGGGTATAACTCCCGTATGCCTTATCGATCCGTCTGTGAAAATTGCAATATCTGATGTTCCCCCTCCGATATCTATAAGCGCCACACCAAGCTGTCTCTCATCTTCTGTCAAAACCGCATAGCTGGACGCTAATTGCTCTAAAACTAATCCAGAAACCTCAAGACCACATCTTCGAATACACTTCTTAATATTTTGAGCAGAATTAACCGCGCATGTTACAAGATGAACTTTTGCTTCTAATCGAACTCCTGACATGCCTACCGGCTCCTTAACTCCCTCTTGCTCATCGATAATATATTCCTGAGGTAAAACATGGAGTATTTCTTGATCAGCTGGAATGGCAACAGCTCTTGCAGCATCTATAACTCTCTCAACATCAAATGGTTGAACTTCACCATCATGAATAGCCACAATTCCATGTGAATTCAAACTTCTGATATGGCTCCCAGCTATACCCGCAAAAACTGTACTAACAGAGCATCCTGACATTAATTCTGCTTCCTCAACTGCTCGTTGAATTGAGTTTACTGTTGCCTCAATATTTACTACGACACCCTTTTTTAATCCCGTTGACTGATGAGTTCCGGTGCCAATAATTTCGATTACACCATCAGAATTCACATGACTAATAATCGCTATAACTTTTGAAGTTCCAATATCTAAGGCAGCTATAACATTTTCATAGTTAGCACTATTCATGATTTACTCTCCTAGATTCCAATCTAAAATTGAAATTCTTGTATTTAACTTTAAATATGATCATCTTGATTCCATGCAACTGAAAGTCCATTGGGATAACGCATATCAATAGTTTTAATTTTTTCAACTTGAGAGGTAAGTTGAGCTGACCAGACAACTTGAAAACGCCGCAGTTTCTGAACGAGTTGATCCCGTCCTAAATTAATTTGTATGCCAGATGATGTGGTAATTAACCAAGATCCTACAAAGTCTCTCCGAATTTCCTGCACTTTTAAACCGGTGGGACCTAAAATCTCAGACATCAGCTGATAGCTTTTAATCATCTCTTTAGACTTACCAAACTCTGAGGTGAAAGTAGGAAGATTTTTAATCGATTGTTTGTCCGTTATCTCAAGATAATCCCCAACATTGTTTAGAACTTGTTTCTCTCCCCATCTTGCGATGGGTTTTTCCTCTGTTATATCAACTATTATTGTAGATGGCCAAGAGCGTCTTATAGTTGCATTACGAATCCAAGGTTCACTCTCCAAATATTTATTTAATCCACTTAAATTTAAGCTAAGGAATCCATCTTTCACTTTTTGATCAATTAAATTAATAACTTCTTTTTCTTTCAAATGATAAAAGTCACCATTTACCACGACACGATCAATTGGTTTATCCAATTTTTGGCAAGCAGTCATACCTAGACCTGCGGTGAGCACAAACACAATGCAAATAATAAGCCTTCTGACTTGATTCATTGTTTTACACCATCCAATATTCGCAACACTAATTCTCCAAACTCTATCCCCGCTGCTTTAGCGGCTTTTGGGAAAAGACTTTTTTTAGTCATACCCGGGATCGTATTTACTTCAAGGACGTTAAAAGCTCCATCTGCGTCAGCCATCAAATCGACTCTACCCCAACCTTCACAATCTAAACTTTTAAATGCTCTTAGAGCTAGGAGCTGAATCTCCTCCTCTCTCTTTTTAGAGAGTCCACTTGGACAAATATAATTCGTATTATCAGAAAAGTATTTTGCTTCAAAGTCATAAAACTTAGCGGCAGACTCAATTTTTATTGATGGAAGTGTTTCATCACTTAAAATTGATACAGTGTACTCACTTCCAGTCAGCATTGATTCTGCTATTACAGTTCCAGAGTATTTCTTAGCAACTTTATATGCGTAAGCAAGTTGCCTCGCATTAAATGCTTGGGTCATACCTATACTTGAACCTTCTGAGTCAGGTTTAACCATCACGCTTCCACCAAGCTCTTCTAGCGTAGTCGCCCAATCATCAGTCTCATTCAAAATTTTAAAATCAGCCGTTTGCACCCCAATTTGCTTCCATAGGCGTTTAGACTTGCATTTACTAATTGCTAGCTTGGAGGAATTACCTCGACTACCCGTGTAACGGATATTTAATTCATCTAACTTGTCCTGAATCGTTCCATCTTCCCCTCCAGGCCCATGCAAAGCGATAAAAATTATATCCAAAGAGAGCTGGTCATCAGCCTTGAGGACCGCATCTTTGTGATCAATTAAAGTCGCATTAATTCCGCTTGCAGAAAGTGCTGAGAAGATAGCTTCTCCACTTTTTAACGATATTTCTCTCTCATTTGAGATTCCGCCATACAATATGCCAATAGACAAATTCGACAAGTAATCCAAGTTAATCTCTTGATTCTTAATCATTTGCATAATCCATAACTGCAGATTTAATAAGTGGTGCCAGACTACTTATATCTCCCGCGCCTTGAGTAATTATGAGATCGTTATTTGATAGTGAACCAACTAACTTTTTTACTATTAAATCAATATCGTTTAAGTTATGTGTTTCGCTATTGCAGTTTCTACTAATGTCATGACTTAAATTTTTTGAATTGACTTCGGGTATAGAGCTTTCGCCAGCTGAATAAATATTCATTAATATTAGAAAATCTACATTTGATAACACATCCACAAAATCAGAGTACAAATCCCTAGTTCGACTGAAACGATGCGGCTGAAAAATTAAAATAATTTTTCTGTTTGGCCAACCAAGTCTGGCAGCATCCAACGTTGCTCTTATCTCACTTGGATGATGCCCGTAGTCATCAATATACGTAATCTCACATCCTGGCTTTTTAATCGAAATTATCTCTTCAAATCTTCTACTAACACCTGAAAAATTTTTTAATGCTGTCTCTATAACATTACAAGAAGTCCCCTCGTCGAGAGCAACAGTTGCGGCAGCTGCGACATTTAAGGCATTGTGCCTACCTGGCATATTTAGTTTGATGGAAAGACTTTTATTCTGGCTTTTGTTATTGATTTTAAACTCAGATTTATTTTGAAAAGATTTAAATTCCATAATTTGAACATCTGCTTTTTCAGAAAAGCCATAAGTTATGCATGGTCTACTGATTCTTTGAAGAATGCTCTCAATATTCCTATCGTCTGCACAAACAACGGCAAGTCCATGAAAAGGTAAATTATGTAAAAAACTTACATATGTAGACTTCAATTTCTCGATATCATGCTCATACGTCTCCATGTGATCAAAATCGATATTTGTTATCACTGCGACTAAAGGTTGCAAATGAACAAAAGAGGCATCACTTTCATCAGCCTCAGCAACAAGATAATGACTTTCACCTAATTTTGCGCTTGTCCCAAGACTATTTACTTTTCCTCCAATTATAAAAGTAGGATCTTTTTGATCTTCTGCTAAGATAGTAGCAAGTATGCTTGTTGTCGTAGTTTTTCCATGCGTACCAGCTACAGCGATTCCATGACGAAACCTCATTAACTCTGCCAACATCTGAGCTCTTCTTATCACAGGAATATTTGATTTAAATGCTTCTTTAATCTCCTCATTTTTGAAATCTACCGCCGAGGACTTAACTACAACGTCTGCAGAAGAAATATTTACTTTGTCATGACCTATAAAAATAGAAGCACCCAACGATCTGAGATTGATAATACTTGGGTTTATTGCAATATCTGAACCCGTTATTGAATATCCCTGATTTAGAAGGACTTCTGCGATACCGCTCATACCGCTTCCTCCAATACCCACAAAATGAATATTTTGTATTCTTCTCATTTGAGGATGTGACATCTTATGAACTTCCATTATTCATCACCTCAATGCACTCTTTTGCTACCCTCTCATCTGAATTGCTTTTAGCGATCAATCGTGCTTTTTCTGACATTTCCTGTCTCAGCTTTCTATTTTTTGAGTAAAAACTGATTCTTTCTGATATTAACTGAGCATTAAAACTTTTATGTTCAACTATCTCAGCAGACCCAGCTCTAACCAAGATTTGTGCATTTTTAAATTGATGATTATCAGTCGCATGTGGAAATGGAATAAGTATCGAACATATTCCGACGCTTGCAAGCTCGGATATCGTAAGTGCTCCAGACCGACAAATTACAAAGTCGGCCCAATCGTACGCTTCACTCATATCGTCTATAAATGGAACCAAGCTTATATTTTGGAGACTACTTGCCGATAGTTCGGAACGGTATGTATCGTTAGTTTTTTGAAAATGGTCTCTTCCCGTTTGATGAAGTACCTCCGGCCTGACGTTTTTATCTACCATCGCTAGGGCTTGAGGAATTACTGAATTTAACGAAGATGCTCCTCGGCTTCCTCCTAGGATTAATAATTTAGCTCTATTATTTTTGTTGTGTGGGATTTTGTTTTCAAGACTCAAAGAGGCTATTTTTTTATTTATGGGATTGCCGCAGACGATTGCACCCGAGAATGTATTTGGAAAACCGACTAGAACTTTCTTAGCAAACGTCGATACGATCCGATTAGTAGTGCCCATAACAGCATTTTGTTCATGAATAACAACAGGAATCCTTTGCAGGAGTGCGGCGATAGCACCAGGTCCGGAAACAAAACCACCCATACCGAGTACGACATCTGGTTTAACTTTTTGAATTATGATTAATGCTTGATAAATTGACTTTGCAATAAAGAAAGGTGCTCTTAATAATTGAAGAAAACCCTTTCCTCGAACTCCTTTAATATCGATTAACTCAAGGGCAATATCTTTTCCTTTTAAAAAATCAACCTCAAATCCCGTCTTACTTCCAAGCCAATAAACAGACGCACCCAGTGTCTTTAAATATTTAGCGACAGCCAATCCTGGGAAAATATGCCCTCCAGTTCCTCCTGCCATAATGAGTACTCTTTTTGTGAGTATTTCAGTCATGGGAACCTCTTTCCACAAAGCGATTATCGCTAGAAACACGTAAAACTATACCCAACATTATGCTTGAGACTAATAAACTGTTTCCCCCGTAACTCACGAAGGGGAGCGTAAGTCCTTTTGTTGGTAATAAACCTGAATTAACACCCAAATTTATAAATGTTTGACCTACAAATAAAGTTCCAATTCCAAACAATAACAAACCAGAAAAATAATCTTTCCTGTTGAAGTTATTCCAACTAAGAAGAAAAATTTTGTATGAAAGGAAGCAATAAACCGATATTAAAATTGTTACTCCAATGAAGCCAAATTCCTCCGCAAAAATGGCAAATACAAAATCTGTATGTGCCTCTGGCAGATAAAGCATCTTTTGTACAGACTGTCCAAGACCCACTCCCATCCATTCACCCCTTCCAAAGGCGATAAGAGATTGTGTTAACTGATAGCCAGAGGAGAATTGTTCAGACCAAGGATCTAGATAAGATGTAATTCTAGATAACCGGTAAGGTGAGATTTCTGCCAATATCCAAAACGAAACTGTTACGAGAGCAAGAATAGAAATAAAATACCTTAATCTTATACCGGATATAAAAAGCATCGAAATCAAAGTAAATCCAATCAAGACAAACGATCCAAAATCAGGCTCTGCAATCAGGAGTGCGCTTACTACTAAGAACAACATAGAAATTTTAATAATTGGTTGATGTTTTAACAAAAACGATTTTTTATTTAAATTTATATAATGCGCCAGAAAAATAATGAAACTGAGTTTCACCCACTCTGAAACTTGAAAAGTAAATCCAAATATATTGAGCCACCTTTGACTACCATTCCTCTCTATACCAATTCCTGGAATAAGGACTAGGCCAAGTAAAAATAAACATGCCATTATCAAATATGATGAATACTTTCCCCATACATTGGTCGGAATCCTAAAGGCTATGTAAAGACATATTAAACCTAGACTTACGTAGAAGAGGTGACGTTTTAAGAAGAACAATCTATCACTATACTTAAACTCACTAATGCTCAATGATGCAGATGCGATCATTACAATTCCAATTGATATTAAGGAAAAAACTGGAATCAAAATAGACATATCTATAAACGTTTTCTGTCCTGCTTTCATATCGAGCATTTTTAATGGACTTAGAACATTTATATTCAATCGCTCACTTCTCATCTTTGCTTCCATGCCTAAGGATTAACTTTTTAAAATATATCCCTCTCTCTTCAAAGTTAGCGAACTCATCAAAGCTTGAGCATCCAGGTGAAAAAAGAATTTTGTCTCCAGAATCTGCTATTTGATAAGCATATATGGTTGCTTCCTCGAGAAAGCCAAAAATTTCACTTGGGAATGATCTGTCAATCATCTTTTTGATGCGTTCGGCATGTCTGCCGAACAAAACTAACTTTTTTACAGCACTACCGATAATAGAATTTAAAATAGAGAAGTTTTGATTTTTATCGATACCTCCCATCAACAAAATAATATTTTTCGTCTGGTCAGATCGAAAAGCCTCGATTGCCACTCTCGTCGAATCTATATTTGTTGATTTTGAATCATTTATAAAATCTATATTTTTTATGGTTAAAAATTTTTCACATCGATGAGGCAGTCCCTTGAAAACAGAAATCGCTTCTCTGATAGATTTACTGCTAAGTCCAATAATGCTTGCGAGTCCGCATGCAGCGAGAACATTGCTCAAATTATGTGGGCCATAAATTGAAATATGATCTACTGGCATTAGCTGTTGATTACCAAAGTAAATGTATGGCTTCGAATTTTTTACTACCAAACCAACGTTTCCACTTTCTGGACTCGAAGTCCCAAAGAAACTCTTTTTCGCAGTTACTTTTAGTTTAGAGGTGATCTCGTCATTAGTATTCAATAAAACATGTGAAGCACCATTGCAAATCCTAATCTTCGCTTCAATGTAATTCTGCATTGTTTTATGACGATCTAAATGATCTGGAGTTATATTCAAGATACAAACGACACCTCCTCTCATGTTGTCAACATTTTCGAGTTGATAACTGGATAATTCGATTACATAAAGATCAATATGATCATCTATTAAATCCAGCATGGGAGATCCCAAATTACCTCCCACAGCAACTTTTAAACCTTCAACCTCAGCAATATTTCCAACTAGAGATGTAACAGTACTCTTTCCATTTGAGCCCGTTATTGCAACTAGAGGAGAATGAATTTCTGCAAGAAACAAATCCATCTCGGTGATTAAACATATGCTAGATTTCCTACACTTCAAAAAAAGTGGATCATCAGAAGGAATCCCAGGACTTTTAAAAATGATATCTATTTCCTCTAAGTTCAATCTGGAAAATGGTCCCCGATAAATTTTTGTTTCGGGGAAATTTTCACGCACATAATTTAATTCAGAGGGGTTGTCTCCACTGTCCGCGATTTCAAATTTCAGGTTTTTAGAAATACAGAATCTCACCATTGAAGCACCTGTTTTACCAATTCCCAAAATTAAAATTCTTTTTGCTTTTAAACTTTCTATTTCAGTAAAATTTTGCATGATTTACCTAATCTTTAAAGTTGCCAACCCAATCAACACAAGAACAATAGTGATAATCCAAAATCTCACTATTACCCTAGGTTCAGGCCAACCTTTTAGCTCAAAATGATGGTGAATTGGAGCCATTCTGAAGACCCGCTTACCCGTTAATTTAAAGGACAGAACTTGAATAATTACCGACAAGGTTTCAATCACAAATACTCCACCCATAATTGCCAAAACAAGTTCTTGCCGAACAATTACCGCCATAATCCCAAGTGCAGCCCCTAACGAGAGTGCTCCTATATCTCCCATAAAAACCATCGCTGGATATGTGTTGAACCAGAGAAATCCCAAGCCACTGCCACAGATGGCCGCGGCAATAATTACAACTTCTCCAGTTCCAAGAATAAATGGAATATTAAGATACTCTGCAAATTGAAAGTTTCCTGTGACATATGCAAAAATTCCAAGCGCTCCACTAATCATTACCGTAGGAAGAATTGCTAAACCATCAAGACCATCAGTTAGATTAACCGCATTACTCGAACCCACGATTACAAAAAAAGCAAAGACTATATAAAACCATCCTAGGGGTAGGGCAAAATCTTTAATGAAAGGCAAAATCAATTCAGTCTCAGCAGGTGAAGATGAGGAGAAATAGAGTGTTGCGGCAACTCCAATTGCAATTATTGATTGCCAAAATATTTTTAACCGAGCCGAAATACCTTTCGGGCTTTTTTCTACCACCTTCTTATAATCATCCACCCATCCTATAAGCCCAAAACCGAACACAGTTATCAAAATAATCCATATATATTTATTACCCAAATCTGCCCAGAGAAAAGTAGTTATAAATATGGATAAAATAATTAACACACCACCCATTGTGGGCGTTCCATTTTTTTCTAGATGAGTTTGAGGACCGTCGTCTCTGATCGCTTGCTCCAATTGCATTGAATTCAACCAGTTAATAACTTTTGGCCCAAAAATCCAGCTTATTACCAATGCTGTCACCACAGCAAGAATTGCTCTCAAGGTTAAATATTGAAATACTGAGAAAAAATTGACAAATTGCGCTAAATAATCAGCAAGAATAACTAACATGGTATCTGGTAACTCCTTAAAAGAGCCTGCACAACTCTCTCCATTTTCGAACTTCGTGATCCCTTGACTAAAATATTAGTTACACAATTTGAATCCATATTTCGGCTAATTGTTTCAGAAAGCTCTGATAACAGATCTTTTAACTTGTCGAAATGTCTGCCACCACAGGAGATGCTGGTGTATCTGCTCATAACTCCGTGACTAAAAAGCAAATTGATATTGCTATCTTTTATAAAATCTCCCAATTCATTATGAATTTGACACGATTGATCACCCAGTTCCGCCAAATCGCCAATAACCACTACATTAAAGCCATGCCTTCGCTCAAGATTTTCGACAGCTAATTTAAAAGAATCTGGATTTGCATTGTATGAATCGTCAATAACTTTTAAGAGCTTCGAGATATCAATAATTTGAAATCTTCCTTGAGGGACCGTTGCATCTTTTATACCATTACAAATATTATCTATATCCAATCCAACGGATAATCCAACGGCAGCAGCAGCGAGACTGTTCCGAACATGATGCAGCCCAGGCAAATCAATTAATACTTTTTTGCCTATAGTCGCACTAGATCCCTTATCTCGAATATTCAGATGAAATTCAAAGCAGCCATCATCGTAGTCGAATACGTTATTCGCATGAACATCCGCACTCATCTTATGTTCGGAAAATGTGAAGCATTTTCGATTTGAATTTAATTGCAACCAGTAATCAGAAGATTCTTCATCTAAATTTATTATCGCCACGCCATTTTCAGGTAAGTCCAAATATATCTCGGATTTTGCTTTCAAGATATTTGTCATACTTCCAAATCCCTCAATATGAGCTCTTTGAATATTATTAATAAGTGCAAAATCAGGCTTTGCAATTTTGCATAAATACTCTATCTCCCCTACGCCACTGGCTCCCATTTCGACGATCCAAAAATCTGAAGCTAAATCATTTTTGAATATAGTTAGAGGAACTCCCAAATGGTTATTTAGATTTTTGAAGGTTTTGCTGACCCTATATCTAGTTGCCAATATTGAATAGATCGACTCTTTCACTGAAGTTTTACCTGAGCTTCCAGTTATGGCGATTACTTTTCCATTAAAACTTTCACGTCTCATTATTGCGAGTTGGCCTAGGGCTAGTGACGTATCCTCTACAACCCATTGAGGTATATCTATCGAGAAATTTGGCTCTGAAACGACAGCACCACAAATTATGTTTTTGATTGAGGAGATAAAAGAATGTCCATCATAATTCGATCCTTTTAATGCAACAAAAAGATCATCAGGTTTTGCACTCCTACTATCTATCGACAAATCAAAAAAATTAGCATCTGGATTCAGTAAGGTTCCACCGAATCTTTCAGCAGCTTCAGCAAGACTGATACTTGTCATGCTATACACCCTTTTAATTCGGATTTAGAAATCTCAAGCTCACTAAGAATTGTCTCGGCGTGTAATTTGTCACTGAAAAAAATTTGTTTTTCGCCAATCAGTTGATAATTTTCATGTCCTTTCCCTGAAATTAAAACTGTGTCTGTTTTTTCAGCTGATATTATCGCCATTTTAATTGCTTGAGCTCTATCTAACTCAATTGTTACCCTTCCTTTTATATTCTTTTGAATATCAGCAATTATTTTGGCGGGGGATTCTGTTCTTGGATTGTCATTTGTAATAATCACGTGATCAGCATATTTGGAGGCAATTTCTCCCATTTCTGATCTTTTCCCTTGGTCTCTGTCACCTCCACAACCAAAAACAATCCAGACTGAACTAGCATCATGAGATTTTAATTCTGACAAAGAATTCTTTAGTGCATCTGGAGTATGCGCATAATCAATTATTACTCTTGGTCCAATAACGTCAAAATTTGATATCACCTCCATACGACCTGGTGGTGTTGAAAGCTTAGGTATTGCATCTTCAATTAGATCCAAGTTCTCTTGATTTTTTTCGATGCCAGATGACATCACAGCAGCGATAACGGCTAATAAATTGTATAAATTAAATTTACCAATCAGTCGGGAATTTACATTTATCATACCCCAGGGAGTGACTACTTCAGCTTTTAGACAAGTGCCCGAGAAACTTATTGACTTACAATGAACATCGGCACATAAATTACTCAAACTGTAAGTTAGGATTGTTACCTTCTGACCTATTTCTCTACATATCTCTCTGCCAATGTCATCGTCAATATTTATAATCGCATTCTGAATTTTATGCTCTGTAAAAAGTTTTAATTTTGATATGGCGTAATCTCTTAGAGTCGAATGATAATCCAGATGATCGCGACTTAAATTTGTAAAAACCGCACTCTCTATCTCGATATCCAGAAGTCTGTGCTGAGATAATCCATGAGACGATGCCTCTATGGCAACATTCTTATATCCTAATGATAAAAATTCATGCAAGTGCTTTTGAATTGAAATTGCATCTGGAGTAGTTAGATCTGGAGGATCCAACTTGGTTAATTGCTCCTCTTTAGTTTCATTCTCATAAAAATAATTTAAACCTAATGTACCGATATAACCTGATCTTCCAGTATTTTCATTCACTTTATTAATTTCATTCATCATGGCACTGTACAAATGAGCACAGGTGGTTTTCCCATTCGTACCCGTAACCGCCATTACCTTTATTATTTCACTTGGACTTGAGTAAAAATAACCCGCTATGAAGGAAATAAGAGTGCTTAGGTTGCAAACGCCTATAACAGGAATACCGAGATCAGCTTCTGCGTCTTGAAACTTACTTGTTGTTTTTCGATCCCCATCCCACTCCGCTAGTACTACTTTAGCTCCACGTAACTTAGCGTCCATCAAAAAACTAAATCCGTCTAACTGGATTCCTTTTACTGCTAAAAAAGCGTTACCTCTTTTTACTTTTTTACTCGATAAGGCCAGTCCACTGATAGATAATGATGGACACTCCCTAGATATTAAAAGTTGAGATAACAACTTAGGTAATTCGCTTGTTAGGGAAGAATCAATCAATATGACTCTCCCTTTTTGAACACTGCATCTCCATGAGAATGAGGTCTCGATGGCTTATCTGGTGATATCTGCATCAACTGTAGAGCTCTTTCTGTAACTTTGGAAAATATTGGAGCTGCAACTAAACCACCAAAATAATCACCTTTAGCCGGCTCATCAATTATCACAACAGTTACAATTTTGGGCTTTTCTGTGGGTGAAAAACCTGCGAAAGCAGAAATATATTTATTATCCTCATAGCCACCCTGGCTTTTAACCTTATGCAGAGTGCCCGTCTTACCAGCAACACTGTAGCTATCGATCATCGCATTTTTTCCAGTTCCTGTTTTACTAACTGCAGAAGTTAACATTCTCGTAATATCATTAGATATATCTTTATCAAGAACTCGTGAACTACTTGCTATTTCTTCGACTGCAAGTAACGTCACATCACGTTTAAGTCCATTATTTGCGAGTATTCCATAGGCTTTTGCCAACTGAAGAGGTGAAACACTAATACCATAACCAAATGCAAAGGTGGCTTGAGTTACAGGATGCCAGCTTCGGTATGCAGGCAAACTTCCCATTGTTTCTCCTGGAAATCCACTCCCAACATATTCGCCAAAACCAACACGCGAGAAGACATCTCTAATCGATTCAGGATTTAAATTAAGCGCAATTTTTGTAGTTCCCACTTGACTTGACTTGGATAGAACACCTGTCAGATCTAAGTTGCCATAATTAACTGGATCTACAAAAGTTTTATAATCTACTTTTAAATAGCCAGGTGAAGTATCCACCACACTAGCAGAATCGTATTCGCCACTTTCGAGAGCCGCTAAAATAGTAAAAGGCTTTACCGTTGAACCAGGTTCTATAAGGTCAGTTATAGCTCTATTTCTAAGAGCCGCCTGATCCAATGTTGTTCGATTATTTGGGTTAAATGATGGTTGGTTAACCATTGCAATAATTTCACCTGTTGATACATCGAGAACAACAATTGATCCTGCTTTAGCGCCATGTTTTTTTACTGATTTCTTTAATTCTGTATATGCGGCATACTGAATCCTAAGATCGATGCTCAAACGAAGATTATTGCCTGGCTTTGAAGACTTTAGTAAAGCTAAGTTATTAATAACTCTTCTTTTCTCATCCATGACAACTTTTTTAAAGCCCTCTTCACCTTTCAACCAATCATTGAATGCTAGCTCTAAACCCTCTTGCCCAGAGTCCATGTAATCTGTAATACCTACCAATTGGGCAGTTACTTCGCCCGCGGGATAAAAACGTTTAAATTGCTTTTCTTGCGAAATTCCTTTTATGTTTAAATCTAAAATTGCTTTGGCATCTTGATCTGATAGTTGACGGGATAAATATACAAATGATTTTTCCCTGTAGAGATCCAACCTATTTCTCAAAATTTGTACCGATATTCCGAGTGCTTCAGCCAATTTTGTATGATCTTGAGTCATTATTTTCTGAGGATTGCCGACTATATCAACCACAGGTGTACTTATAGCAAGAGGTTTTCCATTTCTATCTAATATTGATCCTCTGACTGCAGGAATACTTATGTTCCTTATCGCTCGAATCTCTCCCTGATTTTTAAGGAAATCGAATCCATATTTTTGACTTGGAAGTATCTGTAAAAATGCAACTTTTACGAGAATTGAGATTGGAAAAATTATCAAAATTGCAATGACTAACCAATAACGCCACTTGGATACATTTATTGAGAGACTTTTCGCGCTCATCTTAATATGAACCTTCACGATTGCTATCAATGATGACTATGTCATTATGTTTCGGGATCACCATTTGATGATTTTTTGATGCCAATAACTCGACACGGTGCATTGACCCCCATGCGCTAAACTCAAGAATTAGGCGTCCATAATTTGTCTCTAACGTGCTTGCAGAGGACTCCAAATAACTGAGCTCAGAGTACTTTTGGCGGCACAAATGATTAACAAAAACAACTGAGACAGCAGATACTAGAATCAATACCCACAAAATCAAGATTTGAAAGGTGTTGTTATGTGGATTGTAATCAAGTTTATTCATAGTTAAGCCACTCTCTCAGCTACTCTCATAACCGCGCTTCTGGACCGTCTATTTTCGATAACATCTACATTGGAAGATGTAAGAGCTTTCCCAACACGTTTCATTGAAATCTGAACTTTAGAGTGTTTTATTGGAATACTTTTTGGGACAAATGGGCCGTTCTCTTGATCTCGAATAAAGTTCTTAACCCTTCTGTCCTCTAGAGAATGGAAACTTATTACTACAAGTCTACCGCCGATTTTTAGCGTCTTAAGCACGTTAGCCAGCAAATGCTCGAGATCATTCAGCTCATTATTTACACGTATTCGAATAGCTTGAAAAACTTTTGTGGCGGGATGTTTTCCTCTCTGCCAGTTAGGATGAGCCTTCGACACTATGGCGGCTAGCTGTTGAGTTGTCGTTATGGGTTGCTGTGCCCGGCAATTAATAATACTTTTTGCGATTCGGTTAGCGTACTTTTCTTCACCTAAATTTCTAAATGTTTCAGTAAGTTCGTTTTGATCAGATGCGGCTATCCATTCTGCCGCAGTTGGCCCAGCAGAATTATTCATACGCATATCGAGTGGGCCATTATTCATGAAGCTAAATCCCCTTTGGGCCTGATCGAGCTGAGGTGATGAGACTCCAAGGTCGAGCAACACACCAGAAACATTACCAAGTTTGCCACGTACCTGAAGAATATTAGTCAAATTTGAAAAACTCTCATGCAAGAGCTCCAATCTTTTATCATTTTTAAATTTTGATCTTCCAAAATCTATGGCCTCTGGGTCTTTATCTAACCCTATGACATGAGCACTACCTGATAATCGTTGCAACAACTCTGCGGTATGACCTCCCCTGCCAAATGTCCCATCAACATATAAACCATCTAAATCGACCACCATAGAATCGAGTGCTTCATGCAAAAAAACTGGAGTATGGGTAGTCAAGCTTTGTTACCACGACAAACTCTTCAATGCATCCGACATCGGTTGTTTCTCACTTAAGATATCCATGTAAGTTTCTCTTGACTGTTTTACCTCGGACTCCCAAAGATCCTCTGACCAAATTTCTAAGCGTTGGGTTCTTCCCACGAGCACAATTTTTTTCTCAAGTTTTGCAAACTCTCTAAGTTCTTGCGGAATTAAAATTCTTCCATTTCCATCCAACTGAATATCTTTTGCTTGCCCAACTACAAAACGACTCAACATTTCACCAAGCTCGTCCATGGCAGGCAGAGCGGCTACTTTTTTCTCGAATTGTTTCCACTCTGGCAGCGGAGATAGAGTCAAGCATGTGCTTTTCATATCGATAGTTATTACCAGGGCGCCTTCACACAGATCAGACAGGATTCCGCGATAACGAGTCGGTATCGCCAATCTACCTTTTGAATCCATATTAATTGGATCACTACCCCTGAATATCGACATTCCTATTTATCCACTTTTTACCACTTTTATCCATGATGCAACACTAATAAGATAAAAAGCGAAAGTCAAGCTCATATATATAAAAAAAACATAATAAAATCAGTGATTTCCGACATAAATCGGAATCCCATTCGTAAGGTTAGATTGGGAATTATTTTTTCACAATTAAAAACATTGTTCTAAAGGTAAAACTTAAAGTAGTTTCTAGAACTTGGCTCTATTACAACCCAGATATTTGAATAAATTAGCATTGAAATAATTTATAAAGATTGAGAGTTAACTGATAAGCCGGGTTCTGTCGAGGACAATCATTCATCTGGGACAAACGTCACCGCTTGCCTCAAGCAACCTACCCGTCCCCTCGTGCGGGTCGCACCATGTGGAGACCTATTTGGTCTTGCTCCGAGTGGGGTTTACCATGCCATTATTGTTACCAATAACGCGGTGCGCTCTTACCGCACCTTTTCACCCTTGCCTGTGTTCAATCGAATCATCGGCGGTCTATTCTCTGCTGCACTTTCCGTAAGCTCACGCTTCCCAGGTGTTACCTGGCACTCTTACCCTGTGGAGCCCGGACTTTCCTCTACGTGATCAGCTAAGCTGTTCAAATAGCGATTGTCTCGCTAACTCTCGCACATAGTCTAACACAGTTTGAAAACCACTAAAGATTCCTAGAGACGCATTTTTTTAGTTTGGTAGGTTCCGTGATATCCAAAGAACCAATTTCCGGCGCATTCCAAGATCACTAATTTGGTCTTTTGCCAACGGTTGAATAAGCTTATCTTGAACTAAAGCTCTGTAGATAAATTCGACTTTTAACTTCATGGAATCGTGTGACTCTATTTCACCATAACCTCTCGCCCGAGTATATTTAGCGCCTACTTCTAGCGCTTTCTTCAACAATTCAGACTCATTCTCAATTTTCTTCATAAAATTTTAACCAACAAATAATCTAGCATTTCTAAATATCCTCATCCATCCACTATCATTCCCTGAGTTCTTTGGATACCAAGAATTTGTAACATACCTAAATACTCTCTCTGGATGTGGCATCATTATTGTTACTCTCCCATCCAAAGAGCATAATCCAGTAAGTCCATCCGGTGAACCATTTGGATTAGAGGGGTAAGAAGATGCTACCTCATACGTGTTCTCCACGAATCTCAGCGCGACTAGCTTATTTTTATTCAACTCTTTAATATCATCAGCATTCATAAACTCAGCACGGCCCTCACCGTGAGAAATTACAATTGGCATGTAAGAATCTTGCATGCCTCGAAGTAATACTGAAGGAGAAGATTCAACTTTAACCAAAGAGAAACGCGCCTCGAATTGTTCAGAAGTGTTACGAACAAATTTCGGCCAATTCTTCGTTCCTGGAATAAGTTCTTTTAGAGAGCTCAGCATCTGGCACCCATTACAAACACCCAAAGTGAAAGTTGCTGATCTAGCAAAAAAATTAGTAAATTGATCTCTCATGTAACTATTAAAAAGGATTGTCTTGGCCCAACCCTCTCCCGCTCCCAGAACATCGCCATAAGAAAATCCTCCACATGCCACTAATCCATGGAAATCTTCAAGGGAATGATGTCCGGCTAACAAATCACTCATATGAATATCCTTCGCCGAGAAACCTGCTCGATCAAATGCAGCAGCCATTTCAACTTGGCTGTTCACACCTTGCTCTCTAAGAACAGCGACGAGAGGTTTAGAGCCAATATTCAAAAAAGGTGCACTAATGTCGTCACTCGGATCAAAAGATAAGCTGACAGATAATCCTGGATCACTATCTTGAGAGTATTTTTCAAACTCTTGGATAGCACACTCCGGATTATCCCGTTGAGCTGCCATTCTGTAAGAAACTTCACTCCACGCTCCCTTTAGTTTAGATAACGCGCAGGAAAAGAGCATTTCTTCATTCTGAAAGATATCAATAGAGCGTTTTTTATTTATGGAACCGATCTTAAATACTTCTATTTCTGACGAATTAAAATCTGAAACTACTTGAGACAAATCTTCATTCCTTACCTGAATTAGAGCTCCTAACTCTTCATTAAACAAGAAACTTGCAATATCGTCATTTTCAACAGATATCGATATACCAGTATTACTTGCAAAACTCATCTCAACTAAAGATACAAACGCGCCTCCGTCAGATCTATCATGATATGAAAGAATTGTTTTACTCGCATGATACTTCTTCATCAAATCAAAGAAAGATGTCAATAACTTTGGATCATCAACATCGGGCGCAACACTGCCGATTTCAGAATGCACTTGCATGTATATTGATCCACCCAGACGATTTTTATTTAAGCCAAGATCAATCAATAAAATAGTGCTGTCAAAACAATCAGTATCTAACACTGGAGTAGCGGCAAGTCTGACATCATTAATGGGAGCGAAAGCGGAGATATTTAAGGAAAGAGGCGATACAACCTCTTTATTTTTACTTGATTCACGCCAAGCTGTTTTCATAGACAAGGAGTCTTTGCCAACAGGAATACTGATCCCAAGCTGAGGACAAAACTCCATTCCGACTGCTTTAACAGTTTGGTACAAAGCACTGTCCTGATCATTTGAACCCGAGGCACACATCCAATTAGCGGATAATTTGATATCGCTAATATTTTCGATCATACACGAACAAAGATTTGTGATGGACTCACCAATTGCCATTCTGCCCGAAGCTGCTGCATTCAAAATAGCTATGGGCGCTTTTTCACCAATTGCCATGACCTCTCCCTGAACACTGTCGTATGAGGCAGTTGTTATACCGCAATCTGCCACAGGAATTTGCCAAGGCCCGACCATTTGGTCTCTGACTACCATACCACCAACTGATCTATCGCCGATTGTTATTAGAAAACTTTTATTCGCAACTGTCGGATGCTTTAGAATTTCAAAAATTACGTCGCTCAAATTAAGACAATCGAAAACTGGTTGTTTAATCTTTGTTTCAATGTTTTGGATATTCTTTTCAAGTTTCGGTGAATTACCAAAGAGAATCGGCATTGGCATTTGCACAGGCGTGTTATCAAAATGAGAGTCAGTGACCAAAATCATTTTTTCTTTAGTCGCTGTTCCAACTATTGAGAAAGGACATCTCTCACGATTACATATCGCTTCAAAAACTTTAATGTTTCTTTCTGAAACAGCCATTACGTACCGCTCTTGGCTCTCATTACACCATAATTCCATAGGATCCATACTTAATTGGTCATTTGGAATGTCGCGTAACTCGAATGCTCCTCCCGTGCCCCCATCTTTCACTAACTCCGGCAACGCATTTGATAGCCCACCCGCTCCCACATCATGAATAAATTCGATCGGGTTCAAGTCTGCAAGTTGCCAACAAGCGTCTATAACCTCTTGACATCTTCTTTCTATTTCTGGATTTTGACGTTGAACCGATGCAAAATCTAAGTCTTCTGCACTCGATCCAGAGCTCATTGAAGAGGCTGCTCCACCACCGAGCCCTATCAACATAGCTGGCCCACCCAAAACAACTAAATGAGTACCAGGAGAAAATTGTTTTTTATAAATATGCGATTCTTTTATGTTGCCGTAGCCTCCAGCAATCATTATTGGTTTGTGGTATCCCCATCTAGTTTGATCAATTGTCATTTCAAAACTTCGAAAATATCCACAAATGTTCGGACGACCAAATTCATTATTAAAAGCAGCACCGCCAATTGGTCCCTCTAACATGATGTCAAGCGCAGAAACTATCCTGTCTGGTTTACCGTACTCACTTTCCCAGTTTTGAGTAAACCCTGGAATACGCAAATTCGAAACGGAAAATCCAACAAGGCCAGCTTTTGGTTTGGCGCCCTGCCCAACTGCTCCCTCATCTCTTATTTCTCCACCAGCGCCCGTGCCTGCGCCAGGAAAAGGAGCTATTGCGGTAGGATGGTTGTGCGTTTCTACTTTCATAAGTATATGAATTGGTTCTTGATGATATGCATATGT
>CABXWC010000026.1:0-20945 GCA_902515855.1 uncultured SAR92 cluster bacterium
TATTCGATGGGAAGATACAGACGGTGGAGAAGAACCTGAGGATCCTATCGGTGGAGATGATGGATGGCTAGTCCCTGACTACTCTGGCTATGCAAGTCCAACGAGTTATAGTGGTTATGAACTGGTCTGGTCAGATGATTTTAGTGATTCAGAAATAAATACTGATAATTGGGGTTTTGATATTGGAGGTAGTGGTTGGGGCAATAATGAGAGTCAATTTTACACCAACCGCAATGCATATACCAAAGATGGAATGTTGATTATTAGAGCAGAGGAAGAGGACTATGCCGGTAATTCTTACACGTCAACTCGATTAAAGACTCAAGGCAAACAAAACTTCGTTTATGGTCGGATTGACATCAGAGCGAGACTACCTGAGGGACAAGGTATTTGGCCAGCCTTGTGGATGCTTGGTAAAAATTTCTCAGAAGTAAGCTGGCCAAAATCTGGTGAAATAGACATTATGGAGATGATTGGAGGTAACAATAGAGAGCGCACAGTTCACGGCACAGCACACTGGAACAATGGTGGTATCAATGCGGATTACTCACCAGCATATTATGGTGGAAGTAAAACTAAAACAGATGGAAATACCCTTGCAGATCAATTCCATGTCTTTAGTATTGTCTGGACAAGTGACTCGATCATTTGGTATCTCGATAATGTCCAATATCATATAATGGCTCTTAACAACTCGGCCGACCTAGCACCCTTCAGAAAAGAATTTTTCTTCATATTTAATATAGCTGTTGGCGGAAATTGGCCAGGGTATCCAAATAATTCGACAGTTTTTCCCCAGCGAATGGTTGTAGACTATGTTAGAGTTTTTCAAGAAAATTAAATTCTTACTGGAAAAATATTGTTAGTGCAACGCTCAAGAAAGAACCAGAGTCATCCGCTTTTTGTCGCAACCTTGATTAATTTGTTAATCATATTTTCGGCAAATACATCAGCAACGAATGAATCAGTAAGACCTGTTGATTCAACAAAATGGTTTCATCAGACTATCCTGCCTAATGGGAAAAGTTGGTTCAACGGAGAACTTCAGCATTATACAGATCAAATTACTAATTCATTTGTGAGTAACGGAACGCTAAAAATAAAAGCAATCAAGGAATCTACAAAACTACAAGGTGTCACAAAAGAATTCAGCTCAGCCAGATTAAATTCAAAATTTGCTTTTACTTATGGGAAGGTTGAAGTCAGAGCAAAAATGCCCGAAAGTTATGGTGGAACATGGCCAGCAATATGGATGCTTTCCAAAGATATAAATGAGCGAGGAGCATACTTCCAACAATTGGGTTTTGGAAAGTCAAACTGGCCAGATTGCGGAGAGATCGATATTCTCGAGTTTTGGGGTCGTATTCCTGAGGTCGCTCAAAGTGCTGTTCATACCCGCTCAAGTCATGGAGATACCATCAACTTAGGTATCCAAAAGATACCCTCAATTTCATCAAAATTCCACGTTTATTACTTAGATTGGAATAAAGACTTTTTAAGTTTCGGTGTAGACAATATAGAACACTACAAATATAACCCAAAGGTCAAAAATCAGATGACATGGCCTTTTGATTCCGATCAATACTTACTCCTAAATTTTGCAATTGAGCGAAATATAGAACCCTCATTTGAAAATGGTATTCTGGAAATTGATTATGTAAGAATTTATGATGATTCGGGGGTTTTAATATGGTCAGACGAATTCAACTAAATAATTTCATTAATCAATCTCAGCTTATCAGCTGGATTATCTGATCTTGTTATGGGCCTTCCTATAACCAGGTAGTTACTACCATTTTTAATTGCACCCATGGGAGTGACGACTCTGGATTGGTCGTCCTGCAGATCATTATCGAGCCTTATCCCCGGAGTAACAAATTGGAAATCTTCTCCTAATCTGTCTCTTAATTTCTTAGACTCTCTGGCGGAGCAAACTACTCCATCTAATCCTGAATCCTTAGCTTGAGATGCTAAAGAGAGCACCTGATTTTCCATCGACCGAGTTATTCCCATGTCTTGAAGATCAGATGCATCATGACTTGTTAGCATTGTAACTCCAACCAGAGTTGTATCTGAGCCTATACCGACCCTAGCTTCATTAGCGGCCATCATCATCTTTTTTCCACCTAGACAATGAACATTAGTCATCCAAACTCCAAGATCACAAACAACCTTTATTGCCCGGGCTACGGTGTTTGGAATATCATGAAATTTTAAGTCTAAAAAGATATCAAACCCCCTAGCCATAAGTTCGGTAACCAATTTTGGCCCTAACAAAGCGAACAATTCCTTTCCCACTTTCAGTTTACAGTCATTTGGACTAACCTGATCACAGAAGCGATCTACAGAGATTTGATCACTGTAATCGAGAGCTACAATTACTTTGGTTTCATTCACTGATCTGAGTTTCCTTTCGTTTTTTCGTTGAAGTTCTTTTTCTTCTAAATAATTGAGAAGCAGATGAGGCAAGAACACCCAAAATAGTTCCCGCCAACAAAAAAATAATTAACCAAACTCCGGATGTTAGATTTGGTCCCTTTAAGAGTAAGAGATTTACACTAAGATTGACATTGTTTTCTAGGGCAAACATAGCACCAATGGCAACCAAAATTACAAAAAATATTATTTTTAATAAAACAACTAATAATCGCATAAGCATATCTGGTTTTATTCAGATCTCAGTATAACTGTGCATGGTTAAAACGACAAAAGCGATGATTTGATATTCTTCCTAGGCTTTTTACTAACTGCTTTCCCTCCTCATTATTAGATGCAATTTTATTATAACTTGGGTGTATTTCTCTTTTCATTCTATACTCCAAAGATGCTGAAAATGTAAATAAAAACTATTTGAATATTACGCTTTGACATGAAAAATCAAAAACCAATTCTTAACGTTGCTGTCCCAACGCCTCAGAGACAATTATTTGATTATGTTATTCCAGATGAGTTCATTAAATCTGACTCGACTGAATTATTTATCCCAGGATGCCGAGTTCTTATTCCATTCGGTAACCGCAATATTATTGGATTGATCGTAAAAATTTCGCAGTCTACTGATTTTGACTTGAAAAAATTGAAACCTATTAAAGCACTTATAGATAAAGAACCATTGGTATCAAAAATCCTTTTTGATTTTTTCATTTGGAGTGCTAACTATTATCACCATCCAATTGGTGAGGCATTGCTTAAGGTATTTCCGGGTAATTTAAGGAAAGGATTACCCCTTCCAAAGACAACCATTAGATGCTGGAAAATAGATAAAAGTTACTCTTCCGATAATACAAAATCGGTAAAACAATTGGATCTGCTTCGTCTTCTCAATTCTGTGGACCATAAGACTGACGAATTTCTTAAGGCTTGTTTTGGTCGATCCACAATCTCAGCTTTAGCAAAAAAAGGACTAATAACTGAATTTCAAAAATCATACACAAAAGAAAAAGTCTCATTTCCAAAAGCCTTAAAGCAAAACCCAAAATTACTAAATGATGAACAAGCTACAGTGCTCTCAAAATTAAATATTGAAAAATTCTCCTGTAGCTTAATTGATGGCGTAACAGGTAGCGGTAAAACAGAGATATATCTTCAATTTGCAGAATTGATTCTCAAAAATCAAAGGCAAGTTTTTATTCTCGTCCCCGAGATTAATCTAGTCCAACAGATGGAAGCACAATTTTCGAACCGCTTCGATTTAGAAGTTTTAACTTTCCACTCTAACATGACAGAAAATCAAAGATTACTTAATTGGACAAAAGCAAAAAATGGAGAAGCGCATATCATTGTTGGGACCAGATCATCAGTTTTTGTACCTGCATTTGACTTAGGTTTAATTATTATTGATGAGGAGCATGACCAATCGTACAAACAACAAGAGGGCTTCAGATATTCAGCACGAGATCTGGCTATCCAGAGAGCATTAGATAATTCTATTCCTGTTCTTCTCGGATCAGCAACACCGTCACTAGAGACGATACAAAATTGTATAAAAAATAAATATCAGCATCTGTACATTAAAAAAAGAATTGGACTCTCTCAACCCCCTAGATGGAATATCATAAATTTAAAAAACCAGGTAATCAGCAACGGTATTTCTGAGTTTGCTGAAACAAAAATTAAAGAAACTATTTCTAATGGAAAGCAAGCGCTTATATTTATAAACCGACGAGGATATGCGCCTGCACTTTTTTGCAACAGTTGCGGATGGGTCATGGACTGTGCTAACTGTGACTCAAGACTAACCTTGCATAAAGCGAAGCAGAAACTCATTTGTCATCATTGTGAATTCACAACGAATGTTCCACTAAAATGCCTTGCTTGTGACAAGGGTTCGTTAGTCCCCGTTGGGATGGGCACAGAAAGGATAGAAGAATATTTGAAAAACATCTTTCCAACAATACCTGTATTTAGGGTTGATAGAGACTCATCAAAGAAAAAAGATTTTATGGAAAATCTTCACAGAAAAGTGAACAGAGCAGAACCGTGCATCATTATCGGCACTCAGATGATGACGAAAGGTCATGATTTCAAGAATATTACGCTAGTTTTGGCTCTTGATACCGATACTGAGCTCTTCCATCCCGATTTTAAAAATCAGGAGCGACTCGGTCAATTATTAACCCAAGTGGCAGGCCGAGGCGGTCGAGGACAATTTCCTGGTGAAATATATCTACAGACTTACAATTCTGATCATCCATTACTAGAAAAATTAGTAAAAGATAATTATGGCAGTTTTCTACAAGACATTAGTAGCGAACGAGAAGTAACTTTAATGCCACCGTTTAGACATCTCGCTCTTATAAGAGCGGATTCAACACATTCAGACAAAGTCATAAATTTTTTAAAGCATGTAAGGTCAATTACAAATAGTATCCAGCCCCAAAATAGAAGCATAAACTATATAGGTCCATTACCATCGATGCTTGAAAAACGTGCTGGCAGATATCGATATTTGTTCCAAATTAGAACAAAAAATCGTTCACAGATGCACTCGTTATTAACAAAACTGACGCATCAAATAGGTACCATCAAAATTCCATCAAGTGTAAGATGGTCCGTAGACGTCGACCCAGTAGAACTTTAATTCACCAGTGGTTGTTGCTAAAACCTCTATAAACCGTGATCTAAAATGGTAGTTAAAAAGAAAAATAATAAAGATGAATCATCAATGCGAGGATTCCTGCCTGGTATATTGGTTGGTGTTGTGTTATCTATTGGATACAACTATATTTTTGAAGCTCCTCCAGAAATCGCAAGTGCTAAAATTGAGGAAATTGTTAATTCGCCTGAAGTAAAAAAAGTTAAATATGACTTTTACCAATTATTGAAAGAGAATGAAATATTAATCTCCGATGACGAGCTTTCTGGTCCTGAAAAATCTGATACTGGCTCCTATTTGCTTCAAGTTGGATCCTTTAAAAGCGTCAATGATGCGGAGAATAGAAAGGTAGAGCTCCTTCTGCTAAACCTACCAACAAAAGTTGAAAAGATTACAGTGGAAAGTGGTGATGTATGGCACCGAGTTTTGGTTGGACCATATCTTAATACCTCTAAAATGGCTTCGGCTCGAGCTAAATTAGCTCAGAATGACTTCTCTAACTATGTTGTGAAATTAAAACAATAAAAAATCAATTAAACCTAAATATACGCATCGAATTCTAATGCGAATGCTCGAGTATCAAACTCTGTTTTTTCCTGTCGTTTGCACCGATAGAAGTTTTCCTGAAATTCAACCCCAAGATAGTCCGATATGAATTTAGAGTCGTTGAAAATATTCAACGACTCCTCCCAAAATCTTGGCAACTGGTCAGAATGTTTTGATCTATCACCGACTATTGCCTTTGTGGGTTCTAGCTTATTTTTGATGCCATCTAGCGCTGATGCCAAGATTGTCGCTGCTACTAAGTAAGGATTTGCGTCTGCTCCAGAAACGCGATGCTCAATTCTGATCGATGAGACATCTCCCGCGGGAATCCTAATAGCGGTTGTTCTGTTCTCATAACCCCAACTTGGGGATAAAGGAGCGTAACAACCAGGTGCAAATCGTCTGTAAGAATTTATGTTGGGAGCGAATATCGCCATCCCCTCTTTCATATGCTTTAAGCAACCTGCAACCGCATTTTCTAATATCTTGCTACCTGCGTCGGTCCCATTATTAAAAATATTTTCACCACTTTCATCTAATACACTTGCGTGTAAATGCATGCCATTGCCAACCTGACTATCGAATGGTTTAGCCATGAAAGTCGCCTGGCAATTGTTTTTATTTGCAATACTTTTAATCAATCTCTTCAGCATACTGCTCTGATCACAGGCCGTAAGAGCGCAAGACTGGTGCTGTAAGTTTATTTCGAACTGAGACGGACTAAATTCTGTAACAAGCCCATCAATTGGTAACTCTTGAACTTTTGCAGCCTCAATGATGTCACTCATTAATGACTCTGCCTCCCGCATCTCGGCAATCCCATAAACTTGCCCACCGATGGCTGGACTTCCATCCAAAGAGTTTTGAGTATGCTTTGGCATACCAAAGCCATCTCTTTCAATCTCAACAATATGAAATTCCATCTCGCATGCAATCACTGGATAAAGTCGAAGATCTTTATATTGATCAATTACTTTTTTCAAAATAGCGCGACAGTCCCCCTGATAATCATCTGTGTTGTCTTGATTTCGCATCGATACAATAATTTGTCCCGTTTCCTTTTTTGCCCACGGAACTATTCGTAAAGTATGAGCGTGAGGAAGACAAATACCATCAGCATCACCAGTCTCAGTAATAATTTCCTCTTGATCTCTTCCCCAACAATCCAGAGAGCAACTACTAATGGGCATTTTTATTTTCCCAGAAAACAAGCTTTCTATTTTTGATCGAGGCAACCATTTTCCCCGATGCACACCATTTAGATCATGTAATAAGATCTCAAAAATCTCGATGCCTGGGTATTTCTCTAGGAATTCTTTCAACGGGGCGTCATTAGTCATAAGTGTCTGATTCTAAGTGGATATTAGCAAGTATTGACTATAATCAGAACAATTACAAAATAGTATTAAATTTATTGACTATCTTATTTCAACATGACAAATTCTTATAAAAAGTTCTATTACTTCCAATGAATATTAATGCTATGAAATCAATATTTTTATCATTTCTCGCTCTAGCAGTTCTCACCAACTGCTCAAATGAAAATATCGAGCATGCTGATTTCATTTTTTCAGGAAGTGATATTTATACGGCCAATGAGAGTCAAGATGTAGTCGATACGATCGCAATTAGAAAAGACAAAATCATATTCGTTGGTAAAAAAGAAGATTCTGAAAAGCTTAAAAATGAATTAACCAGAGAGGTAAAGTTAGATGGCAAAATGATCTTACCTGGACTACATGATGTTCATATTCATTTACCCGGAATAGTTGAAAGTGAGTTCTGTGATCTTAATGTCATTCCATACTCCCTCGATGAGCTTGTGCCAATACTCAAAAAATGTATCAAAGACGCCGAATTAAAAGATGGAGAATGGCTTTCAGTCACACAGTGGCAGTACTACTCAGGGAATGCTCCGTCTGGGGAGAATACCTCGTTGCGAGTTGCACTGGATAACGTATCCGCAAATCATCCAATAATCCTACTTGGTCATGATGGGCATACCAGTGGAGTCAATAGCTATGCTCTCGATTTGGCGACAGATTCTGCAGGGAATCAAATAGGTCTAAATCGGGAAACTGTACTCAATGAATTTTCACATTTAAGTCGATTAATTGGCGTTAGTGAAAATGGGGATCCGACTGGATTAGTAAAAGAGCATGCAAGAAAAATATTTAAGGGGCACCCTAACCTATGGGGAAATGCTGAAATAACTGAAAAGGCTTACAAAGATAGTGCCAGAATTTTGGCTGAATCTGGTATTACCTCTGCGCTTGATGCAGCGTTGCGGGACTATGAAATCGTTAAATTTGCTGATTTTGCATCCATTATTGACTTAACTTACCGATTACACATAGCTTTCTATTCTGATTATGATGAGTTTAGAACACTATCTGGTAATGAAATTAATATAGATCAAATTATTACCACCATCAAAGGTCTCCAGCGAAAGTATAACGACATACCAAACTTTCATCTTACAACAGGTAAAATATTCGTAGATGGAGTCCTTGAGGGAGATCCACTTTCCACGCCGCCGATGATTCCTAATGCAGCCTCCTTAAGTAATTATCTTCAACCCGTTTTCTATCAAAAAGAGGGTATTGATTTAGTTCAAATAGAAAGATATATCGATCCGAGAGCGCCCGAGTGCAAAAAATATTTTGATCTAGACACAGATAATTTTATTAGACTCCACAAATTTCATCCTAACCAATGCTTAGAAAGCAAAGGAGTGTTTGAGCATGATTTGGAATTTATTAAAAACTATACGGTGGCACTCCATGCCGCCGGTATCAATGTTCATAGTCATACGATCGGAGATCGTGCATTCCGTGCTGCCATGGATGCATTTGAGTTAGCAAAGAAAATGCATCCAAGCTCTCAGGGAAACTTCTCCGTTAGTCACGCTCAAGTGATTCATCCGGACGATAAGGCTAGACTTTCTGATATTGAAATATTTTTTGCTTTCACATACTCATGGATCGAACCCTTCTCCGATTATTTAATGACAGTATCGCCTTTCTTTGATCGCATTTTTTCTGAGGAAGACTTGTACAATGAAAACAATTACTACTACAAAAACTCATATCCTGTTAAATCAGTTCAAGATGCAGGTGGAATCCTGGTCGCTGGAAGTGACGCTCCTGTAGAGACTAGAGATCCCAGACCTTTCTATAATCTCGAAAAATCTATAACAAGAAAAAATAATGACACTGGAAAAATAATGAATTCATCGGAGGAGATAGGTCTTTTTGATGCGATTGACGCATATACCATCAATGGTGCAAAAATGCTCCAACATGATCAAATGACTGGATCGCTTGAAGTTGGCAAGAAAGCTGACTTTATAATTATAGATAAAAATTTACTTGAGCTGGACTCGCTAGATATGCTCAACGAGATATCTGAAACAAAGGTACTTTCAACTTGGTTCGATGGAAAGGAAATCTATTCGCGCAGCAATGATCAAAATGACAACTAGTCAGATTTATTTCGCATTTCTAAGGGCGACTGCTCTTCTTACTTGGTCACCAAACTCAGCGAAAATTTTTAACGAATTATCATTCGTTGCAAATTGCCATTCTGGATGCCATTGAACACCCAAAATCCAGCTGTTGTTACTTATACATGAAAAGGCTTCTATTAGCCCATCCTCAGAAAATGCCTCTTCGCAAAGGCAATCTGCTAATTTAGCAATACCCTGAGAATGGAGAGAATTAACTAAAAACTCTGACTCGTTTGTAATTTCCTGTAGCTTTCCACCTTCAACTAAATTAATTGAGTGAGCCGGACCATACTGGTCTTCTCGGTTATCCGCTTTAGTCTCTCGATGATCAAAGAATGACTTAATCGAATGTACTTTTTGATGAAGGGAGCCGCCAAAAGCGACATTTACCTCTTGAAATCCCCGACATACAGCTAGAATTGGTATGGATTTTTCTCTACATTTTTTGATTAAATCGATACTTAAACTATCTCGCTGTACGTCCTCTAGTGTACCCTTAGAATGTGGGTCGCCGTTATAGTAGTCGGGCTTAATATTCGAGGGGCTACCAGTTAAAAAAAGACCATCAATAAAATCTGTAATAGCATCGCAATCATAAAGGCTTTCTAGATCAGTAATGTCCTCTCCATCTCCGAATGCGGGCAATAGAATTGGCATTGCATTAGCACCGTGCGCTACCGCATTAATGTACTTTTCGCCCGCGCCATGAAATTTATTAAGTCCAGACTGAACCACATCACAGACAATTCCGATTTTTGGGAGATGTTGTTTCATATCGTCTCGATAATACTTGGTGGGGAAAAGATCCACAAACTTAATAAAAAAAATCAAGAATTTTTAGTGCCGAAATAACATCTGTATGAGAAAATGGTAAATAGAAAAATAACAGAAGAGCCTGAGTTTATGTATAAGGAAAAGACATCGTCACAATGGAAAAATCTCGATGCCTCTTATCATCTGCATCCCTTTACAGATTTCCAAGAATACCAATCATCGAAAGGAAGAATTATTGAAAAAGCGGAGCATATTTATATTTATGACACTGATGGCAAAAAATATCTGGACGCAATGTCAGGTTTATGGTGTTGCAGTTTGGGTTATACGCAGCCAGCAATAGGTCAAGCGGTAGCAAATCAATTTAATCAACTGCCCTACTACAATAATTTTTTCCAATGTAGTAACGCACCCGCAGCGGAACTTGCAGAGCGACTTGTTAAAATTTCGCCAAAACAGTTTACACACGTTTTTTTTACTAACTCGGGCTCTGAGGCTAACGACACGAACATAAGGCTTATTAGACGTTATTGGGATCTAAAAAAACAACCCAAAAAAAGATATATCATCGCTCGATCTAACGCATATCATGGAAGTACTATTGCAGCGGCAAGTTTAGGTGGGTTTAAATCAGTTCACGATCAATTTGAAACGCTGCCATATACATCTCACATCATTGAGCCAAATTGGTTTACGGAAGGCGTAAATCACTCGGCAGAGGACTTTGGAATCATAGCTGCTCAAGAGTTGGAGAAGAGAATTGATGAGATTGGTGAAGAAAACATTGCCGCTTTTATTGCAGAACCCATTCAAGGTGCCGGTGGAGTTATAGTGCCGCCCTCCTCCTATTGGCCCGAAGTTCAAAGAATTTTGAATGAAAGAGATATCCTATTTGTCAGTGATGAGGTCATTTGCGGTTTTGGGAGAACAGGTTCGATGTTTGGGTGCGAAACATACAATACGAAGCCAGATTTAATAACTTTTGCAAAAGCAGTTACTAATGGTTTTCAACCCCTTGGTGGCGTATTAGTGAATGATAGAATCTCTGAGGTCATTACCAAAGATGGTGGAGAGTTTGGTCATGGCTTCACATACTCAGGACATCCGATCGCTTGCGCTGCAGCATTAGCGACATTGGATATATTGGAAAAACAAAACTTTGTGGGCCGAGTCGCTAATGACATTGGTCCTTACCTACAGTCGAAGTGGCATGAATTATCTGATCATGAAATTGTTGGCCATATCCGCGGCGCTGGGATGCTAGGCTCAATTGAATTAGTAAGAGATAAAATTACAAATGAACGGTTGGAGCCTGATCAGAAGGCTGGAGGTATTTGCCGTGAATTCTGCATCGCAAATAATCTTGTGATGCGGGCTGTTGGCGATTCAATGATAATCTCGCCCCCTTTTGTTTGTAGCTATGAAGATATTGATCTATTGATTGAAAGAGCAAGAAAATCACTTGATCAAACCGCTGCGTATTACTCTGTATAATTTTATTAACTAGGCATCTAAGGATAAATATGACTAAGGATTGGGGCGTTTTTGATTGGAAGGATCCTTTCTTTATTGAGGATCAGCTGACCGAAGAAGAGATTCTTGTTCGAGATACAGCAGCGAATTATGCTCAGAAGAAACTAGCACCAAGAGTTATTGAATCTTTCAGACATGAAAACACCCACAGAGAAATATTTAATGAAATGGGAGAACTTGGTCTACTAGGTTCGACTATCGAAGGATACGGGTGTCCTGGCATCAGCTATGTTGGCTATGGGCTAGTCGCGAGAGAAGTTGAGAGAGTGGATTCTGGTTATCGTTCAATGATGAGCGTCCAGTCTAGTCTTGTTATGTATCCTATTTCTCACCATGGCAGTGAGTCACAAAAGACTAGATATCTTCCAAAACTCGCCTCTGGTGAATGGGTTGGATGCTTTGGTTTAACAGAATCAGATGCAGGTTCTGATCCTGGTGGTATGAAGACAAGAGCAAAAACTGTCGCTGGCGGTTACAGTATCTCTGGCAGCAAGATGTGGATAACCAATTCGCCGATAGCAGATGTCTTTCTCATTTGGGCTAAAACTGATGACAATACCATTCGAGGTTTCATTCTTGAAAAAGGTATGGATGGACTCTCCGCGCCAGCAATTGAGGGGAAATTAGCCCTTCGAACTTCTATTACAGGTGAAATTGTCATGGACAGTGTATTTGTCGGTGAGGAGCAGTTACTTCCTGACATTGCAGGTTTAAAAGGACCATTTGAATGCCTAAACTCAGCCCGTTTTGGTATCAGTTGGGGCGCCCTGGGCGCGGCTGAATATTGTTGGTATGCAGCTCGACAATACACGCTAGATCGATCTCAATTTGATAAACCATTAGCGTCAAATCAACTTGTTCAGTTGAAACTTGCCAATATGCAAACAGATATTTCATTAGGCCTCCAAGGCTGTTTGAGGGCAGGAAGGTTAAAAGAGCAAGGACGATTATCGCCAGAGCTCATTTCGTTACTCAAAAGAAACAACTGCGCAAAAGCTCTGGATATCGCGAGAAATTCCAGAGACATGCATGGCGGCAATGGTATTTCTGATGATTACTCAGTTATGAGACATATGATGAATCTTGAGGTTGTGAACACTTACGAGGGTACCTCAGATGTTCATGCACTTATCCTGGGCAGAGCCCAAACAGGAATTCAGGCATTTAAGTAAAAACTCAATGTGTTAAATTCTTTGGAGGAATTCGTTTTCTTAAACCTCACGAATATCCACCCGAAAATTATCTTAGTGTAGCGAAGAACCTACCCTTTCAAAAAAGGTATTAACCTTTGGGCGAATATCTTTCCTTCAGCCCAATTTTGCATTAATGCATCATATACTTCATCAAACTGCTCATTAGTTAAAAAAACATTATGCTCTCTTTCAAATTTCCGGAGATAGATCGCTATTGATTTCATGTCATAACTGTCTTTCACTCCTGTATAGGAAATTCCTGTAGTCCATAGCCAAGGACACAGCCCATAAGTATCACAAAATTTTAATCCAGTTGGAAAATCAGACGGTAATGAGCCCGCCAGCCAGCCAGCTACAGTTGCGGCGGTTGCCTTCATGTCGTTTCTAATTCGGGTTGAGCGCCCGTATACTGGAATTCCAATTTCAGTCAGGTGCTTATCCAAAATTAGAGCTCTCGCTTCTTTTTCTATTTTTTCCATTTTATAAACTCCCCTCCAAAAAACACTCGTTTAAATCTCAAAAAAAGTATTTAAAACAGAGTCTTAGATTAAGATATGTTTACTCTAGAACAACGAAGGTTCAATGTAAAACTGTCCCTGCAAAATGTAACCTTTTAAATATTAAGTAACTGAGTAGAAACGTTTATCTTTTACAGGTAAGCTGGTCTTAGATTTTCTTTCGTAGTCAATCATTCGAAATCAAAGGCGAAACTGAATGTCTGTTCCGAAAAGTATTCATCATTTGCGAATTTTGAAAGAATTTTCCAATAAACCAAATAAGAAAATGTCTGATTATGAAAGACATCTCATGACACATGTTTCACTTCCTACCGCACGAAAAATAATCAAGGACTTAATAAATGCAGACCTAGTTTCTTGTGAGGCAAGCAACAATGACAAAAGAATGAAATTATTGACTGTTAAAGAAACAGACTACGACAAATACATCTAATGGAATGTCAGAAATTTTTAAACTCAAATCTACTCTCGATGTGCACGTGCTAATCCTTGGGAGAGCCAAACAAGGACTCCAGACTCTTAATTACTAATGCAAGCCAAATTATAAAAACTAGTTAGTGGAAACTTTATAAATAGCAGCTAAAATGATTTAAATAAAAACTGTCGAAAAAAGGTTCATTTCCACCAAATTAGGTGTAATATAGTAATAACGTCTTGTCGTTTGACGAGGCTTGCCGTTCATATTGAAGTTTAGCAACAAAGCACGGTTCTCGATTTTTGAAAAGTCGAAAATATTTACTAATAAGTTAGTTTTCTTGGGAGAGAAATATGAAAAAGAACAAAGTATCCGCAGCTATTTCAACAGCTGTTGGAACAGCTGTTCTCTTAGGATCAATGGGCTCAGGATTTATTGCGGCTCAAGACTCTGCAGAGGCAGTTGAAGAAATAATTGTTACCGGATCCCGTCTGCAATCAAATCCTAACCTCGCTGGAGCGGTTCCCGTTTTGAGTGTGAGTGGAGAAGAAGCAGATCTTAGGGGTAATGTTCGTATTGAGGATTTTGTTAATATCCTTCCACAAGTTTTTGCTGGTCAAGCGTCAGAAGTGTCCAATGGAGCTTCGGGTACTGCCACACTAAACCTGCGCGGACTAGGTAGCGGACGAACACTTGTCTTAGTTAATGGACGTCGACTTCCTTACGGATCATCTGCAATAACGTCAGCCAATCTCGACTTAATTCCGACTCAAATGGTTGAAAGAGTTGATATCGTGTCAGGTGGTGCGTCGGCAGTGTACGGTTCTGATGCAATTAGTGGAGTCGCAAATTTTGTCTTGAAAGATGATTTCGAAGGTGTGGAAATAGGCGGTCAATATTTATCAAACTATGCAGCCAATGATGGTGGATTTTGGGATCAAGTGCTAGAAGTATCTGGCCAGCCGGTTCCAGGTAGTGCTACGGACGGTGAAGAGTCCACGTTCTACGCTATGATAGGCACTAACACTGCAGATGGGAAAGGTAATGTTACAATGTTTGCGACCTATGAAGATAGAGCTGCAATTACTCAACAAGCGAGACTCTCATCTGGATGTGCCCTAGGACAGAGCTCTAGCACCTTGAGCTACGGTGGTTTCACATGTTTCGGGTCTGCTAATTATCGACTTTTTGGTGGTCCAGGAGGATATAGGTTCCAGGAGGCGGATGGAAACATCATTGCTTATGCTGGAGGTCCTTTACAAACTTTCAACTATGGACCTTTTAACTTTTTCCAGAGACCCTCTGAAAGATATCAACTTCATGCTTCTGGAAATTATGAAATAAGCGACACTTTGAGTGCATTCGCTGATATGGGATACACAACCAACGTATCAGATGCTCAAATTGCTCCAACTGCTTCATTCGGTATTGGTGCTTATAGCGTGAATTGTGCTAATCCTTATATCCAAAGCAATAGCGGTCTTTCTCTTTTGGAGACTTTTGGGTGTACAGCTGAAGACGTAGCTGCGAACACTGTTGTCAGTGGCATAACAGCATCTCACAGAAACGTTGAAGGTGGCCCAAGAAACTCAAGACTTGAGAACAGCGCGATGAGATTTGTTGGTGGATTTGAAGGAACCATTGGCGACACTTGGGATTGGACAGCTTTCGGGCAAATATCCAAAACAAAAGATGAGTCGATTTCAACCAATGACTTTGTAGTGGCTAATCTTCAACAAGCACTATTTGCTGTGACAGATGCTAATGGAAATGTTGTTTGTATGGATCAATCGTCAGGTTGTGTTCCATATAATCCTTTCCAGAGATCATCAAGTGGTGGCACCATGATCACACAAGAGCAGATAGACTTCATTCATGGAATTGGGATTGTTTCAGGCTCTACGGAGCAGCTCATTTTTGGAGCTGATATTCAGGCCAATCTCGGTGATTATGGTATATCACTACCTACAACAGAAGCTGGTATAGGTGTGTTAGTTGGTATGGAGATGCGAACAGATAAGTTAGATGCGAGACCTGATGAAATCAGTCAAGTACCAGGTGGAGGATTTACAGGTGTCGGTGGAGCTGACCTCCCAGTTAAGGGCGAGGTTGAAGCGATGGAGTTCTTTGCAGAAGTTGAAGTTCCAGTTCTGGTAGGTGAGCCAATGGCTGAAGAACTGACTGTCCGAGCACAAGCGAGAACATCTTCATATGATGTTTCCGGAAATGACACTATAGGGTCCTTTGATACTGATGCCTACGGGATGTCTGTATCTTGGTCTCCAACAAGTGACGTTAGGTTCAGAGCTCAGTATCAAAGAGCGGTAAGAGCTCCAAATGTAATTGAGCTGTTCACAGGAATTAACACTGGATTACCAAATCTAAGCCCAGCAGGAACAAATAGCGAGGGTGTTCAGTTGTTCGATCCATGTGCTTCAAATGCGCCGATCCTTTCACTCGACATCTGTCAGCGAACTGGTGTTACCGCAGCTAACTACGGCAACATTTTGGATGTTATATCTGGCCAGACACAATCTCTGACAGGTGGAAATCCAGGACTACAACCTGAAGAATCTGATACGATGACATTAGGTGTAGTTTTGACGCCAAGTATGGTTGAGGGTCTTGAAGTCTCAATAGACTACTTTAGTATAGAAGTAGATGACGCTGTCGCATCAGGTATTCCCGCCCAAGTAACTCTTGACAATTGTCTAGCTACTGGAGATGCAGCATTCTGTAATCTTATTACAAGATCTGCTTCAGGCTCGCTGGCTGCCGGTACCACTGGGGTCGGATTTTCGCAGCAAAATATCAACATTGCGTCTTTAGAAACTTCAGGGATTGATGTTCAAGCAATGTATGGATTCTCTGTAGGCGAATATGGTGACATGACTGTTGACTATGCGGGTACTTTCCTTGATAAACTCGCCTCAGTTCCGTTCCCAGGAGCTGATGCAATTCCATGTGCAGGAAACTTCGGTAACAACTGTGCACTCGGAGCGGGATCAAACCCAGAATATCGTCATCGTGTTAATTTAACCTGGGCGACTAACATGCCGGGTGTGGATGTTGTCGCAGTGTGGAGACATTTTGGTGAGACTGATAATGACGACACGGGTGATACTCTAGAAACTACCATGGATGCAGTAAACTACATCGACGTAGTTGGTATGTATCAGGCGACAGAGGCAATGTCGGTTAAAGTAGGTGTTTTAAACTTGTTTGGAGAAGAGCCGCCAGTATATTCTGGAGCGGGGCCCGCTCTTGGAAATGGTAATACCTATCCAACTACTTATGATACTAGTACTACAATGTATGCTTCAGTTAAGTATTCATTCTAACGATTAGTGGAGTAAGGTTTTAAAACTGAAAAGCCCGGCATCTCGCCGGGCTTTTTTGTATAAATCAGAATGCTATTGAATACGCGGTTCAGATTAATGATCTAAACTTATTCATCCGCTCAAAAAGAGTTTTAGTCTAATAAGTCCGAGTTATCATAAATTATCTTACTCCAATTTTCCTGTGAAAATAGTTGACCAAAGATGACTGCTAAATAACCCCGATTATTAAGCTCTAATAACTGGTTGTCAGATAAATTTCTCAATACATCGCCATCAATCGAAATGAAATTTGCATAGGCTCTTTCTTCTCCACCAATCGTTTGTCCAACATGTTTCGTTGTGAGAAGCCCGAGTTCTCTTAACTTTTCCATAAATAAATTCGTCTCATAAACGTCTTGCTCATACTGTACTGAAAAATCAACGAGGGATTTTGCCCATGGCGAAAGGTTGTTCCCCTCAAAAAATTGTATGCCCGCATTTTCAATAATTCCAACTGACGACCTATCCACTATTATTGCTATTTTTTCTTCATTACCTTTTATGGTGGCGATAGGATAGCGCCTTAAATAGGCTGGAATGTAACAACCATTTGTCCAAATTCCATCCTCAGACACAAAGGGATTTTTACCATCTTCAGTTGAGAAAACTGCAATAGGGCCACCTTTTTCCAGATCAGGAAAAATAATAGGATAATGCTTTTGTGCAGATGGAATCTCAGAGGCAACGATAGGTGCCGAATTAATATTTTTCGCAAAAGCATAAGGTTTTTCTGGATTTTTCCATCCTAAGTTTTGATGAGTCTTTGGACTTAAATACTCTGGTTTTCCATACAAAAACATGCCAGCGTCAGGCAGAGGGGTTTGAACAGAATTGTAATTTTTTGATTTTTTTGAATTCATTATTTCATTTTCCTAACATAACAAATGAACTTCAACCTGCTGTTAAAAAATGATATTTAAGGCCGGTCATTTTTCGTAAAATTTATTCAGAGTTCATTGATCCAAACGGAAATAAAAAACGATCAATCACTTATTCGACTAAGACTAATTTTGGTGGAGGAAAACCATTAAAATCGGTTCCACAAGTAGTACAATACGCTCCCAAATTTGGAATAAAGACTAAGTCATTTGTCTGAGTGCTCTTAGGTAATTTTTGTTTTCCGAGAACATCTATCGAGTCACAGGTGGGGCCCGCTAAAATCCAATCCGACAATTCATCAGTCCTTTGGCTAATCAGCTTAGTTGGAAATGACTCTGCCATCTCCATTAAGCCCCCGTAAAATCCTGAATCCAAATAAATCCATTTATGGCCTTTTCTTGTAGCCATCCCAATGATTTGAGTTACCAAACAACCGGCAGATCCGATTAAATATCTCCCTGGTTCGGCTACGACTTTTAAAGAAGCAGGTAAAGATTTCAGCGCTTCGTTTATATTTGATCCTATCTCTTCGATTGAGGGATCTTTTTCTGACATCTGTATTGGAAATCCACCTCCAATATTTAACAAAGTGGGTCTCATCCCTGCTATTTCCAGCAAAGAAAGAATATCTACAGCGCTTTTAATACCATCGAGCCAATTACTTATATTTGAGCATTGAGAGCCAACATGGAAAGAAACGCCCTCAATGGATACATTATTATCATTAGCCGCAGTAATAAGTGTTTGAACCGCATTCATTTCCGATCCAAATTTTTCACACAAAGGCCACATAGATCCTTCGTTGCTCACAGCTATTCTTAAAAATATCCTTGCTGAATCGTCAATCTCAGCAATCTTTATTACTTCCTCTGGCGTGTCAGCCGCAAACCATTCCACTCCATAGGAAAGAGATTCCTTTAAAGCCTTGGGCGATTTGATAGGGTTCGAGAATAATATTGATTTTGGATCCACTTTTAAGTCCATCAAAAGGTTCAATTCAGCAACCGAGGCAATCTCAAAATTAACACCCTCTTGCATCAAGATTCTCAAAACTTCTTTATCTGGATTGGCCTTAACAGCATAGTGCGGTGTTACAGAGGGCATTGCTTTCATAAATCGACGCGCATTGTTCTTTAGTCGCATTTTAGAAGTTATGACCAAAGGTGAGGAATAGCTTTTCAGGAAAGAAGAACACATCGCAACCTGATCTCTTAAATCTTTGTCAATTTGAGATCTAATTTCCAAAACCTCGTTTAAATCATAGTTTTGTTTATTTTGCGCCATTTTTTTCACCTCTAATAACAATAATATACCTAAAATATGTCAAAAAAGAGTTTCATATGTATAATATTGTCAAATAATACTTATCAATATGTAAAAATAAGTTTCATAATGAAAAAAGACAAAGAATTAATTAATCTTCTCAAAGATAATAGCCGGCAATCTGTGTCAGAGCTGGCAAAAAAACTTGGCACAAGTCGTGCAACCGTTCAGCATGCAATAGAAAACCTTGAGCGAAGAGAAATAATTCAAGGCTATACAATTAGGTTGAATCCAAATTTTAATCAACAACAAATAAGCGCTTATATAATGATTTCTATTGTGTCTCAACGTACATCAGAAATTGTTAGAAAATTGCAGAAAGTCCCACAACTAGATATGCTCTGCACAATAAGCGGGCAATATGATTTGATGGCCAAAATAACCGAGAACACGACTCAGAATCTTGATATTGTGATTGATCAAATTGCCTCGCTTGAGGGTGTTAAACAAACATTAAGCCATATAGTTTTGTCACAAAAAAAGAATCGAACGATTTAAGCGACTAATATCATTCAATACCGGAAACTGCGTTCATGGTTATAGGAACTAATAAAAAAAAGAGTCCATCTCTGTTGGATGCTATCTTGCCGGTTTTATTCCTAATGATATTGCTTGTGAGCTTTGCCATTGTCTATGAGGATGAATCAACACCAAATCAAGTAGCCTTGATATTTGCAGCGGCCTTTGCATCCTTTATGGGAATGAAAAATGGCTACTCCTGGAAAGAAATGGAGCAAGGCATGATCGAAACGATAAAAGTCTCGATGCAGGCAGTTTTAATTCTTTTAACTGTTGGCTCACTAATAGGGAGCTGGATTATCTCAGGCACAGTGCCAAGCATGATTTACTATGGTGTCCAGATTATGTCTCCAGACTACTTCTACATTACATCATGTATTGTTTGTGCAATGTTAGGCCTTAGCATAGGAAGCTCATGGACAGTGGCTGGAACCCTTGGAATTGGACTCATTGGCATTGCAACGGTTCTTGATGTCTCATTGGCAATTACGGCGGGTGCAATTATTTCTGGGGCATACTTTGGAGATAAACTCTCTCCCTTATCAGAAACTACAAATCTTGCCGCTGCTGTAACTAGAACCGATTTATTCAATCATATTCAACATATGCTCTGGACCACGGTACCTGCAATTCTAGTGTCATTATCAATATTCCTATTCTTAGGATTAACCAACAATTCTAATATTGTTATTAGCGACATTCTCATCCTACAAGATCAACTCAATAGTAATTTTAAAATAAGTCCTTTAATGTTAATCCCATTATTGGCTCTCTTTTACATGGCACGAAAAAAGGTACCCGCACTCTTAACGCTGTTAGTAGGAACTTTCTTGGGTTGTCTATTTGCGATTACATTTCAGATGGAAATGATATTTGAAAAACAAGAGACAACAGACTTAAATGCTGTTGCTTTAATATTTAGAGAATTAATGAACGCATTATTTATTGGCTTTGAATCCTCAACTGGAAATCAAGCTTATGATGATCTTATTAGCAAAGGTGGAATGGTAAATATGATGTCCGTTGTCGGCCTTGTGATAACTGCTATGGCTTTTGGAGGCGCAATGAGTAAGGCTGGTTTATTAGAAAGATTAATAAGAGCACCTCTGTCAAAGGTGAAATCAACTGGCGGTTTGATAGCAACAACTGTGGGGACATGTATAGGAACAAATGCAATCGCATCAGATCAGTATCTGTCGATCGTGCTGCCGGGACAAATGCTTATCGAACCCTATAAAGTGAGAAAAATAAAATCGGTAAAT
>CABXWC010000027.1:0-20931 GCA_902515855.1 uncultured SAR92 cluster bacterium
CCAAATTCGCCAAGCCAACAGATATTATGTGAAGCATCTTCTCCGCGTCCTCAGGATCGTCTGCATTGTCACTATACAGTACCGAGTGCGGTGCTTCGCATCCTAACAAAGTTACAACACTGTCGGATTCTTCATAACCCAAACTGACATGCAATGGAGCAAAAGGGGATTCTTCTTCTGCCTCTGCAATACAATAAGTAAACTTACCAGGATGCCCATGAATTGCCATGTCTGAAACACCAGGTCGTCCGCCTCCTATATTAATTAAGCATAATCGAAGCGCTCTTCCTATACTGGCATTAGCTCGATGTCCGGGCCCAAGTGCACCATAACCCGAAGCGACAGGACCACAATTATGACGGGCTGGTCCGTTTACAATTATTAATGGCGCAGTGCAGTGGGTTGTTGCTTGTAACTCTGTTAAATCAAAAGATGGATCTGATGCAGCTTTAACTGCTGCCACAACCAAAGGCATATAGTCAGGCTTGCATCCTGCCATTACCGCAGCTGTGGCAACTTTTTCTACTGTGGCAATGCCCATCCCTGGACCTAACTCCCCAAGCACCATATCACTGTCCATGCCGCTTGCTATTATAAAGCGATCTACTCGCTCAACAGTTGGAATAACAACAGGCAGGCCATCTGTACAATCCATTTCATGCAGTTGCTCTAACGCCTGTTCTTCGTTTTCAGCTTCTAAAAAATCATTCATTCTCAAAACTATTTAAAATTGTTTCTACAACAGAATCTGCAATCCCGGTTATTTTTGCCTCTCCAAGCCCAGCAACGGGATGAGGTAACTTGACCCTAGGAAGATCAGGCATGCCGAGAGATTTAGCCACAAAATTACCTTGTTCCCAAAAATCTTCAGTTACGAGGGATACCACAGGTAATCCTTTTCTGGCAATGTTATGTCCGTCACGCACGGTGCCGGTTGTACAACTGCCTCAATGCCCATAGCCAGCTATAGCAATTGAACACTCATTTGTGATTTCATTTAACATTTGTTCATTCGCCGGATTACCCGCATTACCTTTGTTCCAAAGTTTGGTATCTATTTTTGGTAATCGTTTTCTTATAGCTTCACCAACTTTCGAAAAAAATAATTCCGAATCTGGGAATCCATTGGCCAGTAAAGCGATAGTTATTCCTTCGCCTTTATTTTCTCGGACACTTTTAGACAGCACATATGGCTCAATTGGTGTCGCCACTCTACCTCTAGGATCAACAAATTTAATCATGAACAACTCCTTCTATTTATACAAAAGTGCATTTAATTATAGCAAGCTATAATTAAATGATGCAATTTTAAACCAAACAATGTAAATGTACTGAGCAACTGTTTTTAACGACGGGACTGAACGCCCCGAGCGAATGCCGTTATTGATGCTAACGTGTCACGCGTCAATTCAGGGACTATGCCAGGCATAGCTATCTCTGGAACATGATCGGCGCCATTGATAATAATAGAAGTTGCTTCAACACCAGCCGCTCTCAATTTTTGCGCGAAAACAACTCCGTCATCACGTATTAAATCCAACTCATAATTAACTATTATGTGTGGTGGCAATCCACGTAAATCCTTATCTTTCGCGTGGAATGGCCATGCTAAAGGATTTTTCTCATGCTCATCCTTTGGGTCATATACCTTAGTTAGCATCCTTACGAGCGGCCGAGTTCCCATATAACCGTAATTCTCTCTCCAAGATGGTAAATTAGGTGGTAAATCTGGGCCATATATTCCTAATATCATAGGCGCCAACGCATAGACTCCATCAATCTCATCAACCCATCCCTCTTTGTTTGCCTTAATAGCTGTTGCAATAACTAGATTTCCACCACCCGACTCTCCTGTGATAACAATTGAGGAAATCCCTAATTTCGCTTTATTACTATGTGCCCATCTAACGGCAGATGCGCAATCATTTAAACCCGCTGGGAACGGATGATGACCAGGAAACAAAGCTTCGCTCAAGAACTCAACACCTATAACCAACATACCTTGCTGGGCCAATGATTTTCTCCACCGAACAAACAAAGGAGCCTTTGCAGAGGAGAATGACATTCCTCCTCCGTGAAAATGAATAAGACAGGGAACTTTGCCAGTCACCCTTTTTGGCCTATCAATATAAAGGGTAATTTTATTTCTGTCCTCGCCCCTAATGACCTGTGAAGATGAAATTATATCGGGAAAGGAGGGCATATCCGCCTCTTGCTGGGCATTCTTCATTTTTAACATATCATCCATATAGTGAGCCATCAATACAGAATCTTCATATGAAGGATTAACGGTAAGCTCTACCGGCGGCGGCATCGGAAGCACGGGGTTGGCCATATACGCATTCTTAATTCTATGGTCTAGTCGTGGATCATCTAACATCGACATATCTGGATTTCCCAGTTTTCCAGGTAATTTAAAATCTAATACTTGCTCACTACTTTTTGACTTTTTAAGTTCAGATGATGTCACAAGACCTCCTTTAAGAACTGCGAATGCGCCTAAAAGTGACGTTATCGCTGATCCGATAAACCTTCTCCGACCTAATGGCCGTAAAAATTTTTTCTTTAAGTGATTTCCCACACAAATTGACCTTCAAAAAAAAACCAAGCATACCCAATAACGAATATGCTTGGCTAATTTTTAACGATAACGTCTATCGCTTACCAAAGTGCCGAGTTAGTTCTATGCCAATATGTCGCGGCATTCCCCAAGAAGCATGACGGCCATACTGACTGTCACCTGTAGAAAGGTCTGTAACATAAGCCTCATCTGTTGCATTGTTGACAAAGAATCGCCCTGTTAATAGCTCATCTGCAGTTTCAAAATTAGCATTTAAGTTCACTACCGTATACGCCGCCTGCGAGTCGTCTATCTGACCAAACTCTCGGAAATACGTTCTGGAACGATAAGAGGTGTTCAAACTTAATGCTAGACTCGCACCACTATCGAATGTCACATTTCTGACAATGCCAATATTAAGATTCGTCTTTGGAGCCTTATTAAGCGGATTACCTCTATTTTGTAGAACTCCGGCAGCGCCTTGTAAAGCGTCAGTATTTAAGAAATCACCATAAGCTGAGTCAAGATAAGTAAATCCTGCGTTTAATGTCCAGTCATCCCCTATGTTTGAGTTCACCTCAAGTTCAAATCCGTCTATCGTTGAATCGCCGGCGTTTACTATAATTCCAACAATTCCGATAACCTGAGCAACCTGAAAATCCGAATAATCATAGTGGAAAGCAGCTGCACTTACTGTAGCCGCACCATCATTTAGGGTAGCCTTATAACCCACCTCATATGATGCAACTGTCTCAGGATCCCATGGAGGATTACAATCATTTCCATTTATTCCACCTACTTTGAACCCCTCAGAGTAACTTCCATAAACCATAGCATCATCTGAAGTATCATACTCAACAGATACTCTTCCTGTATTCGCAGAATCAGACCAGATAGTCTCCACAATTCCACCACAAAGATCCATTATAGGATCAGGCATTCCTGTAAAGAAAATCTGCCTGGAGTGCTGCTCATGCATGTCTTCGTCCGTTTTTCGGTATCCAAAGCCTAAACGCATATCCTCTGAAACTGAGTAAGTCATATCAAAGAACGCGGACTTAGATTCTGTATCATTTTGCTGCTGAAATATCTCGAAGCGACCAGGCATCGGGAAAAAAGCAGGTATGGGTAAATTAATAATAAAGTCTCGACTTTTCTCATCATCCATGTAATACATACCAGCAATCCAGGTTAATTTATCGTTCCCACCCGATATATTGATCTCTTGAGTGAATGTATCCGTCCAAGTTTTCATATATCGCTGGAAAAGACCTACCGATGAACCATCCGCTGGACCCTCAAATTCATCATCCCAATTTTGATTGGCTGTAATTGATTTGATCATGATACCGTTATCCAATTCCCAATTCAGGGTTAGCTTCTGCATATCATACTGGCGATCAGAGTCAGAGTTCCCATTGTTATATATTTTCCATGGTTCCTCTGTGACCAACGTACCTTCAATCGGTAAGTTAGTTCGTGCATTTGCATACTCTAAATGCTCTTTTACAATTGCATGCGGATCCATCGGCCCACTCATCGTGCTTCGCCCAACAGAGAGATGCGCATCCAGGTTCTCACTCACCTGTCCTACTAAGTTCAGCCGTAAGTTTGTTTTCTTTCCCATCATATGATCATTAAAACCGGGCATTAAGTTTTCTACCCAGCCCTCACCCATATCGAGATGGCTAGCTGCAACGCGTATTCCAACAGAGTCTGTAATGGGCCCACTGTAAACAGCCTCTACTGAGGTATGATCATAAGTAGCTGCGCCTACCTTGACGCGGCCATATACTTCATCTGTAGGTTTGGCCGTAATGTAGTTAACTGCACCACCATTAGAATTTCGTCCATATAGAGTTCCTTGGGGACCTCTCAAGACTTCAACCCTTTCCAAATCCAACTGAGACAATTGCGAGCTTGTTCCAGCGGACTGGACAACACCGTCGATAGTTACCAGGACTCCAGGCTGGTTATTGAACTCACCAATACCTCGAATCGATATTGTTTTATTACCTAAATTTTGACCATAATGCATACTAGGAACTGCAAACTGCAGTTCAGTCAAATCCGTAATTCCACGCGCCGCTAAATCATCTCCAGTAAGTGCAGTGATCGCACTCGGAGTTTCCATCACGGAGGACGTCTTTTTGAGTCCCGTAACGACAATTTCTTCAATTTCAGCACTAATTGCAGCCCCAGAAAGCACCATTCCAACAGCGCATGCCAGGACGGAAATGCTATGGATACTTTTATTCTTCATAATTTTCCCCCTTAGATTACATCTTGATTATAGTAAGTTATACCAAAGTATATTACTCAACTAACTGTTAAAGCAATAGAAGGCTATAAAACTTATAGACATTCCCTCAATAGACGATTGGCTGATTATTTTCCATGAATTTCCGAATATCAACGTTAAGACCTACCAGCACTATCTTTGCCGCTAAATTCCTCTCCCATCCATCATTGCAGATCTAGATCGGAAATACTTAGACCAGTAAACCACTTCAAAGGCAAGACCCGAGCACGATTACTTATAAATATCTATTTGCTCAGGATTAGTCAGATAATGGACCTCCGCTAGAGATTTTTAATCAGATTGAATCAGTTAGCTTCGATATCAATGAAATCATGTTCGTCTAGTCTTAAAATGGTTCTGAAATCAAGATTGGTTGTTTAGAATTGCTTTTGTAATTCAATCACCTGCCTTCCTAAAAACTAGTAATGAGGCTCTGGATCAGATATTCAGCTTAAACTTATTTACTTTCAAGCTCATGGAAAATGATTACTTAATCGTCTAAGCTGAGGGATTCGTTGTAAAGAGCCTTCATCCATTTTGGGAGCGCATCAGAGGAATAATTTAGTGAGATCAAGCGACACTTTAAAGGTGTTTATTAATTTGAAAGCTCGGCTATCAAGGTTACTTGTTAGCATGGTGCCAACCAAAGAAGTCGAAGATATCCTCCAAGAAACTTACATACGCATAAGCAAAGTTAATAATAGAACCGACATAAAAGACTCTGAGTCTTTTATTTTTCGCACGGCAAGGAATTTGGCTCTTGATCATTTAAAACGTGCTGAAACACGCCTTACAGGAGGTGTCGATAATATGGATTATATTGTCACCCAAGAAAATGATCCTACTTACGGCCAGATTGCTTCAGATGAAGAGTTTGGACTTTTTTGCTCATGCGTACGAGAGTTACCAAGGCAATCGCGGCGAGCGTTTCTCTTAAAAAAAGTTTATGGGTATAGTTTGAAAGAAATTATGCTTGAAATGGATCTTAGTCAGTCAACAGTAGAGTCACATATTGTAAGTGCAACAAAAAAAGTTGTGCAATATTGTCGAAATAAGGGCATAGGCTCTATATCGCCAAATGGCGGTCAAAGCACTGACAAACGACATAGAAAGACCTGCAGCTAGGATCAATGAAATGAGTAGTGTGGTTTCAATCAACAGCGATGAAGAACGTTTAGATGCGGCAACCCGGTGGATTCTAAGACTCGATAATAATGACCTAACTGAAGAAGACCAAAGTGCTTTGGTTGATTGGTTAGTTAAAGATCAAAGGAACTGTGAGGTCTTATTAGAAGTCGCCACTACCTGGGACAAGACTAACGTGCTTGCCGATCTTTCTGATTTATTCCCGCATTCATTGACGTCTGTTTTAAAATCCAAAACATTGTTTGATGTATGGTGGTTTAACCCTCTCCTATTTGCATGTGTGGTTGCGTTAGTGGTCAACGTGACAATAATAATTTCTTCGTAGAGCCCAAGGACTATCGATATCGTGTGGCCTTGTCACTATATCTAACAATCACTTACTTTAAGGAAAACTTATGTCTGTATCTCTTAATATCAGCGAAGACATTGCTCTCATTACTATGGATGACGGCAAGGCAAATGCTGTTTCAAATACGATTTTGGAAGCGCTCGAGAATGTGCTAAATGAGGCTGAGCAAAAAGCCAAGGCTGTCGTCCTTGCAGGACGACCTGGTTTGTTTTGTGCTGGTTTTGATTTGAAGATAATGAAAAGTGGTAGTGACGAGGAGAGAGCTGCTCTGGGTAATCGCGGGGGTTGGATGGTACACCGTCTTTACTCTTTCCCCAAGCCCATAATCGCAGCAGCGACTGGTCATGGAATAGCCCTCGGTGCACTATTTCTGCTGGGCTGCGATGTCCGAGTTGGGGCGCTCGGCGACTATCACTTTGGTCTAAATGAAACAGCAATCAATCTGCCACTACCCATCTTTGGTCTGGAGGTCGCCGAAGCCCGTCTGGCTCGAGAACGCCTGGTTGAGGCTGTTCTGCAAGCGCGTCTTTACCAGGCAAAGGAAGCTGTTACCGTTGGTTACTTGGATCATGCCGTTGCGCCAGATAAAGTTATATCGCACTCTATCAACATTGCACGTGACTTGGCGGCAATTCCTGGTGAGGCCTACAATGAAAACAAGCAATTGATGCGCCGCTTAACGCTGAGCACTATAGCAGCGAGCCTGACGTAGTGGAGTTCAATTTCATACGAGAGGATAAAATAAAATGCAATTGATTGAATGGTGCTTGTCGAAGGGGCGACTGCTAACACTTTTAACAATGTTAACTCTTGCCGCCTGCACAGAAAAAGAACTGCCAGAAACGATAGCCGTTGCAGCTAGCTCGAGTCTTCATAGCTCAAATGCGGATGACCGACCTAATATTTTGTTGATTGTAGCTGATGACCTGGGATACACCGATCTTGGAAGTTTCGGCGGCGAAATCAACACCCCAACTCTTGATGATCTTGCTGAATCCGGTTTGAAGCTAAGTAATTTTCACACTGCCCCAACTTGCTCGCCCACCCGTGCAATGTTGCTCTCAGGCACCGATAACCACATAGCAGGTTTAGGCGCTATGGCCGAAGCGATGCCGCCTAATCTTAGAGGCCGACCTGGCTACGAAGGCTATTTAAACGAACGTGTCGCATCACTTCCCAGCCTGCTGCAGGATGCAGGCTACCGTACATACATGGCGGGTAAATGGCACTTGGGCCAAGAGGAGCATAACAGTCCAATGGCCCGGGGCTTTGACCTGTCTTACGCCTTGTTGGATGGTGGGGCGGGGCATTTTGACATGTTAGCAGCAGTGGGGCCTGGCCAAGCGCGATACCGGGAAGATGGAAACCTCGTTGAGGTCCCTGAGAACTTTTATTCAACCCGTTTTTATGTAGACAAGCTGATCGATTACACCGAAGCAAACAAAAATGAGAATCGCCCTTTTTTCGCTTACTTGGCATTCACTGCCCCACACTGGCCGTTGCAGGCGCCAGAAGACTCTATCGCCAAATATAAGAGTGTATACGACGCAGGCTATGACGTGCTCTATAGGAAGCGTATGGAGGGGCTTGAGTCTAAGGGACTGATGCCTGAAGGAGCGAAAGAATGGCATCGTCTGCCGGGTGAAAAGGCCTGGAATGTTCTGAGCGATCAGGAAAAACAATACGAGGCGCGTAGAATGGAGATTTATGCTGCCATGGTTGACGATATGGATATTCATACAGGGCGTTTGTTAAAGCATCTAGAGCGTATTGGGGAGCGAGACAACACTTTAATTATCTTTATGTCAGATAATGGTGCTGATCCGGGGAGCATGAGCGACTTGCCTATGTTTGTAAACTGGTTAAGTGACTGTTGCGACAACAGTTTCCAGAACATGGGCAAAGCAAACTCTTTAGTTTGGTATGGCCCAAATTGGGCCCGAGCTGGCAGTGCGCCCTATAAAGGTTTTAAGGGCCTCACGAGTGGAGGAGGAATTCGAGTCCCCGCTTTTATTCACTTTGCAGGAATCAAACGGCAGGGTGAAGTTAGCGATACATTTATCTCTGTCAAGGATGTGATGCCGACTTTACTGGACTTTGCAGGCACAGCTCATCCGGGTGAACGTTATAAAGGGCGGGATGTGGCACCAATCCAAGGTAAATCAATGTATTCCTTCTTATCAGGTGAAACAGATCAGGTCCATGATGCAGACTATGTGATGGGCTGGGAAATTTTTTCCAACCTCGCTATCCAGCAGGGAGACTGGAAGATTACTCAGAGGCCGGTAAATCCTATGGCGCAAAGCGATTCCAAAGTTGAATGGGAACTTTACAATATAAAAAATGATCCTTCAGAGCAAACTGACCTGGCGGTAGCGGAGCCCGGAAAGCTAAAAGAGCTGATTTTGCATTGGGAGCAATATGCGAAAGACAATAGAATTATCTTGCCCGAGTGGAAGATCAGTGAATGAAATATCGTAATAATTACATCACTGAAACTAATTTGTAGTAGCGCCTTTTTTTGAACCGATGGATTTCAACGCCCCCTCTTGCGGCTTTCGCAACTAAACGCGAGAGGGTTGATTCATCAGGCGTCGTTCTCGCACCTGTCGAAGTTTGTATGCAGCAAAGGAAATACTGAGAGGTGCTGTGATTAACACAGTTGCAGTACCAAGCCAAAAGACTAAACGTTCAAATGCGCTTGCGCGCAACGGGGCTGGACCATTCTTGGAGAAGTATTGCCTGGAATACAGATGTCTGTAGGCTTTACACTCATGCTCCATGGCTGAAATCCAATTGCGAAGTTGCTTCAGATCGGAGCTTTCTATCAAAACATATAGCATCGGTACGGGAATACTCGCATACAACTGAACAGTGCCAAAAAGATAAATGTCGCGTAAACCTGGTTTTTCGCCGTCTAAAAATGGGCCCGGTGACTCGAGAAGCTTGTCCTGCCAGTCGCGATAGGCAGCACACATATCTGCGGTCGAAGGTATCTTTTTCACACGCTGTTTTGAGCCGTCGTTCAGAGCTGATAATTTTTTTGGAATTTGGCGAAGAATAATATAGAACATTAATGCGACAAATGGCCGACGGAAGAAGTTAGATAGACGTATCAGGACATTGTCATTTTCATCGCGAATCCAACCCCATTGGCGCCAGAATTGGAAAGGACTATCAATGCGGTTGAAGCCACCCCAGAGTGTTTTCAGCAGAGCAATCAATTCTTCCCGTTCCAGTCGTCCATAACCATGCTGCTCTAGAATGTCCGCCGACTGAAGCATCCAGGTGCCATCACTCCCAAGTTGGGCGGGCATCAGAATACCTGAGTGGTTAAACAGCTTCCTCGGGGGGAAGGTTGTCACCTTGTATTCAACTCCCTTCAGATGGAGACCTAAAAGCACGGCCTGCACCCAGCTTGAGTGATCTGCTCCGTAGATGATAATGTCTTTTTTTGCAGAGTCCATGAAACAACCAGTTTATAATTAAAACTTGAACAGTAGAAGGTCCGGCTATTTTTCTAAATTCAAGTATCTCCCTCGACACTGAATATTGGTCTACAGCCTCATTATTGACCTAATGTCATTGAGATAGCGATTTCAGAAATCCAATCACCGACCTTTCTGTTTCCATGTAAGTATCGGGCGCCATATCACGAAACAAAATGTCTGACCCATGCGTGCTGCCTAGGATCGTCCTGCAAGATACCGATACTCCGGCGCTGAGCAATTTTCGGAAATAGGCAATGCCCTCATCCCTAACCGGATCAAGTTCGTGAACGGATATAAAATGAGGAGGAAGTCCTTCAAGGTCACTTACATTTGCATAGTAAGGCCAAGCCAGCGGGTTTAATGCATCACTGGGGTCGGGCGTGTAAAGTTTGGCCATTGCCGCAGCCTCATCGAGATTCATAACATAACCGTCATTCTCGTGAAGAGAGAGAAGACCAGTGGGTTTACTCGCATAAGCTCCCGATATGTGAGGACACATTGCATAGACACCATCTATTTCAGAAAGCCATCCTTCCTGCTTAGCTCTCAAGGTGGCAGCAAGTGATAAATTGCCGCCACCAGATGCCCCTGATAGCATCAGCGTAGAAATTCCAAGTTTTCGCTTTTGAGAATATACCCATCGGGCAGATGTTGAACAATCATCAAGACCTGCCGGAAATGGATGATTACCCAGCATACCTCCCGCATTGCGAAATTCTACACCTATAACGACTATACCTGCGCTCGCAAGGCTGTCCCGCCATCGCACAAACGGAGGAAAATTGGCGCCCAACATCACCATACCCCCGCCATGCAAGTCGACAATGCATGGTAAGTCACTAAAAGTTTTTTTGGGCCGATGAATGTGCAGCAGTATTTCGTTGCCATCAATGCCCGTGATTGACTTAGTGGACCTAGAGATATCCGCGGGCACCACTACTTCTGGGGGGAACATCTGCATTTGAGCAGCTTCCATCATCGCGCAGTGGGCTAAGCAATCCTCATAGGAAGAGTTGCCATCAACACCTGCATTTTGCATAGTTTCAGTCGCATCAGGTATTGCCAAAAATGCTTGCCGAAGCCTCGGATCCAAACGGGAATCAAAAGGCAAAGCCAAGTCCGGCTGGCCTAGTCGCCCTGGAAAAGCTAATTTGTCGTCCATGTTTATATTCCTTACTCAGTTTTCAACGTAAATCAATTGGCTGGGAATTATCATGTTGCCCGCTCAAACCCAAAACCGATGGTTTGAATGCCATGATCGCCTTTACCCATTGGATAGGTGCCCAATGTGACCTTCATTCCCAGTGAGATGGGGTTTCCCTCTCAGGCTAGGATAGTCAACCAATGGAATCCGTGTGGACATACATTAGGCCCTTTATATTGTTATAGAATCCTATACAGACGATTGACTGACTATTTTCCATGAGGCCCCGAGCTCTGGCATAGAATATCACCAGCGCTCCAAAGGTATATGAGGCATTCTTTGAATTCTAATTGGAGATCATCACAACAAATGTATTGGCCGAGTCTACCAATGTCTTGGTCATGATCATTCGAAAGGAGCTTCAATTCAAGGCTTTCCCATTACTTTATTGTAGGCATTTTCGGCCAGCTCATTTTAAAAAATAGCTTAAAATAAGGACTTTTTTACAATAACTAGATATCAAAGGATGACGGTCTGCATTACCAAATTGATTTGCTCAACAATCAACCAGATCCTATTGAGTAATAGAATCTACGTGTTATTTTATTACGGTCGATTGCTTGTGGCACCACCGTGAATCGCAACGTTGAGGGGGTTGACCGAAAAGTAGTACCAAAACCATACGCTCGGTTAACGTTTACTTCTTAGGCGCATGTTTTACTTGGGCCCGCTGTGCACGCTGGAAGCCTGGTCGTTCTTTAAGACGCTGAAGGTAGGCCAATGTTTGCGGTTCATAGGCATCGCTGAAGCCTAGTAATTCACCCAGAAAAAGCGCGAAGTGAATCGCTATATCTGCTACTGTGAAACGACCGTCTACTAAGAATTCATTGTTCTTGAGTTTAGCGTTTAACATTTTCAACCGCGCTAGATACCACTTGCGATAGGCCTCTCCGGCTTCCCCCAAGCCCTTCTGCGGCTCCTGAATCTGGAAGCGAATAAAAACAGTCTGCGGAAAGGTTAGAGTCGCATCAGAATGGAAAAGCCAGTTCAGGTACTGGGCATATTCGGGGTGGTCAGGTTTCAGTCCAAAGTCATGGCGCTGATATTTTTCAACGAGGTAAAGGCATATACCCGAAGACTCTGTCATGAATGTGTCGCCGTCTTGCAAATAAGGAATCGTACCCAGCGGGTTTATTTCCATATACGGCTTATGCAAAAAACGCGGAGGGAAGGGCATGACCTCCAGATCATAGGGAATCTCCAATTCCTCTAATGCCCAAAGAGCTCTCAGCGAACGGGCATTATCACAGTGCCAGAGTTTAGGGAGTGTTTGAGTCATTTTGGCTCCTACAAATTTTCGCAGATAATAAGGTTTGCGGAGTATACTGAACTGAAATTTTATTTTCCAATCCCACCTTCACAGCACGCTAGGTTCTTGGGTAGAACTATTGAAATGAGTGGTATTATTGCCTAGCATACAATTCAATAATGAGACCAAAAGTAAGTGCTTTTGTCTTTAACGTTAGTTCGCGCACTGTCAATCATTTCATTTAATCAAAGGAGTCTGCATGAGCACCATACCTATATCTGAAATACAAAATTACGTTGGCGCAAATTTGGGCGCATCCGAATGGATTAAGATAGATCAGGCTCGCGTCAACAGTTTTGCTGAGGTGACCGGGGACTTCCAGTTTATTCACCTAGACGAAGAGGCTGCTAGCAAGACACCATTTGGTGGTACCATTGCCCACGGTTTTTTGACACTCTCCTTGGTTGCTTCGATGGGACCTCAGAAGTCGCTGGTACTAGAAGGTTGGCAGATGGGTGTCAATTACGGCTCCGACAAAGTGAGATTCCTGCATCCTGTTCGTGTTGGAAAACGCATACGGGCCCATTGGAAACTGCTTTCTGTCATCGCGAAGACAGAGACAAACTACCTGTTCAAATACGAAGTAAGCGTTGAAATTGAGGGTGTAGAGACGCCGGCCCTTGTCTGTGAGTCTTTACTGATGCAGGTAGTCGCCGTATAAATAAAATCTTCGCAAAGACGAAGCGCCAGAGATATCTCTGTCATTCTCGACGAGGCCTATAATGAACACCTGCAATGGGTATACCCCCCTGACGCTAGTCACGACAGAGGCGACACTGAAGTAGTAGAATTCACTTCTCAAAACTGCTTCCCCCGCTTAGCTTGCTATTTTCGGTGACACCTCTTAATTGGCAGCAATAAAAACTAAAAAGGAATTCATGATCCTTGAGATCGCTGGCAATAATCTGCGAGGATCCGGGAATTAATGGAAAATGGTTAGTGAATCGTCTTACTGACTTACCAATAGCGACAGGGGTGGGTAAGAAGGCCAACTAGCGGACGATATATGTTTAGTTAGTCTTTTATAGAGCTATGCACCCCAAGCTTCAACGGCTTCTAACTGGAGATCGGAGGCTCGCTGTTTTTTATTTGTTAACTTTAGGATAAATACTATGAAAGACGCAGTGATCGTTTCAACAGCACGTACCCCAATCGGCAAGGCATTTCGCGGTGCGTTCAACAATACCAAAACCCCAACGATGACAGCAATGGCCATAAAAGCCGCTGTTGCACGAGCAGGTATCGACGGTGCTGAGATTGACGATGTTGTAATGGGTTGCGGCATGCAAGCAGCCAGCGCTGCCGGCAACATTGCCAGAACAGCGGCATTGGCAGCAGGCGTTCCTGTCACTGTATCAGCAAACACTATTGATAGGCAGTGTTCCTCTGGCTTGGCGGCTATCGCTGCCGGCGCTAGGCAGATTATGGTCGATGGAATGAGTGTGGTGCTCGCGGGTGGGACAGAACAGATCTCATTGATTCAAAATGATTATATTAAAACGGCAGCAACCGGAGTTGATCCTAATGTACTTGCGCAGGCTGAGCACGCTTACATGCCAATGTTAGGCACGGCTGAATTTGTCAGTAAAAAGTACGGCATCTCACGAGAAAGCCAAGATGAATACGCTCTGCAGTCGCAACAGCGTACTGCAGCTGCGCAGCAAGCGGGCAAATTTGATGACGAAATCATTACTACTACCACCACTAAGGCGGTCATCAACAAAGAAACTAAAGCAGTAACTTATGAGGAAGTAACGTTGAGCCAGGATGAGGGCAATCGCCCCAGTACTAAACTAGAAACCCTGCAGTCATTAAACCCTGTAATCGAGGGAGGTTGTGTCACAGCAGGCAATGCTAGCCAGCTATCTGACGGTGCTAGTGCCTGTATTTTGATGGACGGTAAACTGGCCGAGCAAAAAGGACTCGCTCCATTAGGCATTTATCGTGGTATGGCGGTAGCCGGCTGCGCTCCAGAGGAAATGGGCATTGGTCCGATTTATGCGATACCCAAACTCTTAAAGCAACAAGGCCTGGATATTAGCGATATTGGTCTATGGGAACTAAACGAGGCATTTGCTTGTCAGGCACTTTACTGTCGCGATCATTTGGGTATCGACCCTGATATCTACAATGTTAATGGCGGCGGTATCTCTGTTGGTCATCCGTATGGAATGACAGGTTCTCGTTTGGTAGGCCATGCATTGATTGAAGGCAAGCGACGTGGAGTCAAATATGTAGTAATCACTATGTGCGTCGGTGGTGGTATGGGTGCTGCAGGATTATTTGAAGTCGCCTGAGGTATAACTTAAGCCTATGACAAATTTCTTTGTTTGCGCTAGACTTGAAGAAAAACTAGTAATAATGAACTGACCTGTTTTAGGTCGTTTAAACTGATGACTAAATAGGAGGAAATCCCTTGTTGAAACTGCATTTCGTCAAAAATACCCGGGCCGAACGCATCGCCTGGTTATTGGAAGAGCTCAATCTTCCCTACGAGCTGAATAAACTGGAATTCACGCAAGACTCGTTAAAGTCTGGCACTCACCGAAAACGTCATCCACTTGGACGTATTCCAGTTCTCGAAGACGGCGATGTTAAAATATTTGAGTCTGGCGCGATCACGCAGTATGTTCTTGCTCGGCATAAGAACGGAGGCCTCGAGCCCGCCGTGGATTCCCCAGTGTTCCCCGAGTATCTCCAATGGTTCCACTATAGCGAGGGCATGGTAATGCCGCCGATGAATATAATCGTCGTGCAGAAGATATTGCTCCCGCCCGATCGACGCGATCCTGTGGCGCTTGCCCAGGCGCAGAAGTTGCTTGGAAAGGCCCTAACCCCCCTCGAAGAAGTGCTGGAAGGACGGGAATATCTGGTCGGTGACTTTACCGCCGCCGACATAATGCTCGGACACGCAATCTATCAGGCAGCCCAGCTTATGGATCAGTCCTCGCCAAATCTTCAAGCCTACCGCAAACGCATCGCCGCCCGTCCCGCCTTCGCCAAGATCCTTGCGATGCGCTAAATCTTCTACAGGAAAGGTTTCGCTGGTAGTGAGGAATAAAAGGTACCGTGACAAGTCCTGCTTTGTGATGCGTGTCGTAATGAACGCAGGCGCTCTCCAGCCTCAGTCTAACTGAGGATTGAACTGTATAATCCCGCAACGCGATAGTTCTAGCTCAACAAGCTCTCCGGCAGGTCCACCTCCAGTGCTCGCAGATACTCACCAAGGCCTTTGGCCTGAGAGTCGAGGCGTGTCGTGGCGGCAACACCCTCGCCCAACAAGCCCTGAAACACGAAGTTGATGGAGCGAATGCTAGGCAACAGGTAGCGGTTTACCGTGTGTTCGCGCGCTTCTGGCATCAGCTCCTGGAGTTTTTCAATTGTCAGGTTCTTCTCCAGCCAGGCCCAAGCCTCATCACTGCGTGCGAATACACCGACATTTGCGCTGCCAGCCTTGTCTCCAGAGCGGGCGCCGTAAACTAGACCCAGCGGGACGCGACGAGTAGGACCACCTGGTACTGTCGCGTTAGGACCAGAGCTTGGTTTTACCAGTTTAGCGGGATCTTTGCAGGGCAGGCAGCTGATCTCGGTCACCTCATCGTCCATATGCAGACGCTGAGTCACAAGTTTGGCCGGTATAAGTGTCGGCCAGCACACACCAAACACCTGACTGCTACCAGGCAAAACGCAAGTGCCGGGGTAATTGGCCAGTCCCAGCTCAACACCTGCTCGGAAAAAGGCCTTGCCAGCGAGCTTTGGGTCACTACTCTTAACCACAATACGCAGTTCATGCACGTGTTCTTCGTTATTTCGCGGATCGGTAACGCCGGGAATCAGTTCAACTTTGACCTCATCAAAGCTGTCCTTTCCCATGGGAAACTGGGCCCATAAAGCACGCTCGTATAAGTCTGCCTTCTCCTGAATATCGAGGCCGGTCAATGCCATCGAACTTACAGTGCGCCAGCCACCATTGTAATTCATTGAGACCTTCAGTGTGTCCGGTCCCGGTTCGCCGCGGACACCGGAAATGCGCACTCGATTTGGAGCAATTTCTTCCAGCTCAATGGTATCGAATCTGCTAATGACGTCGGGGTTCTTGTATTCGGGAGCGCCAACCTCATACAAAAGTTGCGAAGTGACAGTACCAATACTTACCTGGCCACCGTGGTTCTCGTGCTTGGTGATCACAGTAGAGCCATCGGCTGCAATTTCTGCTATAGGGAAGCCGGGGTGTTCCAGCCCGGGGACCTCCTTGAAAAAGCTATAATTACCACCAGTTGCTTGGCAGCCGCACTCGATCACGTGACCAGCGACGATAGCACCAGCCAATTGATCGTAATCACCAGGCTTCCAGCCGTGGTGCCATGCTGCGGCGCCACTGACAATGGCGGCGTCAGTGGTTCGGCCAGTTATCACGATATCCGCACCGCGATTGAGAGCCTCGGTGATGCCCCAGCCACCGATATATGCATTGGCGGTGAGCATATCCTGTTCACCCAGTGCTTCACCCGTATCCATGTGCTCAAACCTATTACCAGTGGCCTTTAATTCGGGCAAACGGTTCATCAGGTCATCACCATCTATCCAAGCAACTCTTGCATTGATTCCCTGCTCATCTAGCAACACTTGTACGGCGTCTGCACAGCCTTTGGGATTGAGTCCACCAGCGTTGCTAACGACCTTGATACTTTTATCTATACAGGTCGCAGCAACCTGCTGCATCTGCTGCACGAAGGTGCGTGCGTAACCGGCCTCTTTATGCTTGGCCTGAGTCTTGGCGAGAATCAGCATGGTTAGTTCTGCTAGCCAGTCACCAGTGAGAACATCGATGGGGCCACCCTCAACCATTTCCTTTGCGGCGGATAAACGATCGCCATAAAAACCAGAGCAGTTGGCTATGCGAATGGGTTCTTTCATATTATCACCTCTAATTTGTGAGTTTTTCTATACGATAGATTCTTTGAACCAAATACCGGCACCGAACTGGGTCCAATTTTGCAGCAACCTGCCGTGATTACTTTCATGTGATTAATGGCCCCGCCAATTCAAGTCGTCTAGGATCCCTTATTGCCATCTAAACATTTTATGGCTTCAGCTCTCGCCAGAGTCGTCTTCTACAACAACAAGCAGCTCTCCACCTTCGACCTTGTCGCCAATAGCAACGCGCACTTCGCTAACTACCCCGTCTTGCGGTGAAACTACGCTATGTTCCATTTTCATGGCTTCAATAATTGCAAGTACCTGGCCGGCGCTCACTTGCTCGCCAGGTGCCACTTGAACCGCAATGACGGTGCCAGGCATAGGTGATGTCAATCCACCAGCGACAGCTTCGGGTGCATTGATTTCTGGAAAACGCGTTTTCAGGGTTAGGGAGATATCACCGTCGGCGCCGTGAACCCACCATTGATTGCCGTGATTGTTTACAGTGGCAGTCATACGACGGCCATTGGCGGCGAATTCCAAGCGGTCACCAGACACCCCAATAATGCGTGCGATGACAGTTTCACCCGACACTGTGAAATTGAAGTCGCCATCTCGTCGGCAACTGTACTCGGTGAGTATCTCCTGGTCATGGTAAACAAAGGTATTACGCTCGGGCGGCATCCGGGTGATACGAAATCCGCTAGGCAGCGTCTGCAAAACATCTGCCGCACTTCGGTTACGGTACTGAATGAATAGGGAAGCGGCAATAGCCTTATTTCGCAGTTCGGATCCGTTGAGAGTGCGCTCGCGAGGGGGATTGACCTCTTCGATAAACGACGTAGTGGTATCGCCAGCCAAAAATCGAGGATGGCGTAAGGTCGTAATCAAAAAGTCACGGTTGGTAATCACGCCTTGAATTCGCATGCGCTCTAACACCCGTGCCAACCGCAATGCTGCTTCTTCCCTGGTAGAAGCATGGGTAGTGACCTTAGCCAGCATCGGGTCAAAATTGACGCTGACTTTGCTGCCAGAAGTTACGCCAGAATCGTACCGAGCCTCTGGTGTGGTAGGCATTTCCCAAGCCAGAACTTCACCGGTTGCAGGCAAAAATTCATTGGCTGGATCTTCAGCATATATGCGAGCTTCGATGGCATGGCCATCAATCTCTAAACTCTCCTGGGTGAACGATAGGGGATAGCCCTGAGCAACTCGAATTTGCTCTCGCACCAGATCAACACCAGTAATCTCCTCAGTGACAGGGTGTTCCACCTGTAGCCGTGTATTTACCTCAAGGAAAAAGAATTCGCCGCTGGAATCAAGAAGAAACTCGACCGTGCCAGCATTTTCATAGTTGATTGCCCGTACCGCCTGAATACCAGCCTGGCCCATACGCTCGCGCAACTCAGGTGACACCGCCGATGACGGCGCCTCTTCAATAATTTTCTGGTGGCGACGCTGGATTGAGCACTCTCGTTCGAAGCAGTGAACAAGATTGCCGTGAGAATCGCCGATAACCTGAATTTCCACATGGCGAGCACCGTTTAGGTAACGCTCAAGGAATACGGTGGCGTCGCCGAAAGCAGAGGCCGCCTCCCGTTTGGCACTGGCAACTGCGCCTTCCAGCTCAGAGGCCTCATTGACGATTCGCATACCCTTGCCACCACCACCGGCGGCAGCCTTGACCAGTGCCGGAAAGCCAACAGTTTGACCGGCCACAGCGAGTTCGGTGTCATCTTCGATTTCAATTGAGCGCAAGATCGGCACACCAGCTTTGTCCATCAGGTTCTTCGCCGCCAACTTGTCACCCATAGTGGAGATAGCCTTAGGAGAAGGACCGATCCAGATCAGACCTGCATCTATCACTTTCTGCGCGAAAGCGGCGTTTTCAGAGAGGAAGCCATAGCCGGGGTGAATGGCATCAGCGCCACTGGATTCAGCCGCAACAACCACTTTATCCATATCCAGATAAGTCTCGGTCGCTGTCATGCCGTCCAGCGCCCAGCCCTCGTCCGCGTCGCGCACGAAAGGCTCGTTAGAGTCGCCATCAGAATAAATAGCAACGGTATGAATTCCCATGTTGCTTGCGGAACGCATGACCCTACGAGCTATTTCGCCTCGATTGGCTATCAGTAATCTTTTTATGTGTGTCATTGTCATTCCCTAGAATCTGAAAACGCCGTATTCAGCGCTGCCCTCAACAGAACGTGAATGGGTGGCTGATAAAGCTATTCCTAATACATCGCGAGTGTCGCGTGGATCAATGATGCCATCGTCGCTAATACGCCCGGTAGCGTACTTCGCCAGCGATCCGAACTCCTGCGCTGCCTCCGCTTGGGCAACCATCTTTGCCTCAAGCTCTTCATCGATTTCAATGCCCTTACGTTCGGCTTGGCCGCGGCGCACAATCGACATCACGCCAGCAATCTGTTTTGGACCCATTACTGCAATCTTTGCGGTCGGCCATAAAAACACGAAACGGGTATTGAAGGCTTTACCGCCCATACCGTAGTTACCTGCCCCGTAGCTGGAGCCGATAATCACTGAAATATGTGGCACATTAGAGTTGGATACAGCGTTTATCATCTGGCTACCATGCTTGACGATACCTCCTTCCTCGTATTCCTTGCCCACCATAAAACCAGTGATGTTATGGAGGAATAGCAACGGAATGTTGCGAGCGTTACAGAGTTGAATAAACTGCGTGGACTTTTGTGCGGTTTCTGAAAAAATTGGCCCGTTGTTACCAAGAATACCCACCGGGAAGCCGTGGATATGTGCCCAGCCACAGACCATGCTTGGGCTGTAGACTGGTTTAAACTCCTCAAACTCGCTGTCGTCGACTACGCGCGCGATCACCTCGCGAATATCAAGGGGTGACTTCAAGTCTTTGGAGACCAGCCCTAGCAATTCTTCTTTATCATATGCAGGCGGTGAGACCTCCCTACGAGATCCGTAGCCACTTTTTTCCCAACGCAAGTGAGCCACAATATCACGGGCCATACGCATACCCTCGGTTTCATTTTCCGCTAGGTAGTCTGCTAGACCACTTTTGCTAGCATGCATTTCTGCACCTCCTAGCTCTTCAGCGGTGGCTACTTCGCCAGTAGCGACTTTGAGCAATGGAGGACCCGCGAGAAATACTTGAGCGCCTTCTTTAATCAAAATATTGTATTCGGAAAGACCGGGCATATAAGCACCCCCAGCGGTTGAGCTCCCGCAAACCACCGATATCGTGGGGATACCTAGTTTTGAAAGCTCAGTAATATCGTAAAAAATTCTTCCTGACTCGCCGAAGTGCTCCATTTCCGCGCGCAATAAATAGTCTGGGTCAACTTTGTCTCCACCACGTCGCAGGTCGCCACCCGCACATTCGATAATCTGCACGTAAGGAAGGCGATTCTCCCTAGCTATCTCGATAGCACGTATCATTTTTTTGGCAGATACAGTGGTCATCGCTCCGCCCATATCGGTCGGATCATTGGCAGAGATCACGCATTCAGTGCCGGAGATAATGCCGATACCCACGAGCGCACCGCCGCCTAAGTTGCAAAGGGTCAAGTGCCCCGCTAGCGGGCTGATTTCTAGAAAGGGGGTATCTGGGTCCAGTAACAGTGCAACGCGCTCGCGCATCGGTAGTTTACCTCTGG